>CAZMBZ010000062.1:0-8527 GCA_964564285.1 uncultured Planctomycetaceae bacterium | reverse complement strand
GTGACAATCCGCCTTGAATCACACCCCTGCAATTCTTTAAGATGCCCCCTGCGATAATTATGACCGGGGCCGCCTGCCAGGTGGTTCGGCGCTGCTGCCGGCATGAAACAGGAGTTTGACAGATGCCTTATAAGATTACCGATGCTTGCACCTCATGTGGAAGCTGTGCCGATGCCTGCCCCGCCGAAGCAATCAAAGAAGGCGACGGCAAGTACGAGATCGACCAGGACGTCTGCATCGACTGCGGCGCATGCGTAGACACCTGCCCCGTCGAAGCAATCAAGGAAGCCTGAGAAAGCATTCAACTTCCCAGGCTGATGACACACAGGCCGGCCCCGCCGAAAACGCGAGGCCGGCCTTTTTTGCGCCAACTCCACAATCACCCGCACTACCGAGGAACCCGCCCGCCCAGTTGAGCGTCATACTTGTGAGTAATGCGCCCGAATCCTTCCGCCCGAACGGCGAGTTCAAGTATCGTGGTAAGAAACTTTTGGGGTATAATGGGTTGATCAGCCCGGCCGCGGGCGGCGCGGGTACAGGAGAACCGTAATGGCCAACAATCTTGAGCCAAGAGCCTGCAAGGCCCTGCGCAACTTCGCCGCAAGTCTGGTGCTGGCGGCACTTCTGACGATGGGCGCAGGGGCGCAGGTCGCCTTCGCGGCAGAGACCAAACCACCGACCACCCAGAAGACCAAGCCTGCCAACGAGTCCGGCGGCAAGACGATCGTCGACGGGGTGTTCAGCGGCATAGGGTCGATCGTCAAAAACCTCACGCAGTCGAGCCAGGCCACCAAGGCCCCGGCCGGAACGCTGAAGAGCGCTCGCGAGCTATACATGCGAGGCCAGTACGCCCCGGCCTGCAAGGCCTACCGCAAGCTGCTAGACAAACGCGAGGCCCGCGTATCCGCAGCCATCGGCCTGGCCAAGGCGCTTGCAATAACGGGCAAGTACCAACAAGCCGTCGAATCGCTCGACAAGGTCAAGGACGATCCAGCCAAAGGCGCCCGCTGGCACGTCGCAATGGCCGAGGTGCTGCATGAGATCGGCAGGTACGACGAAGCCCTCAAACACGCCGCCGCCGCCAACGAGCTGGAGCCCTCCTGGGCACCGGCGATATTCGCCCACGGAATGGTGCTGGAAACCCTCGGACACAAGACCGAGGCGACAGCGATCTACAAGACAATGTCTCACGCCGTCGAGGCCGACAAGTACCGCCGGGACGCCCGCAGCCTGGTAGCGATGGGGCGGATAATGGACCGCTATGCCATTCTTTCAGGCCAGCGTGCCAGCGAGCAGGCGTCGAACATCCTGCACAACTATTTGCAGGAGGCGTACCTCAAAGCCGACAAGACATACTGGCCCGCGAACGTGACGGCCGGGGTGTTCCTGCTGAGCAAACACCGCCCGAAGTCCGCCGGGAAAGAGTTCGCCCTTGCCCTCAAGCGTAACCCGAACATTCCGGATGCCTACGCGGGCCTGGGGGCGATCCAGCTCTCGCGATGGCGGTTCGAGAAGTGCCTCGCCCTTGCCAAAAAAGCCCTTGCGATACACCCCACCCATGCCGATGCGCTGCTTCTCAAGGCCACCTGCATGATGCAGTGGCGGAAGTTCCAGCAGGTCCCGCCGATCGTCGAGAAGGTGCTGAAGGTCAACCCCAACCACCTCGACGCGCTGAGCCTCATGGCGGCGGTACACATACGGCTAGGCCAGAAGGACAAGGCCCAACCCTTCATAGACCGCGTCCACAAGATCAACAAAGGCTACTACGGACTGCCCCTGGCGACCGCCGAATGGCTCGCAGCCGGGAGGCAGTTCGACCAGGCCGAAACCTACTTTCGCCAGGCTATCAAACTAGCGCCCGAGCAGGCGGAACCAATTACCGGCCTCGGGCGGATGTACCTCCAGACCGGCGACGAGGCCAAGTCGCTCGATACGCTCAAGAAGGCACACGAGATCGACGACTTCCGCGCCGACGTCGTGAACTTCATGAACATCCTCAACAAGATGAAGCACTACATGGTCCGCGAGACGGACCACTTCATCGTGAAGGTGGATGGCAAGGTGGATGCAATCCTCGCCGACCAGGTCGCAGAGTACATGGAGAAGATATACGGTGAAATCACGGGCGATTACGCGCACGAGCCGAGCGAGAAGACCATCGTCGAGTTCTTCCCGACGCACGCGGATTTCTCCGTGCGAATCACCGGGAAAGGCTGGATCGGAACCGTCGGCGCATCGACCGGGCGAGTGATCGCGATGGTCGCCCCCAATACCGAACGAAGCCAGTTCGGCACGCACAACTGGGCAAACGTGCTGCGGCACGAATACACGCACACGGTTACCCTCTCAGCCACAAAAAACCGCATCCCGCACTGGTTCACCGAGGCCTGCGCCGTCTTCCAGCAGCCCGACAAGCGAAACTATAGATTCGTGCGAATGCTCGTCAGTGCAACCCGAAGCGGCAAGCTGTTCCCGATTAAGGAACTGGACTGGGGCTTCATCCGACCCAAGAAGGCAGGCGACCGATCGCTCGCCTACGCCCAGAGCGAATGGGTGCTGGAGTACATCATCGAGACCAAAGGCTACAACAAGGTACTCGATATGCTCAAGGGCTTCCGTGATGGGCTCACCCAGAAAGAGGTCTTCGAGAAAATCGTCGAAATCCCGGAAAAGGACTTCGACAAGACCTTCGACAAATGGGCACACAAAACAATCGATAAATGGGGCTTCAACCCCGAACCGCCCCCGGACTACAAAAAGGCAGTCAAGGTCGCAAAGGAAAAACCCGACGACGCCGAAGCCCAAGCCAGACTGGCTGTGGCAAAGTTCTACCGCCGGGACAGACGCGGCGCCGAAGCCGCCGCGAAAAAGGCCCTCAAACTCGACCCGAACTCCTCGCGGGCCCAAGGCGTGCTCGCTATCGTCCTGGCTGGACAAAAAAAATACGACCTCGCCATCCAGGCAGCAAACAAACTCGAAAAACTCGACAATACCACCAGCTTCGCGCCAAAAGTCCTATCGCAATGCTACATGGCCAAAAAAGACTGGGCCAACGCCATCACCTCACTGGAACTCCTCCAGCAACGCCAGCCGCTCGATAGCTACAGCTACGAGAAACTCGCAACCATATACAACCAACTCGGTCAGCCGGAAAAAGCCCTGCCCAACCTCATCCACCTTCACATACACACGATGACCGACCCCAAGTACGCACGGCAGATAGCGGAAACCTACCGCGCACTAAAGCAATACGACCAGGCGCTGACGTACTTCCAGGAAATCACCCATATCAACCCCTACCAGCCAAGCGCCTACGAGGCCATGGCTGCGATCTATCGAAGCAACGGCGACTATGGCAGGGCGGTGACCGCTATCGAAAAAGTGACGCTCCTGCAACCCGACTCCTCCGATGCCTGGGCCAAGACCGCCATGATGAGATACCTCGCCGGCCGGGACGCCAAAGACCCCGGCATGCTCCGCCACGCAAGGCAAGCCGCCGAAAAAGCAATGAGCCTCGACTCAGAAAGCCGAGCCGAGATAGTCCTCGAACGCATCGACGACGCAATCGAAGAACTGGAGAAGCCTTCTTGACCCAAGACATAACCCTCCGCGAGTTCCAGCAGTTCATCCGCGATAAGTACCACGCCCGAGACAGCGAACGAGGAACGCCCGGAACCTTCATGTGGTTCATCGAAGAAGTAGGCGAACTCGCCACCGCCCTGGCAGGAACCGACCAGGACAACAAAGAAGAAGAATTCGCCGACGTCCTCGCCTGGATGTGTACCCTCGCCAATATCAACGACGTAGACCTCGCCAAAGCCGTCGAAAAGTACACCGTAGGGCACGTGGAAGGATACAAGTAGCAAGCGACAACTGCCCTTGCAGCCCCCTTGCGGAGTCCCCGAGGCCTGCCTGCCTCCTCAGCCCCCCGCATGCTATCAGCACTGCTGGCCGACCCAGTCAGCAACGCTCTTGAAGTTCAGCAGACGGGCTTTGTCCAGCTTGGTCTCAAGATCGCCCGCGTAGATCACTGCCCCATCCTGAGCGTCGGGGCACCGGTGTCGGAACTGCTTCAAGCCCTTGAGCATATCAGGGGAGTAGGTCATCGCCGCCTTGATTTCTGCAGGCCTGACCTTGCGATGCTGCCGGATAATCAAGTCGACCTCATGACCTCGCGAATCCCGATAGAAGTACAGGTTCGGCATCTGGCCCGCATTCAGTCTGGCTTTGAGCGCCTCTGCTACGATCATGTTCTCGAAAAGATTCCCCATGAGGGGGTCGCGTGCGATCTGCCCGGGAGAGTCAATATCCAGGAGCCAGGCGGCCAGTCCCGGCTCGGTGAAATAGAGTTTCGGCGACTTGATTGCCCGCTTACCGGCATTTGCAGACCAAGGCAACAGGCGGAACACGATGAACGATGCTTCCAACACCGTCAACCACTCGTTGAGGGTTCCGCGAGAAATGCCCACGTCATTGGCCAGGGAGCTTATATTCACCACCTGCCCGATGCGGCCGGCCAGCACGCGGAGAAACTTCTCGAACAGCAACAGATCGCGGATCGCGACCATTTGTCGCAGGTCGCGCTCGATGTAGTTCTGGAAGTACTCGGAGTACAGTGTGCCCGGGCGAATGTCCTCGTGATAGAGCCGGGGCATGAATCCCCGATGCATCACCTCATCGCGAGACTGCCGCACGCCCGCATCGTGCAATTCAGCCAGCGATAATGGAAGCAGCCGTAACAGCGCGGTGCGCCCAGCCAGCGATTGGCTCACCGCGGCGGCCAGGTCCATCTGGTGGCTGCCGGTGAGGATGTACTGGCCACGCTCGGCAGTGGCATCGGCGAGAACCTGGATGTAAGAAAGCAACTGCGGAACTCGTTGCACTTCATCAATGATCACCGGAGCGGGGTACGCATGGAGAAAGCCCTTCGGGTCCTCCTGGGCCAGTTGACGAATCTCAGGAGATTCCAGATTGGCATAGGCATGGCTGGGGCAGCATCGCCTGGCCAAAGAGGTCTTGCCAGACTGCCTTGGGCCAGTGATGGTCACCACCGGATATTCCGAGCAAACCTGAGCGAATTCGGATTCGATTCTTCTGGGTATCCATTGAATAGGCATGGCAGTCCTGGCCTTTCCGGTTCCCGCACTTGGGCACACTCAAGAAAAGGATAGGCTAAAACTGGATATATTGCAAGGTACACCTGGCAATTTACCCGCAGCTTAGGCGAGCCAGCCAGTTGGCTGGCATCCAGGCAGGCCCGGCGGCGGGAGCTTCGAGCGGCACCTTGATCGGGACCTTCAGCGACGCCAGGGCCTTCCGGGCCGCATGGCGGACCTCGAAGCTTTCATCCGTCAAAGCAAAGCGGATGGACTCGATCGCCTGCTTGCTGCCCACCTGGGCGAGCAGTTCCACCGCTTCCACACGCGACTTGGTATAGTTGCTCTCCATGTACCGCAGGAACTTGCTGAAGGCATCGACGCTTGCGGCTGGATCAAGCTTGAAGATCGCCTTGGCGGCGGTCAGGCGTGAGAAGGGCGCATTCGCCGCCGCCTGGAGATGTGGTATCGCTCGCTTGTCGCCCAGCAGGGCCAGGCCCTCGGCTACCTTCGGGTACTTTCGGATGATCTTCACCAGCGGCTCGAAGGCCCGAGCGTCGCCGATCTGCCCTAGAGCCTTGGCAATGGCTGTCGCGCAGTACACACTGTGCTGGTCAATATAGGGCCTGTTCATCGCCGCAAGGAGTGGCTCGACGGCGGACTTGTCCCCGATGCTCCCCAGGGCGAGGGCCAGGAGGCGGACCTGGTTCTGGTTGCGAAACGCGTCGCTGCGGTCATAATTCTCGTCGGTGGACCTTGGTATGACCACCGCCGTCAGGACCTTGAGCCGATCCAGAAGTGCCGGGACGGACTTAGGGTTCTTTAGCCCACCCAGTGCTTCTATGGCGGCCTCGCATACCCCGTAGCTATTGCTGTCCAGCAGCGTCACAACAGCGTCGGCCAGTTCCGGCTTGTGAACGTACCCAGCCACGCTCAGCGCCGCGCGGTGACGTCCCTTGGGTTTCTTCAACTCCGCCTTCAGCTCATCGAGGAAGCTTTCTTCGGCCAGTGCTCCCATCGCGGCCGCCAGTGATGAACGGTCACTTGTATGCTGAAGCAGTTCCATGCACGCACCGAAGGCGGCCTTGACCTTGAGCCTGCACAGAGCCGTACCGGCGGCCTCTTTTATGAAGATGTTCTTGCTGTTTTCCAGCAGATCCATCAGCCCCGGAATCGCGGACCTGTCGTTGGTGTCTGCCAACAGCTCGACCGCCCGTCGGACTACTGACTCCTCGGTATCCTTCAGCCGGCCCAGGAGAACGGGGCATGCCTCCTTCGGCCAGCGTTCCTTCAGCAGGCTCATCGCCCGCGCGCGCAGGAAGGCCTCGGTGCGGGTGCCTCGGCAGAAGCCCATACGGAACGTGGCATACTCCAGATAGGTCCGGGCATTGCGATTGCTCGTGACCAGCTTAATCAGCGCCGGCAGGATACGAGGATCGTCGAGGACCTGGCAGGCATCGATGGCGTTGTAAGTGACTAAAAAGTTGCGATTGTCCAGGCCCTTTAGAACCAGGTCGCCAGCCCGCTTGTCACCTAACTCCGCAAGGAGCTTGATAGCCATGCCCCGCACCTGCGGCTGGGATTGCATGGTGGCCCTGAACAGGGCCTTGGTGGCCTTGGGACCCCCGATCACGGCCAGGGAAATCAGTGCCTGCTCGCGGGCCTGCACCTTGCAGGCTGCCACCGCATCCTTTTGTGAACCCAGGTTCTGCGGATAGTTGTCGGTCGTAAGAAGCTTGACGAGGGAATCCACCGCCCGGACGTCGCCGATGCGCCCCAGCGCGAACGCCGCCATCGACCGGACCATGGGGTCGCCGTCGTTTGCGACAATACGGTACAACGGCTCGACGGCCTTTCGATCGGCATAGCCGGCCAGCAATGTGCACGCTCTCATGCGAATGTGGATATCGGGGTCCGCCAGAACATCGATGACAGCCTCGGCGGCCTCGGGGGCGTGAATCCGCCCCAGCGCCGACAGCACGTCGCTCCGTGAACCGGCGCTGGTGTCCGCCAACAATGCGATCAGGGGGCCGGCCATCTCCCGGCCTTTCAACTTCATCAGGGCGCCGATGACATTTTGGCGAAAGAAGCCATGATTGCTCTTGTGCAGCACGCCAAGCAGGGCATCGGCGGTTGCGGGGTCGCCGATCTTGCCCAGGAAGCCCGCAGCCATGCCAGCGACGTAGGGGTCCTCCTGGCCTAACAGGTTCAGCAGCAGCGGCACGAAGCTCTTGTCCGCCGGCTTCCCAGACATGGCGTACAGCCCCGCCATGCGGATGGCCTTTGAATCATCGGCCAGGCAGGCCTTCATGAGCTTCACGTCGGCCTCCGGGCTTACCCGGAACAGGACGGTGAGGACCGTGGCGCGGACCTCCGCAGCCATCTTGTCGGCCTTGAGGGTATTTCGCAGAATGGGGATATATTCACGGCGGGCGCAGGCCTCCAGTGCCCGCCGGGCCGCCTTCTGGTCCGTCGAGCCCATGTCGGGCATCCTCGCCAGCAATATCGGCACGGCGCCGGGGAGCTTGCGATCGGTAATCACGGCCAGGACCAGGCTCAACTTGGACGGCCTGCTGAGACGCTCCAAAACAAGCTTGGCCCGCCCCTGGACCTCCGGGTCCTTGTGGGTCGTCGCCTTCTCCATTGCCTCGCGAGCCGCCGCACCCATGGCTATGAGCTTCTTCGTGGCCTCTTCGCGGGTCTTCCAGTCCTCGGCGCCCAGTTGCCGAACCAACTCCGAGAGCAACTGACGATTGACCGGATCGACCCTTTCGGCGAGGTAGGCCAGCAAGCTCTCGTTGTCGCTCTTGAGGCCCGCTTTCTCCAGACGCATGACAGCACGAGTATTGCCGTTGCTGGCCCGCTCTGTCGGCGTGGCCGCGGGGCAAGCACTCACACAGAGCCCGCCTGTCAACCCGCAGGCCGCAAGCGATATCAACCATGACAGCCGAATTCCGGAGTTCGAACTGAAGCAGATTCGCATCGACATTTCCCTTCTCATGTCACCTGCCAAGCCGCGCCCCTATCGGTAAGACCGCACACTTTGTCCCTGGCTACGACCCCGATAGCGGTCGCCCCTGGTGGCCGCATGAACTGTTCTTTCTTCTGTCATTCTCCCTTACATTCCCGCATCTGCAAGAACTTTCCGCCCCCTTCAAGTTGGCGGGCAACTGGACAAGTAACCCGAGGATCCTCCCTCTTGTTCTTCTCAGCACGCCTCGGCGTGCTTACCCGATCACAGACGGGGCCATGGACCGGCATTTCTCGTCTTGCTTGCGGCTTAATATCAGGCGGCATGACTGATGTCGCGGTATAATCGAATGCAGATTCATGGGCAGTTTTCCCGCGCGAGGAAACCGGATGCGAACACTCATCATCGCGATCATGCTGGGCCGATGGCACGCCGCGACCACCCCCCACGGCGTAGAATA
>CAZMBZ010000061.1:0-18745 GCA_964564285.1 uncultured Planctomycetaceae bacterium | reverse complement strand
TCCGGCGGCGAGCCGCTGAGCCAGGCGGCGTTCGTCAAGGCGTTGCTGGCGGCCTGCCGGGCTGATGGCCTCGCGACGGCGGTGGATACCTGCGGATACGGCAGTCGCGAACAACTGATGGAAATAGCGACACTTACGGACCTGTTCCTGTACGATCTCAAGCTCGTGGATCCCCAGCGCCATGCGAAGTACACCGGCGTAAGCAACGAGGGAATAATCGAGAACCTTCGGGCCTTGGGCGAGGTACACGAAAACATCTGGGTGCGGATTCCCATCGTGCCGGGCATCAACGATTCCCCTGCCGACCTCGACGCTGCCGCCGAACTTATTCTGCAAATAAAAGGGGTTCAACAGGTCAATCTCCTGGCCTATCATGATACGGCTGCACATAAATTCGAGCGGCTTGGCAGGCCGTATCGAGTAAGTGAAGTTTTTGCGCCGACGCAGCAGCGGATGGATAACCTGGCCGAGCAAATGCGAAAGTTCGGCCTGAACGTCAAGACAGGTGGATAGCAGTATGACAGAGCGTACGAAACGCTTGCGACAGGAGAGCCTCGACGCTTCGCCCGAGTTGACTCCAGAGCGAGCGGTGCTGATGACGGAGTTCTACCAGGCCAACAAAGGAAAGTATTCCGTGCCGGTAATGCGGGCCAGGTCGTTCATGCACCTGTGTCGCAACAAGACGATCTGGCTGGGTGACGAGGAGCTTATCGTCGGCGAGCGAGGCCCCAAACCCAAGGCCGTGCCCACCTATCCCGAACTCACCTGCCATAGCGGCGAGGACCTTCGCATCCTCGACACCCGTCCCATGACAAGCTACAGCGTCTCCGATGACTGCATTCGCGCGTACGAGGAGAAGGTGATTCCGTACTGGCGAGGCCGGAGCATGAGGGACCGGATTTTCCAGAACCTCCCCACCGATTGGACCGAAGCCTACGACGCGGGCGTGTTCACGGAGTTCATGGAGCAGCGAGCCCCCGGGCACACCGTTCTTGACGGCAAGATTTATCGCAAGGGCATGCTGGACTTCAAGCGCGACATCGCGGAATCCATCGCCTCGCTGGACTGGCTGGGCGACCACGAGGCCAGGGCCAAGCGCGAGCAGCTTACGGCGATGGACATATCATGCGACGCGCTGATCCTTTTTGCGCGTCGCCACGCAGAACTTGCCCTGGACAAGGCTGCCCAGGAGAAGGACCCTGCCCGCAAGACCGAGCTTAAGAAGATCGCCGACGTCTGCACGCACGTGCCGGCAAACGCGCCGCGCGACTTCCACGAGGCACTTCAATATTACTGGTTCTGCCACCTCGCCGTCATCACGGAGCTCAACGGCTGGGATTCATTCAGCCCGGGCCATCTCGATCAGCATCTCCTGCCGTTCTACGAAAAGGGAATCGCCGACGGCTCGCTGACACCCGAGGCGGCGCGGGAGTTGCTGGAAGCGTTCTTCGTGAAGTTCAACAATCACCCCGCCCCGCCGAAAGTGGGCGTCACCGCGGCAGAGAGCGGCACGTACACAGACTTCGCCAATATCAACATCGGTGGCCTGCTCGAAAACGGGGCCGACGGATCGAACGAACTCTCGTACATGCTGCTGGACGTGATTGATGACATGCACCTTCTCCAGCCTAGCAACAACGTCCAGCTTTCGCGTAAAAGTCCCGACGCCTTGATACTCCGCGCGCTGAAGGTCATCCGCAAAGGTTATGGTCTGCCATCAGTCTTCAACGCCGACGCGGTCGTGCAAGAGCAACTTCGCCAGGGCAAGACTCTCGCCGACGCCCGCGCCGGCGGATGCAGCGGCTGCGTCGAGACCGGCGCGTTCGGCAAGGAGGCGTACATCCTGACGGGCTACTTCAACATGCCCAAGGTGCTGGAGCTTGCGTTGCACGATGGCGTCGATCCGCGGACGGGCAAGCAGCTCGGGCCTCGCACGGGCGCCGCCGGGAGCTTCGAGAGCTTCGACGACCTCTTCGCCGCATTCGGCAAGCAGGTGAGCCACTTCATCGACGTCAAGATGCGCGGCAACCACATTATCGAGCACATGTACGCAACGATGATGCCCGCGCCCTTCCTGTCGGTCATCACCGATGACTGCATCAAGCGAGGCAAGGACTACAATTCCGGCGGAGCGCGGTACAACAACTCGTACATCCAGTTTGTCGGCATAGGAAGCCTGACCGACAGTTTGTCCGCCATCAGCCAAGCCGTCTTCGACGACAAGCGCGTAAGCCTGGCTGAGCTGATCGCGGCGCTGGATGCGGACTTCGCCGGCAAGGAGGAGCTTCGCCAGCGGCTTGTCAATCGCATGCCCAAGTACGGCAACGACGACGACTACGCGGATGCGATAATGGTCCGGGCCTTCAACCTGATCTTCGCCGAAGTTGATGGCCGACCCAACGGCAAGGGCGGCTGCTACCGGATAGAGATGCTGCCGACGACCGTACACGTGTACTTCGGCTCGGTGACGGGCGCTGCCGCCGACGGCAGAATGGCGCGTCTGCCTCTGAGCGAGGGCATATCACCGGTCCAGGGCGCAGACCGCAAGGGTCCGACGGCCGTGGTACGGTCGGCCGCCAAGATGGACCACCTCAAGACCGGCGGGGCCTTGCTGAACATGAAGTTCACTCCGTCGCTGCTGGCCGACCAGGCCGGTCTGGAGAAGCTCGCCCACCTCGTGCGGGGCTACTTCAAGATGGATGGCCATCACATGCAGTTCAACGTAGTCAAGGCAGAGGCACTGCGAGAGGCCCAGGCCCACCCCGAGAACCACCGCGACCTCATCGTTCGCGTGGCGGGCTACAGCGATTACTTCTGCGATTTGTCGGTCGAGTTGCAGGAAGAAATCATAAGCCGCACCGAACACGCGGAATTCTGAAAGAGTGTCAATGTGACGCGGCCAGCGGTCGTGGTCAAATGATTGACCTCGCCCCCAACGTCGTGACACTCACCCCTTCCAAGAAGGCGTTGGGAAACATGGGGCCTCAGCGGATATTCTCGGCTTGATGTAAAAAACCGCTTCCCTATGCAGCGATCAGTGATAGAGTCATCGACAGTAGCGAAAACCCGTAAAGACGCGACGTACACGAGTCACCCCGAGAAAGATTGACAATGACCACAGCGGCTGGCTGCGGTATCGAGCAGCGAAAGCAGAACTGGCGGGATTTCTACGATCGCTCCAAGCCCGACCGGCACGTCTTCATGGTTCGGTTCGAGGAAATGCCCCCCGATCGGCCCTGCCCGCTTCTGGAGAACATCGACGCCCGAGTAGACTGGGCCATCGAGCGTTACGAGCGCCACGCCGCCCAGGCCGAGTGGCTCGATGACGACTCGATTCCCCACCTGAAGGTCTTCACCGGCACGGAGATATTCGCCGAGCCGTTCGGCTGTCCGATCCATAGGCCGCCGGACGACATGCCTTGCGCCATTCCGCTGGTCAGCAGCGCCGCCGAGGCGGGCAGGATCAAGGTTCCCCGCTGGCAGGATTCCAACCTCGCGATACTAATGGAGATAGCCGACCGCCTGGTCGAGCGTGCCGGACCCGACGCGATCCTGCAAATACCCGACATCCAGAGCCCGATGGATATCGCCGCGTTGATCTGGGACAAGAGCGATTTCTACGTCGCGATCATGGACACCCCCGAGGCGGTGCGGGAACTGTCCGCCAAGGTCAACGAATTGCTCTGCGGATTCATGGACGCCTGGTTCGACCGCTTCGGCCTGCAGTACGTATCGCACTATCCAGACTACTTCATGGACGGTGGGATCACGCTGTCCGAGGACGAGATCGGCATCGTCAGCCCGCCGATGTTCGAAGAGTACTTCCTTCCCGAACTCAACGAACTCGCGCGCCGCTACGGCGGGATGGGCGTTCACTGCTGCGCCGACTCGCGGCACCAATGGGACGGATTCGCGAAGATCGAGAACTTCAAGATGTTCAATCTGACCTCCAGATACGCCGAGGAGGCCTACGAGTTCTTCGCCAGAACATGCTGCATGTTCAACTGGTACACAGGCGAAGGCCGGCCGTGGGAGTACGTCGAAAAGCTCCCGCAAGATGCCCGCATAGTTTTTCCCGTAGGCGCCAAGACCAAGGATGAGGCCCTTGAACTAAGCGAAAAACTTCGCGAAGCCTGTGCGCCCAGGAGCTGACTCACCCTACTGGCTCGGACACTCTGCCTCGCCATGTCACCAGCCCGGGAATCAGACTCTTCACCTCGAACCCGGCGCAATCACTTGCTCTCGGCCCGGCCCGACGGTAGCATGTTTTGCGAGCCGGCAACGACGGGGCCGGACGGAGCGGATCCATGAATGCACGCGTGCATAGTTCAATCCTGCAAGGCATCGACGCCATCGCCTGCGAGATCGAGGCGGACGTCGTCGAGTCCGGCGATAACGAAAGCAACATCAGACTCGTGGGCCTCGCCGAGGCGGCCGTGCGGGAGAGCATCTCCCGAACCATGTCCGCCCTGCACAACAGCGGCTACCGCTGGCCTGGACCGAAAGTCACCATCAACCTCGCGCCCGCGGACGTCAAGAAGGACTCAGCCGGGTACGACCTGCCGATCGCCATCGCGTGCATGATGGCCAGCGGGCAGTTCTTCAGCGAAAAGACGGACGACTACCTCCTGCTGGGCGAGCTGGCACTGGACGGCCGGGTGCGGCGCGTGCGCGGCGCGCTGGCGTCGGCGATGCTCGCTGGAGCCCAGGGCAAACGCGGCGTGATCGTCCCGACCGAAAACGCAGCCGAGGCGGCCGTTGTCGAGGGCATCGAGGTCATCGGCGTGAAGTACCTCACCGAGGCTGTTGGTTTTTTGACCGATGAACTACCGCTCGAACCAGTGACGGTGGACCTGGAAGAAGTCTTCTCGGTGGCCAGCCGATACGACATCGACTTTGCCGACGTGCGCGGCCAGGAGACAGCCAAGCGCGCGCTGACCATTGCAGCCGCGGCAAGCCATAACCTGCTGATGATAGGCCCGCCGGGCTCTGGCAAAACAATGCTGGCCAAACGTATTCCCACAATCCTGCCTCCGCTCATGCCAGCCGAGTCGCTGGAGACCACGCGAGTGTACTCGTCTCGCGGACTTCTCGAACCGGGCCAATCGCTGATGGCGGTCAGGCCGGTGCGAACCCCCCACCACAGCACCAGCGCTGCGGCCCTGATCGGAGGCGGGGCCATACCCCAACCCGGCGAAATCTCGCTCGCCCATCACGGCGTGCTGTTCCTCGACGAGTTCCCCGAATTCGCCCGAGCGACGCTGGAAATGATCCGCCAGCCACTAGAAGACGGCACCGTAACCATCCCGCGAGTGCATAGCACCCTCAAGTTCCCGGCCCAGATCATGCTCGTCGCGGCGATGAACCCCTGCCCGTGCGGGTACTTCACCGACCCCAAGCGGAAATGCACGTGCTCACCACATCAGATCGAGCGATACCTATCGCGGGTCTCCGGGCCGCTGATCGACCGCATCGACATCCATATCGACGTCCCGCCCGTGCCCTGGAAACAGTTGCGATCGACGACAGACGGCACGAGTTCGGCCAGCATGAGGGAACAAGTGGTGGCCGTGCGGAAAATCCAGCGCCGCCGGTTCGGCAATGGCCCTGGGTTATTTGCTGAATCCGACAGCGGCGCGCCGGCGACTGCGACACCCAGCACCACCACCAACGCGACGATGACAAGCCGGCAGGTGCGACAGTTCTGCAAGCTCGACGCGGCCGGGGAAACCATCCTCAAGCAGGCTATGACGGAGTTGGGTTTGTCGGCCCGCGCCCACGACAAGGTTCTGCGGATCGCCCGGACTATCGCGGACCTCGAAGGCCTCGCGGATATCACCTCCACTCACCTCGCCGAGGCGATCCAATACCGGCGGTTGGACCGGAAGATGTGACCGGTGGCCGTGTGTCGTTACGTCATGAGGCATTTCGCCGGGGCGATGGTGCGGCTGGTCCCATTCGCCAACGCCGGCATCACGTGCCCAACGCGACGCCGGTCTTGATCAGCCGAGGCGTGACGAAGAAGTACAAATCGCTGACGTGATTCTGCGAGCGATGGCTCTTAAAGAACCACCCCAGCCCCGTCAGGTCGCCAAGCCCCGGCGTCTTCCGCTCGCGGCTGATGGTCCGCACCATCCGTAGGCCGCCTATGACCAGCGTCGACTCGTTCGGCACGGTCACGAATGTCTCGGCCTCGCGGGAATCGATCACCGGATTCAGCAATGCCCCCTTGCCCTGAGCCTCGGCCAAGTCGCCGGTGGATTGGAACCCCGACACCGCAGAGGCGATCGTCACCACGTGCAACTTGATCGATTCCGGGCCGATAATCTGCGGCGTAATGTACAACTGCACGCCGACGGGCTTGTACGTGGTCTTGTCTGTGAGAACCTGGTCCGAGACATACCGCGCCGACTGGATCGGCAATTCCTGCCCCGCCAGCATGTATCCCGTCTTGCCGGCCGTGACGGTCATCCGCGG
Source organism: uncultured Planctomycetaceae bacterium (assembly GCA_964564285.1). Lineage (GTDB taxonomy): Bacteria > Planctomycetota > Phycisphaerae > SM23-33 > SM23-33 > JAUWQU01. The sequence continues at coordinate 12,268 of CAZMBZ010000061.1, read as the reverse complement.
TGCCGCGACCATCTTGACCAATCCCGTGTCGACCATCATCTGCAAGGTCATGTCCAGCTTCAACCCGGCGCCCTCGAAAACCTGCAATATCCGAAGGATCCCGCCCTGGAAGTCCGTCCCCGCTGCGACCGCGTCCAGGAAGCCCTGGGTATCGAACGCGCTGGCGACGCCCTGCGAACCCGAGCCGCTCATGTGCTCCAGAAGCGTGCGGGCGCCGACCTGGAAATCAAAATCGTGACGGACCTCGAATGCCTTGGCCGTGACCTCCACCTGCCGCGGCGCGACGTCCACACCCGCCAGCAACCCCAATACCGACGCCTTCGCCTCCGGGGCGCAGGTGATCACGAGAGAATTCGTGTTGGGAAGCGCCACCACCACCCCCTGCCCCGCCAACTGCTGCTTGACCAACGCCACCAGCGACGCCAGGTTGTTCGGCGTGACGGTGACTTTGCGGCGATCCGTGCCGCCGTCGCGAGCGCTGGTAACGTTAACTCCGCCGTAATGACGCAGACGATAGAACATCTGCACCCGACCGTCTGGCAAGATCGTCACAGGGACATCGCGATCCAGCTTCCGCGCGATCTCCTCAGGTGCCGGCCCAGATGACGGGCTAGGCTGGGTCGTCGCATCGGTGCCGCAGAACATCTCCCGGACCGTAGCCAACCGTTCCCAGATCGGCTTGGGGGCAATCTTCTCCAGCACCTGCCAGTCGCGATCGCTGAGGACATCCGCACTGGCGCCCAACGCCGCGGTGTCTCGAGAGGGTGAACCCGAAAACACGGCCGGGTCATGCGTCGAATTCGACCACGCGCCAAAATGCGTGTAACGCCGAACTTCGTCAGAACAGCCTCCGACGATCAGCATCGCCGCACCTGTCACGACAGCCCAACATAACCATGCCCGGCGGCTGTCCCCGCGGCATTGTTTCATCGTGTTCATTACGTCGCTTAACGTCCTTTTTTTCGATTCGGCCGAATCCCAGAAGACCGCGCCGTTACGTATGCATCAATAGCTTGAACCAGTTCTCGCCAACTTAGACCGCAGATTCTGCGAGAAAAGTCAATTCCTTCCGCCCGACCGCGATCATGGCGAACCAGTGATCCGTTATTGTCGGATGCGGTAGTCGCGGATCTGGAAGACTTGGGAGTCACGGTCATCTCGGCGACTGAGGGCCATGATCCTCTCGGTCGCGGCATCCAACTCGTGGTCGCAGAGGCCAACGGAGGCCGGCGACCGAAAGGCGCGGTTTCCCGGTATCACATGGCCGAGGCGATCCAATACCGCCGTCTGGACCGCAAGCTGTGAGAGGCCTAGCCGCAGGCAAAGCCGTAGCAGTCCGTTTAGAAATGGATCTCGTCGCGAGAGCGAGCCGGGGTTTCGAGCATCAAGGAAGAAAACGCAGGCAATGCCTTAGCATTGTCGAGTATTTCTGACGCAGACGCGCAGGAATCCAGGCCGCTCGCAGCAGAGATAGCTTTCTAAACGGGCTGCTAGCTTTGTTGCGGATTTCTGACGCAGACGCACGGAAATTCAGACCGCTCGCACCAGAGACAACTTTCTAAACGGGGTGATAAGAACTCAACATCCAATTGTGGCTGCTTGCGCGCTGTTACGAATCACTTGCGGCGGTTCCTCCATTTGGCCGTTTCAGGCCAGCGGGGAGCCTTATCGAAGAATCGCGCGCCCGAGCCCATGCGATCGTAATCGCCCATATCGACCCGGGCCTTCTCGACAAGCCCCATCAGGCGCTCAACGACTTTTGGATTCGCAGCCCCGACGTCATGCTTTTCGCCGATGTCGGCATGCAGATCGAACAGTTGGGGCGCGGGCACGGCATCGATCATTCGCCCCGACCAGCCGGTCCCAGGCGGCCGGGCCGGGCGAGGCAGTGCGAGCTTCCACTTGCCGCTTCGCACCGAGTTCAGGCGCACCCAGTTGTACGTAAAGAAAGCCTCGTGCGGGCTCTTCGCCCCAGCCTTACCGGCCAGCAGGTCCCAGATATCTCGTCCGTCGATAACCCGGTCACCGGGCAGCTTGGTCCTGGCAAGCCGGGCCAGTAGTCCATCGTCGTGGCAAGCTCGTCGCAGGTCTTACCGGCGGGGATTTTCCCGGGCCAGCGCATGATGCACGGCACGCGTGGGCCACCCTCCCAGGCGGTCATCTTCGCGCCGCGAAGAGGATCGGCACTGCCGGCATAGTTGCCGATTTGCTTCTCAATCCAAGGACCGTTGTCGGATGTGAATATCACCAGCGTGTTGTCTTCGACACCCAAATCCTTCAACGTGTCGAGCACCTTTCCCATCGACCAATCGAGTTCCTCTATCACGTCGCCGTAGAGCCCCAGCGGGCTTCTGCCCCGAAACTCCTTGGAAGCCCCCAGCGGGACGTGGGGCATGTTCTGAGCCAGGTATAGGAAGAAGGGGCGGTCCTTGTTCTCCCTGATGAAGGTGATGGCCTCGGCGGTGTAGTTCCGCGTCAACTCGTCCATGCCGGTCTGGTCGAGTGCCTGGCTGAGCATCTCGCCGTTTCGCATTAGCTGGCACTTGAACGACCTGTGATTGACTGTTCGCGAATACCCATTGAACAGCGGCGTTCCGTAGAAATAGTCAAACCCCTGGGCGTTGGGCATCAGTTCAGGTTTATACGCATCGCGCCGCCCTCCCGCCAGGTGCCACTTGCCCACCAGGGCCGTAGCGTACCCCGCATCCTTGAGGACCTCGGCAATGGTGATTTCTTTCGGGTGCAAGATGTTGTGCTGGTTCTTGCGGTTGCCCGGCTCGGCTATGCGAATCGGGTAACAGCCCGTCATCAGCGCCGCCCTCGAAGGTCCGCAGACGGGCTGGGCGTAAAAGCTGGTGAACCGCATTCCCTCAGCCGCCATGTGATCGAACCTTGGCGTCCTGATCTTAGGCGAGCCGAAGCACCCCACGTCGCCGTAGCCCTGATCGTCGGTTAAAAACACGATGAAGTTGGGCCGACCTGCGGACTTGTCGGCCGATGCGACAGGTTGCCCAGCTCGTAGCGGACGGCTCATCGAAAGGCAGGCCGTACCCATCGCCACGGCCCGGAGGAAGTGCCGCCGGCCAATTCGTGCCTGACTGCTGTGTCTCGATCCCGTGGAAGTCATGGATGCGATCTCCGTTTTTGCCATTCCGGAAGCTTCTGTGCGGTCTGGTGTTATATTACCCCATTCACGATGACTTACGTGACCTCTCGTTTTTCCATTCTAAAGGAATCTCAGAGGACTCGCTTGCGGGCGACCTTGTTCAGAGAACTTCTACCATGCAAGCTCGCATGTATGCATGATCTTTTCTCCGGCGGTGAAAAAGGGAACTGACGGCAGTTCCCGGCATGGCGGGGGAACCGGGGGGACACACCCTCACACCCGGCTGAACCGCAAATGGCGGGCAATCGGCATGCGTTTCGACACCGTGGGGCGCTATTGGCCAATGTTAGGGTATGGTGAAGGTCGCGTCTTCGGCCTGCAGGGGAACGGGCCTCGTGTCATAGGTAAGCTTCGCGATGAATGTTCCGTGGAGGTTGGAGGGCACTTGCCACAAGTGCGAGCAGTTGCCGCCTCAGCCATAGGCCAGTTTGCAGGTGTAGACGACCGTACCGGCGGTGTTAAGAATGGAAACCCGGGGAGCGGGAGGTCGTCGGCCGCCGGCGAGTCGGATGCCGCGAATGCGGTTGCCGTTGCTGTCGGTCAGGGACAGGCCAATCAGAATTCGCCTGCCGCCGGATCTGATGACCGGGCGGGCGAGGATCGGCCCGGCCAGGCTCTTCAGGGACTTGGTCCCGCCGGAGGCCATCACCGCCCTCGGCTCGCCGCCGCCAACCAAATACCGCAAGCCCACCGCCGTGGCGATCACAGCCCCGATGCCCATGATTACCCAGAGCAGCCAGGACTGGGACTGCGCTGCCGAACGCGGCAAGGCCGGCCTGAGGACCATCGCGGCCTGTGCGCCACAGTGGGGACAAATCGCCGAAGACGCGCCTGGCGGTGGAAAGACGGGCGAGCCGCAACCTGGACACGAGAATTCAGCCATTCTCATACACCTGCTTTCTCTGAGTAATTATACCGCTCTGGCACGCCGGACATTCGCGTAAATTGCCTTCGTTCTTATCGACAAAGTCGACCTCCATGTTTATTGTCAAACTCACCCCGGCCTGGTTGAGGTAAAAGTGCAGGCCGGGGCGATAACTACTTGACCGCGGCGCCCCCGTGGTCCAATGTATGCTGGTGAAGTCGTGTATCATCGGCGCGCATGTGCGCCTGACTCCATCGCGATGTGGCAGCGGCAATCCAACGCCCGCCGGAGCCTGTCTTCACGTGCCCCGGCGGCGTGGTTTTTGCGGCATGCGTCAGCGGACTGAAAACCTGAGAAAGGAGCACCTTCATGATCATAGGATGTTTTGCCCTGGTAGAACCGTTCCAGCCAATGGCCCGCCAGTTCAAGGCCATCGCGGAAATGGGCATCGAATACGCGGACATAACCGACAGCCACAACGGCGGGATGCTGGGCGTGGAGTACGACTTCGCGGCATCGATCAGCCTGGACGGCCATCCAGCCCTGACTCGGGAAATGGCCGAGGCGGCGGGAGTAAAGCTCACGAGTTTCTGCGCCCACGCCAACCTGCTGGACCCGCCGGCACCGAACGTTTACGGCACTGACGAGATCATCAAGGCCATCCGCCTGGCCAAGCTGCTGGGCATCGAACACGTGATTACGACCGAGGGCGACCCGAAGACCAACTTCGGCAAGGAGTTGACCGGCGAGGAACAGTTCTTCGCCATTCGCGAGAAACTCTACACGCCCATCCTGTGGGCGGAGGAACTCGGCGTGAAACTGCTGCTGGAAACCCACGGCGCGATGACCGACTCGATCGACGGCATGGCGGGGTTGCTCAACGCCCTGGGCCATGAGGATACGGTGGGAATCTGCCTGGACACCGGCAACAGTTGGCTGGGCGGGTCCGAACCCATCGAATATGTCCACACCTTCGGCCAGCGAATAAAACACGTTCATTGGAAAGATATGGGTCCGGAGTGGGAACCCAAGCGTTCAACATTGTATGGCTGCGGCATGGGGACGATCCCGCTGGGCGATGGCGTTATCGACCTGCCACCGATCGTCAAGGCCCTTAGGGATGTCGGATTCGACGGGCCGACAACCCTTGAGATCGCCGGGGCCGACAACGTCAGAAAATCGGTCGAGAGACTCAAACAATGGAGCACACAATGAAGGCAACAACACGCAACGTCAGCAGGCGGGCGTTTCTACGCAACACCGCCGCCCTGGCCGCAGGCGCGATGGCAGCGCCGTATGTCATAACATCAGCAGCACTTGGCGCCGACGGCGTCCCAGCCGCCAGCGAAAGAGTCTCCCTCGGGCACATCGGGGTCGGCGGGCGAGGCGGCGGACTGCTCAGGGGCTTCCTGGGCCTCAAGGACTCCCAAAGCCTTGCCGTCGCGGACCCGTTCACCAGCCGGCGAGAGAAGACCGCCGCGATGATCAACCAACGCGCCGGCAGCAATATATGCAAGCCCTACAAAGACTTCCGGGAGCTACTGTCGAGAGAGGATATCGACGGCGTCGTCATCGCCACGCCAGACCACTGGCACGTGCCGATCCTCATCGCAGCCGCCAAGGCCGGCAAGGACATGTACGTCGAGAAACCCCTGGGTCTGTGCCTGGACTGGGACCTCAAGGCCCGCGCCGCGATCAAGCAAAACGGTTGCGTCTTCCAGTACGGCACGCAGCAGCGGTCCAGCGCCCACTGCCGCCTCGGCTGCGAACTGGTGCTCAACGGCGTCGTCGGGGAACTCAAGAGCATCGAGGTCCACGCGCCCGGCGGCAGGTCTGGCGGGTCCACCAAGCAGAGCCCCGTGCCCGAAGGGTTCGACTATGACCTTTGGCTGGGACCAGCCCCCGTCTCACCGTACACAAAGGACCGCTGCACGAGTGGCGGATCATGGTTCGTTTACGACAACTCGATCGGCTTCCTCGGAGGATGGGGCGCTCACCCGCTGGATATCGCGGTCTGGCCGATGAAACCCGCCGAGGCCGTCCCCGTCGAGTACGAAGGCACCGGCACGATCCCCACTGAGGGCCTTTTCAACACCGTCACCAAGTGGGACATCCGAGGCAAATACGCCAACGGCGTCGAGTTCATATTCAAAGATGGCGGCGACCTGACCGTCTTCACTGGCACAAAGGGCAGCATCAGCGTAAGCCGAGGCCGGCTTACGAGTAATCCCGAGTCGCTGATCAAGACCCGCCTGGCCCCCAACGCCAGGCATCTGACGGCCAGCCGACACCACGGGCAGAACTTCGTCGACGCCATCAAGACCCGCGCCAAACCGGTAAGCGACATCGATGACGCCGTGCGATCCGACACGATAAGCCACCTCGCCGACATCGCCATCCGCACCGGACGGAAGATCAAGTGGGACTGGCAGAAGGAAGTCATCCTCGGCGACGACCAGGCCAGCCGAATGCTCCGCCGAGCACTGCGAGCCCCCTGGCGACTGTAATCGCGAGCATCAAAACGCTGCAAACTGAGGCACGGGCAATCCCAATCGAGGTTGCCCGTGCCTTTTTGTATACGCATCTCAAGGCAAACACGACAATCAGCCCCGAATCCTCACGGACGTTGTGGAGCAATTCCTGGCGAGAGATGAGGTCCTGACGCCTCCGGGCGGCGAGCCGCCTACTTAGGCTTGTTCGCAAGATGGACATACGCCTCCAGCAGCGGGTCCCGCGCCCACACAGAACCGTTGCATACCTCGGCCGATGCCTTGCAGCCGCCCAGGCACGTCCGTTCCAGCTTGCAACCGGCGCAAAACGCCGGCCGAGCCGCCACGAACTCACGCATCGCCGCGGAGTCCGCCATCTCCCAGAAACCCGTCGAACGTATGTTGCCCAGGATAAGCGTCGAGTGATTGCACGGCCGGACGTTGCCCAGAGGGTCCACCGTGTAGTACGCCCTTTCCGTCCCGGCCGCACAAAAACCGAAGCTCAAATGCGGATACTTCGAGTGATCGAACAAACACGGCGGCATGGCGATCGAGCAGCTTATGCCGATGCCGTATTCCTGCGTGATCTGCTCGGCGATTTCCATCGCGGCCGCCAGATCGTCCGGTGGGGCTTGGAGTTGCCGAATGTTATCCCGGCCGCGCCCGCCGGGGTTGAACCGGTTGAACATAATGCCGTCGGCCCCCAGCGCGATGGCGACCTCGGCGGTTTCGCGCCAAGTCGACAGATTCACTCGCGTGGCGACAAACACGCACACCACTACCTGCCCGGCCGCCTTGAGGTTGGCGATGGCGAGCGTGGCCTTGTCGAACGCCCCGGGCGCGGCGCTCATGGCGTCGTGGATTTCCCGATCCGACGAAAGCAGCGGCAGTTCGAAGACGCTGACTTTCTCCGGCGTCAGGCGGGCGATTGCCTGCTCGTCCAGGAGAGTCCCGTTGGTCAGGAAGTTGACGGCTGAGCCGCGCGACCCGAGATGGTCGACGACCTCGAAGATATCCTCCCGCAGCAGTGGCTCGCCGCCGCTGATGGTCACCAGCGAAGCGCCGGTCTCGTCGAGCAGCTTGTCCAGCATGGCCAGCGTGGCGCCCGTGGGCAGTTCATCCGTGGGGTACTCGACGGGGTTCTTCCATGCATTGTAGCAGTGGCCGCAGTCATGGTTGCACCGCGTGGTGACCTCGAACACCACCGCAGCCTGCTTTCGCCGGGACTTATTCCGCCAAGGCCAGGCCATTTCACCGCCCCTCGCCCGGCTGGGTTGCCTGCCCTGAGCCTGTCGAAGAGGCGGGCCCCGTCGCTGGCTGGGTCGGGGGCGGCGCAGGGTTCGCGGCCTCAATCGCTCGCCTGTAGGTCGCGTCCGTAATTACCCCGGCGTCGCGGTACTTGGCGAGCAATTCCTGCTGGGCAGCAATGGTCGCGGGGTCGCGATACGAGAACAATGCCGACATGGAATAACAGGTGTGACCGACGGTTGTCCCTGCCCCGACTGGCAGTGAAATCAGCATCGCCACCCAGCCCCCCAATCCCGGCCCTGGGTATACTCGGAAGGTCCACCACAGCAGGATCACCACGGACAAGCCGATCATCACCCACCCGGTAACTTGGCGAATACTCTTTCGGGCTTCCAGTGCAGCCAGTTCACGTGCAGGCCCCTTCGCGCTTATGGAACACAGGTATATGCCGTCGTCAACCTTCAAAGAGTACCGACCATCGGGATCGGTTGCAGGTGAGCCCGCAAACGCCGACGCGGCAAGGCCGTTGCGATTTTCGTAAACGTACGGAATACCCCACGGCGAACAAGCCAGGCCATCGCGAAATACCAGGATCACGTCTCGCTTGCCGAGGGCGATCTCGACGCCCGGACGGTCGGCCGTCAAATACAGCGACTCAGTTTCTTTCTGCTGCTGGGCCAAGGACCTTCCGACCAGTTCCCGTAGACTGGAAACTTGCCAGTCCTGGCGAAACCAGACGCCCATCCAGCGAATGCCCGATGGATTCGGCCTCGCGCCCTGCTCTGGCTGTTTGACCAGGACCGGGAATCGAAGCTCAAAATCATCCAGCACGCCCAGATGTTCATCGTTCCTTGGGTATCGCCCGTGGCGGGCCTTGTACGACTGCAGCCGCTCCGACAACTCCGCCAACTGGTCCTGCACGACCTTCAGATTACTGGAATAGTACTGCCGACCCGTATCGTCGCTGTCAAACCCGAATATCATGCCGCCTCCCGCAAAACCCAGGGAGAAGATGATCGCAATAGTTCCCGCCCGCCGCTTGCGCATGGCCAGCAAGATCAGCGCGATCACCATCCCGACAGCCATTGGGACCATTGGAATAGACACGATTACACCGAAGATCCAGTCCGGATTTCTCAGGGCTTGCCAGATAATCATACCTCCCCGGTATATTGCTGACGCGCGCGGTCGGCGACCGGCGGGGCCAGGATGCCTCGCTGCTCGAATTGCCGCAACAGGTCGACCCGACTCTGGGAATCAGACGGTTCGGTGGCTGGGGAATCCGATGGCGTCGGAGATTTCGGATGCGCTGGGGACAACGGTACTGCCATGCTATAGCACATGGGCCTGATAATGGGCGACTCCGGCTGGCTGTACGGATGCCGTTTACTGATGGGGTAGGCTCCCGCAGCCGCCAAGGCGGCCAGCCCGGCCGCGATGATCCGGCGTTTCCACCGGGGGCCGCGGGTCTTGGCGCGTCTAAGGTCCGCCCCTATCACCACCAGCGCCAAGAAAATCACCAGCCCCAGAAGGCCCAGCACAAGCGTCCAGACGTTCCATATCCGATCCGTCACGGTTCGTCTCCCTTGGCAGATACAAGTAGATCATACCGTCAATTATGACGAATGGCAACGCTCATGGCATCCGCCGGCCGAGCGAGAATGAACTTCATGCATGCCGAGTTCAAAAGCATTGCCCATCGCGAGTCCCGTCGATTCCGCATGCTCGCCGTGGCGCAAATCATCGGCCTGCCCATTTTTCTTATCCTAACCGTCGCAGCAGTGTGCGGCCCGGTGTTGGGCTCAGGCGGGAAACATCTCCCCTCTGGTTTGTTGGAGGAGATCCAGGCAAACTTTTCCCGTGCCCGTTACGCCTGGCAGAGCTACGTCTGCGACAACAGCACGCCATCGAGTTGACTCGGCCCCCACAGGCGCTGACGGTTTCTTTCGCATCGTATCCAGAATAATGAGTCGCCTACTCCTCTCCCATAAGCTTTTTGATTGTGGGCTCCATAGCCTCGGCCCACGCCCGGAATCCCTTTTCGCTGTGATGCAGACCATCCTTCATAAGCTCCCGGTCCACGTTCCCATCCTCGTCGAGGAAGGCGTTGCTGATGTCCAGCCAGTAAACGACTTTATTGTCTGCATAGGTGCGAATGATCTCGTTGATCTCATTGTTTCGCATCCTGCCGGGGTTTGTCGGAGTATCACCTCTGGGGAAAATGGCCATGAGAAGTATTTTGGAGTCGGGCAGCTGGTGATGGATCTCTTTCAAAAGCGCCAGGATGCCGTAGGCAGTGTCACTGCCATGGTTCTCAGGCTTTCCCCTGTTGTTGGTGCCGATCATCAGAAGAACCAGTCTTGGGTTTTTGCCTTTCAGACCGTCAAGCCCGCCGTTCTGCAAATGCCACAACATGTGCTGAGTACGGTCGCCACTGGAGCCAATATTGCAGCCATTCCGTTTGACGTAGTACTCATCCCAAACTTTGTGACCAGTACGCGACCAGCGGAATACGATCGAGTCTCCGACCATCAGCAGGTCAACCTTGCGTTCGGCAACCCATTTCTTACGGCTTTCGTGATGCTTCATCCACAGCGGCCATCCCGTCGATACCGGTCGTCCCTCGGCAATGGTAGCCGGAATGTCTTTCCGATAGGATGGATCCGCCCACGGCGAATCAGCCGCCACCGTGGCCACTGTGCTGCCATCCGCGGCAGAGTCTCTGTTCATACCTGCCAAACAACCAGGCAGCGCCAGTACGGCTGCTGATATAAGAATTGCCCATGCGCCCTTGATCACCCCAACCATACCGCTATTCTTACGGTCTCGTTTACCATCATTCATCCTATTTGTTCCTTTCTTTTACTATCGTTTTGACGATATTTCAGAAATTGAACATCAATATCACCATGTTTTTACAGGGCCAAATTCCATTTTCCCTGTTCTCCCCTTTTGGGGGCCACCGGCGACTGGCTACCGGCTACCGGCCACCGATTACCGGTCACTTTTTCCGTCAGCGCATGCGAAAGGCCTCCGGAACGAATGTCCCGGAGGCCTCTCATTTAAAGGCGGCATTCACCTACTCTCCCGCGTAAGCAGTACCATCGGCCGCTACGGCTTAACTACTGTGTTCGGAATGGGAACAGGTGTGGCCCGCAGCGTATCGACACCGCCAAAGCCCGCCCAGGCCGTTAGGCCTGGGTGGACAGGTGTATCGAATAGGGAAGATTCGTTTATAGCTGGTTCACCCAACTTTAAATGTCAGTCGGTTTATCCATCGTCTGCGAAGGCAGACGACGGATACGGTCAAGCAATCGCCCGTTAGTACCGGTCAGCTGAGGACATCTCTGCCCTTACACCTCCGGCCTATCAACCACGTAGTCTACATGGGGGCTCTCTCCCACAAGGGGAATGGAATCCTAATCTCGAGGTTGGCTTCCCACTTAGATGCCTTCAGCGGTTATCCGTTCCCAACGTAGCTACCCAGCGGTGCCGCTAGCGCGACAACTGGTACACCAGAGGTTGGTCCTTCAAGGTCCTCTCGTACTGATGAAAAATCCTCTCAAGATTCCTACGCCCACGGCAGATAGGGACCGACCTGGCTCACGCCGGTCTGAACCCAGCTCGCGTACCACTTTAATCGGCGAACAGCCGAACCCTTGGGACCGCCTACAGCCCCAGGATGTGATGAGCCGACATCGAGGTGCCAAACCGCCTCGCCGCTATGGACGCTCGGAGGCGATCAGCCTGTTATCCCCGGAGTACCTTTTATCTGATAAGCGATGGCCCTTCCACACGGAACCACCGGGTCACTAAGCCCTGCTTTCACACCTGCTCGACTTATAGGTCTCACAGTCAAGCGCCCTTATGCCTTTGCACTCTTCGCACGATTGCCAACCGTGCTGAGGACGCCTTTGGACTCCTCCGTTACTCTTTAGGAGGAGACCGCCCCAGTCAAACTACCCACCTAGCACTGTCCGGTGCCCTGATTCAAGGGTCACCGTTAGGAGGTTCATGGCACAAGGGTGGTATTTCAAGGTTGGCTCCGTCCGGGCCGGAACCCGAACATCAATGCCTCCCACCTATCCTACGCATGTGACATAAAACGCCAATACCAAGCTATAGTGAAGGTTCACGGGGTCTTTCCGTCTTGCCGCGGGTACCCGGCATCTTCACCGGGTCTGTAATTTCACCGAGTCCGTCGTTGAGACAGTGCTCCAGTCGTTACGCCATTCATGCACGTCGGAACTTACCCGACAAGGAACTTCGCTACCATAGGACCGTCATAGTTACGGCCGCCGTTTACCGGGGCTTAGGTCGCAAGCTTCTCCTTACGGATAACCTACTTCCTTGACCTTCCGGCACCGGGCAGGCGTCAGTCTCTATACATCCTCTTGCGAGTTAGCAGAGACCTGTGTTTTTGATAAACAGTCGCTAGAGCCATTTCTCTGCGCCCTCCGGCCAATCGGTTAAGAAGAGCCGGGAGGGACCCCTTATCCC
>CAZMBZ010000060.1:0-18773 GCA_964564285.1 uncultured Planctomycetaceae bacterium | reverse complement strand
CCAATGGCCCGAAGTTAAGCATTCCGCTTCTTGCTTCTTGAGCCCAACGGGCTCACACAGCTCAGGGCAGAGCGTCAGCGACGCCCTGGGTAGAGGATGTTCTTCTGAACGAGTAGGGCGGCGTTTCGCTCTGACCTGATCTAGGCTGTCTGCCTGGCGCCTTAAAGTTGTGCAACGGGCCAACAAATGCTCTGGTGAATTCATTCGTAACAACTTGTGCCAATGGCCGGAGCGTCTTTCGGGTCTCGGCCCCTCGTACTTGTCGAAAGTGTTGCTTGCGGTACGCGTTGGCGCAAACAATGCAAAGGCTGTTACAATTATGCGTTATGCGTCTGCTGCCATAGGTGCCCAGAAGTGTTCATTGCACAACTTTAAGGCGGTAGGCAGGTTGACGATGCTACGGCATCGCCTGCTTCGGCCTCCTTGGCAGACGAACCGGATCCTGCGCAGAAACTCCAACGAACTTACCTGAGACCGCTTGTCGCCACAAAATCGCGGGATTGCTCTTCTTTCGGTGATGTCTGCTGACGCCATGGCGTTTTGAATAGTTGGCATTGAAGATTTGGCAGTTGCGGGTCCTGCCGGGGACATTACCAGTCCGCCCTGTCCGATCGTCTTCGAAACAGGTGGATGCCTTCCTTGCCGTTGTACGTCGCCAGCAGCGCGCCATCGGCGGCGAATCGGTCGAACATTTGCTCGAGAACGCCTTGCTCGCCGGGCCAGGGGTAGGCGAAGATCACGTCGAAGTCGTCGATGTCCAACTCCATCTCGTCGTAGGGGTCAGGCCCGCCTACGGCGAGCCACGCGAACTCGTCGACCTGTTCGGCGATGCCCTGCCCGCCGTGAGGGACCAGGTTGCCCCGATAGAACATGCTCTTGAGGTGGTAGTCGTCCGCCAAATCCTCCGACAGAGCCACCAGGTCCGCGTCGAACTCGATGCCGCACGCGTCGAAGCCGACCATCTCCGCCAGGCAAGTCACCACGCCCGCGCCGCTGCCCCATTCGCACAGCAGTCGCCCGGGCGCCAGATGCAGGTCAGCCACCTCGCGCAGTGCCCCGTATACAAGCGGGAAATTGCTCGGCACGAAGGCATTCACCGGCTCGGCCAGGTGGGACTCGATGAACGCGTCGATTCGTGACTGGGCGTCGGAGATAAACGCCGAGACCTCCGGCGGCGCAATCGGCAGGGAGTCGGACAATTTTACGGGCACAAGCGCCATGAACCCATCCTACCACACCGACTCGGCCATGGCACGGCGACAAAAAGCCATTGATCCGGTGGGGGGCGAGACGGTATACTTTCCGGATTCGGCTAGGGCTGATTTTCGCCCTGGCCAGGACCGGCGACACGGATGTTGCTTTGGTGACCTTTGACTTTCGAGCCTGATGGATGACCGGCCCGGAAGTTGGTTGGCAACGGGAGAGGGTCGTTGCTGAAGAGATAAACAACCTGTGTCCGAAAGAGCAAAGCGAAAAGCCGCACGAGTTAGACTCAAGAGACTGGCGATTTTCCTTCCATTGGCCGCCCTCGCGCCGTTCTGGCTGGGTTATTTCGGCAATGCTGGCCGGACTGGGGGCATTGATGTCCCGGGCGTGATTCTGGCGGTCAGCCAGCGTCTCCCGGCCGGCACGATCGAAGACCTCCCCGACCAGCGATTCTTGGCCGCGACTGCGTCCATTGTCGATTCTGATGCCAGGGCAGGCAGCGTCCCATTCGTTGCCAGTGAGGCGCCGACTGCCCCTCGGCCCGTCGAGGCGCCCGCGGGCACCGCCCGATCGGTCGTCCCAGCGAGGACTGTGGCGCCTGCCAGGCCAGCCAAGCCATCGGCCCCCAAGCCCAGGCCCAGGCCCAGGCCCAGGCCCAAGCCTCGGCCTCGGCGTCGAACCCGCACCATGCGAATGCTGGTTACGGCGTATTGTGCGTGTCCGAAGTGTTGCGGAAGTCAGAGTGATGGCATCACGGCAAGCGGTAGGAGCATTTACGCCAACGGTTCGCGTTTTGTCGCAGCCGACACAAGGCTTCTGGGTTTCAACACGCGGCTTTCGATTCCCGGTTACTATGGCGGCGCGCCGGTTTCGGTACTCGACCGTGGCGGCAAGATCAAGGGGCGTCGGCTTGACGTTTTCTTTTTGTCCCACGAGCGTGCCAAGCGGTGGGGCGCACGCTGGCTCAACGTGACGATCTACGCTAAATGACGCCCAGATAGCGTCATAACCCATAAATCTGCCTTCCCGCGGGTTGCTGTTTTGTCACGTGGTGGTCATATCTGCGTTTGGGGGTTTGCGTGAACCTTGTCCATCGAACCCTACTATTACAATGGCATCTGGTGAAATGTCGCAAGTTGGCAATCACTGCGGTGGCAGGCCCGTTAATCTCTAAGACGTTGCTGGCAAGTTGCGTTCGGAACTTTATTGGGTCGTCGTGGTTTCAAGAACCAGTCGAGGCCTTGGGCGCAGACAAGTCGCCTGATGTCTTTGGGCGGTTGGGCTTCGGCGTGGTTTGTTGTTTTGTTTGTCGTAAGGGAATATTGAGCTATTGCTAGTCTTACAAAGCCAGTAGCACCAGTTGGAAATTTATCCATGGGTATTGCTGAAGTACTCCTTGAACGTGGTCTTATCACCTCGGACCATCTGTCTGCGGCGATGAAACTCCGCAAGACCGAGGGTCTTCGGCTCGATAGGGCTCTGGTTCGGCTTAATTGCGTTGCCGAAGAGGACCTTCTGCGGGTCATGAGCGAGCAACTCGGCGTGCCGATGATCGATCTCACGAAGGTTCAGATAGACGCCGAGGCCCTTCGTTCGCTGCCTCCGAGGCTGGTGCATCGCAAGGGCATCCTGCCGGTCAAGAAGGAAGATGGCGTGCTGGTGGTGGCAACCAGTGACCCGTTCGACCTCTACGCATTTGACGAAATCCGCCTGATGACCGGCTTGGAGATTCAACCCGCCCTGGCACCGGATGAGGACATCCAGAAGCTCATCAAGACGCATTTCGGCGTCGGCGGGGAGACGCTCGACGAGATGATGAGCACCGACGACCTGGAGGTGGTTTCGGATTCGTCGGATGAAAACGATGATTTGCTGGAGATGGCCCAGGAGGCCAGTGTCGTAAAGCTGGTCAACGAGGTCTTCCTGGAGGCCGTTAACGAGCGGGCAAGTGATATTCATATAGAGCCTTATGAGAAAGGGCTTTCCATTCGATATCGCATCGACGGCGTGTTGCACGACGCCTCGGTGCCTGCCTCGGTGGCGCGGTTTCAGGCTGCGATCATCAGCCGTATCAAGATCATGTCCAACCTCAACATCGCCGAGAAACGTCTGCCCCAGGACGGGCGGATCAAGCTTTCGGTTGGCGGGCGGCAGGTGGACATCCGCGTCAGCGTAATTCCGATGCTCTTCGGCGAGGGCATCGTGATGCGACTTCTGGATAAGTCCAAGGTGCTCTTCACTCTGCCGGAACTCGGCATGTCGCCGGAAACGTTCTCGGTCTTCGAGAAGACCATCGAACGCCCGCACGGGATCGTTCTGGTTACCGGCCCGACCGGCAGCGGCAAGACCACCACGCTTTACGCGGCGTTGCAGGCGATCGTCTCGCCGAAAATAAAAATCCTTACCGTGGAAGATCCCGTCGAGTACCACCTCGATGGCGTTAACCAGATACAGATCAATCCGAAGATCGACATGACCTTCGCGCGGGGGCTGCGGGCGATTCTCCGTCACGATCCGGACGTCGTGATGATCGGCGAAATTCGCGACCGTGAAACCGCCGAGGCCGCCATCCAAGCCGCGCTTACCGGGCACCTCGTGTTTTCCACGCTGCACACCAACGACGCCTGCTCGGCGGCGACGCGGCTTCTGGATATGGGTATCGAGCCGTTCCTGGTCACCAGCACGGTGGCTGCGTCCATGGCCCAGCGCCTGGTGCGGTCGGTCTGCCCTGATTGCCGCGAGCAATACGAACCCGATCGGGACGCCTTGCCGCCGGACTTCCTGCTCGAACCGGGCCAGAAGCTCTTCCGCGGCACCGGGTGCCGCAAGTGTCGCGGTACGGGATACTATGGCCGGAGCGGTCTTTATGAGCTAATGGTAGCGGACGACCTTGTCCGAGAGAAGATAATGGTTCGCGCCCAGGCGACGGAGATCCTTAAGGTTGCCAAGGCCGCCGGGCTCAGGACGATCCGCGAAGACGGCTGGGACAAGGTTCGGCAGGGCGTGACAACGCCGGAAGAAGTTATGCGTGTGGCGACGGTTTAGAGGAAGGTCTTAGGCCTGCCGATAGGCAGGCCAGAGAACTTCTGTCCCAAACATGGCAATATTCCAGTACGAAGCCAGAACCAGCGTCGGAGACGTCGTAACGGGCGTTATCCAGGCCGATAACGAACAGGGTGCCGCCCGCGCGCTGGACGAACGCAAGCTCTACCCCATTCGACTGACCGAGAAAAAGTCTCAGCGAGTCGCGACCGGCAAGGTCCGAATGCGGGATGTCGGCATCATGTATGGGCAGCTTGCCGACCTGATCCGCTCCGGAGTGCCTCTGGTGCGATCCATAGATACTATCGTCCGCGCATCGAGCAATCCTCGCCTCGCAGCCGTGATGAAGAAAGTCTGCGAGGGCGTATCCGGTGGCAAGGAGTTGGCCGAGGCGATGGGCGAGCAGGGCCAGGCATTTCCACCGCTTCACATTGCCATGGTCCGCGCCGGCGAGAAGGCGGGCTTCCTGGAGGATGTGCTTGCCAACCTCGCATCCTTCATTGAGCGGCTTGACGAGTTGCAGTCCAAGATTCGCGGGGCCATGATATATCCGATCATTCTCTCCACCGTGGCGTTGACGGTTACCGTCGGCATGCTGGTCTGGTTTGTGCCGAGGTTCAAGACCGTCTTCGGCGAGCGGGAGCTTCCCGCGCCGACGAGGATCATGTTCGCGATAAGCGACATTCTGCTGCAATATTGGCCGGTGCTGCTGGGGGCTCTGGCGGCGGCGGTTATCGGCGTGATTATGCTCATGCGCAGCAGCCGGGGGAAGATGCTCTGGGAGCGATGGCGGCTGAAGGTGCCGGGAATCGGCAAGGTGATGCGCACGATAAGCGTCACTCGCTTCTGCCGCATCCTGGGCACCATGATGGCAAACGGCGTGCCGATTCTCCAGGCCCTGTCCATCAGCAAAGACGCTACCGGCTCTACCGTTATGGCCGAGCAGATCGACAAGGCGGCCGAGAGCGTCCGCGGAGGCAAGACCCTCACCGAGCCGCTGCGCGAGTGCGGGCTATTTCCGCCCCAAGTGGTCGAGATGATCGCTGTCGCCGAGGAGTCCAATCAGCTCGACAAAGTCCTCGTCGAGATCGCCGACACCGTGGAACGCCGAACCGACCGCGCGGTAGACCAGGCCGTCCAGCTTATCGAACCGGTCGTGCTGGTGTTGATGGCCATTACCGTCGGTACTCTGGCGGTGGGACTGCTTTATCCGATTCTCACAATGGCCCAGTCCATCAGGTGATTTTTGTTGTTAGAGTAAATCGGAGACTGTCGGCCGGGCGCGCATCGGCTGGGAGAGAATTTTGCGGATGACGTGAAAGACCGAACCGTGCTGACACGTTATGCCTAATACAAGTAGTAGTCTAGAAGGAGCATTGTGACAATGAATACACGCAGAAACGTACGCGGCGGCTTTACGCTGGTCGAGGTCCTGCTGGTTATCGCCATTATCGGCATCCTGGCTAGCGTGTTCATCTTCACCATCGGCGGGACGCAGGACCAGGCCAAGAAGGACACCACCTTGCTGCTGATCGAGCAGGTTGGTACGGCGTTGGAACGCTACAAGCTCAATATCGGCGAGTACCCCGGCGATGCCGAAGGCGGCCTGGACGCCCTTATCGCCAAGCCCAGTTACACCGACGAGAAACTCGCCGAAAAATGGGCCGGACCGTACATCAAGGCCGACCCCACCGATGGCTGGGGCAACAAGCTCGGCTACGAGCCCACCGAGGTCGGCAGCGACGAAGCCCAGACCCTTCCCTACAAGGTATGGTCCTACGGGCCCAACAAGCAGGATGACAACGGCGCCGACGACGACATCAAGAACAAAGCCTGGACCCAGTCCGAGGCCGGGAATATGTAACGGCTGAGCTCCCGGCGCTACAACGCTGCCGCCAGCCAGGCCACAGCAGATGGAGACTCCGCGATGGAAAATGCCACCCCTGCGGCCATGGCGCCGCCCAAACCCGGCGGCAGCGGTTTAGCCATTGCCGGCCTGGTCCTGGCCCTTTGTGGAATCATTCCCCTGCTGGGGATCGTTACCGGCCTGGCCGGGCTCGTGATCGGGATAATCGTCCTGGCCTCTCGGAGAGCGGGCAAGGGCATGGCGATTGCCGCCATTATCTGCGGGCTGGCTCTGCCTGTGCTGCCGAGCCTGGCAATGGCGGGGATGGTCTACCGTGTCGTCGGCACCGCCGGTGCCAGGCAGGGCCGAGTCAGAAACGCGGTCACCTTATCGATTATCGAGACCGTTGCCACCACGCTGGAATTTTACCATCTGCAGATTGGCAGATACCCTTCCAACGAGGAAGGCTTGGAGGCGCTGGTAACGAAGCCTGATTTTGCTGATGGTACGTCAGGCCAGAAGTGGAACGGGCCGTATATGAGTACACTCCCGTGCGATGCATGGGGTAACGAGTTTGCCTACGAACTGACCGATCCCAAAACCGAACAAGCCCAGACATCACCTTTCAAGCTGTGGTCCTTCGGGCCTGACGGACAGGACGATGGCGGCGCCAACGAC
This sequence comes from uncultured Planctomycetaceae bacterium, assembly GCA_964564285.1. Lineage (GTDB taxonomy): Bacteria > Planctomycetota > Phycisphaerae > SM23-33 > SM23-33 > JAUWQU01. The sequence continues at coordinate 12,001 of CAZMBZ010000060.1, read as the reverse complement.
GATGTCGTTTACGGTGCCTTGGGCCAGTCTAGACCCGGACGCATGCAGTTTTGAAGCTGTCGCAGAGCTGTAAACGCCAATATTGCAAGGGCTTGCAGAGGTCGATTAGGATGGCCCTTAGAATGAAATCTCAGGCCGGGCTAATCCGCCGGACGCGCCGAGCCTTCACGCTCGTTGAGGTTATCTTGGCCGTGGCGATCATTGGCCTGATTTCCGGTGTGTTTATCCTTGGGCTGGGCACATGGTATCAGCGGGAAGCGGTCGACGACGGCGCGCGCCGAGTCGAGTCCATACTTCGCGTGGCGCGGGCCGAGGCGTGCAGCCAGGGCCGACGGTTCCGCATGGTGTTTGACGCGTCCTCGCCCCAGCCGAAGTTCTTTTGGGAGCCAAGGCCTCTGGCGGAGCCGGGGCTGTTCGTTCCGTATTACGGCACATGGGCCAATGCCCTGCCGACCGACCTGCTGACGTTCATCAAGTGCCGTCGGACCGGCGACAGCGCTCGCAAGCTGCTGACCTACAGCGACGCCGAAGAGCCTGTCAGCTCCGATGGTGAGCCCCTGCAAAGCATTACATTCATGCCGGATGGCTCGTGCGATTCCGCCATTATCGAAGTAGTCGCCGCCGACGGGCTCGACCAGCGAGTCGGGCGGATAGAGATCAACGGTCTGACCGGATCGGTCGATCTGCGGATGCTGACACCCACCGAGCAGGCCGAGCAGCAGGACCTCGACGCCGAGGCCCAGGAGGTGCCGCTATGACGGTCTCGCGTCGAAACCTGCCTGCCTCGCGGATTCCATGTGGATTGGGGCGAAATCGACGGCGACCTAGAGCGATGGTTCTGCTGGAGGTGGTACTGGCGATGATGCTCTTTTTCGGCGGGGCGCTGGTGATCCTGGCTGGGCTCAACTCAAGCCTCTTGGGCATCCAGCGGGTTCAGATGGAGGCCCGGGCTGCCGACTTGGCTGTCACGCTGCTCAGCGAGGTCCAGATGGGCATGGTCCAGTTGGTCTCCGATGGTCCCAGCAGTTATGAAGACCCCGCCCTGGCGGACTGGACGTGGGAGATCTCCATCGAGCCATTCGAGGAGCAGCAGCTCGAACTGGAGCTGCCGGAATTCCAACGCGTTGAAGTCACCATTCGCAACCAGTCCACAGGCTATGCGACCTCGCTGGCCATCCTGATTACCGACGAACTGGTCGCCGAGGACACAGAAGCCGAGTCGGGAGAAGGCATTACCATCCCAGGCGCCGGAGATGGGGGTGGACTATGATTGTCATGCAAGCAATGGCCCGGAGAACTCCAGGCCGCGCCTTCACGCTCGTCGAGGTCATCCTCGCCGTCAGCCTCACCATGGGCCTGGTGATGGCGGCCCTGGCGTTTTATCAGCAGATCATCTCCACGCGGCAGGCGTTTGCCGACAGGCTTGGCACGGTCGAGGTAACCGCGACCAGGCGTGCCGTGATGGAGCGTATGACCGGGGAGCTTCGGTCTGCAATCGTCTATCCGTTTCTTCAGATGGGACTTACGGGTGATTCCGAAGGCATGCGGTTCATGGTGGCCTCCCTGCCCGGACAGGATGTGTGGGCGGATGAGGACATCTCGGATCTGCCGTCCGTGCCTCAGCATGACGTTCGCATTGTCGGCTATCGCCTTCGGCATTCAGAGGACCCCAACACCGGTGATGAGATCATCGAAGGCATCGAGCGGACCGAGCAGACCGTCATCACCGCTGAGATTGCCGAGGAGGATATCGACATTGCCGCCACGCTCATCGCGCCGAGTTTCCAGTTCCTGTCGCTTCGCTACTGGGACAACCAGTCGGGCGATTGGCTTGAGACATGGGACGGCGGGGACGTCCCGCTCGCGGTGGAGATCGTTATCGGCATCGAGCCGCTTCCCGAGAACACCGAGCCGGCGGAGTATCCCTTCGAGACATTTCGTCGGGTGGTTTACGTTCCTGCCGGCAAGACATCTTTTGGAGGGGCGGCGATCATGCGCAGCCCCGGGGAGGCTGTGCGATGATCGCTCGTCGCGGTACGGTACTGGTGGCGGTGATGGTGATAATCTCGCTGTCGGCCCTGGCGGCTGGGGTGCTGCTTTACCGTACTCGGGCCGAGGTGACGGCGGCGACGGCGGCATCGCGGGGCGAACAGGCGTACTTCACGACGAGGGCGGGCCTGGCTCGGACCATGGCTGTGCTTACCGCTGCCGGTGGCGACCCGGCGATCTGGACGGATAACCCGGACCTGTTTCGCTCCCAGTGGGTATGCAACGACGGGGTCAACGACTGGTTTTTCACAATTTACGCATACAACCCTGTGGATCCGGAGGTCCTGCGCAACGGCGTGACGGACGAATCGTCGAAAGTCAACCTGACTTTCGCCGAACCCGATACGCTGATGTTCCTGCCGGAAATGACTCCGGAATTGGTCGATGCGTTGATGGACTACCGCGACGCCGATTCCGACACTCGCCCTGAAGGCGCCGAGCAGGACTACTACGACCAGTTGCCCTTTCCATATCTCATTAAGAACGGCCCGTTCGGGACGGTCGAGGAGTTGCTTCTGGTCAAGGGTTTCACGGCGTCTATTGTTTACGGGGAGGACTACAACCTCAACGGTTTGCTCGAGTCAAACGAGGACGATGCGGAGGCAACATTTCCGACTGACAACGCCGATGGTCTTCTCGATCGAGGCTTGCTTGGCGTTGCTACTGTCTGGTCGTATGGGCCGAACGTTTCCATCGATGGCAAGGCCCGGATCAATATCAATACCGGCGGGGACTTTGCTTCGGCGGGTCTGTCGGCCCAGACGCGGGAGTTCATCGAGCTTTACCGCAAGGAGGGCAAATCCTTCAAGCATCCGGCGGATTTGCTGGATCTTCGTTACCAGTTGCAGAAGAAACAGGGCAAGCTCAAGGTCGGCACATGGATCGAATCCGGCGTCGGGTCGGGCGAGTTGCCCGAAGTTGTCGATCGTTTGACGGTTCAGCCGGGTAAGATTGTATTTGGGAAGGTGAATATAAACACGGCTTCGGCGGAGGTTCTGGCGGCGCTGCCGGGTTTCGACCCGGACCTGGCCGAGCAGATAGTCTTGCTCAGGGAGCAATTGGACGCGCCCGCGAAAGAAACCGTCGCTTGGCCCTACACTGAAAACCTTCTTTCTGCCGATAGGTTTAAGGAGATAGTGCCTGGGCTTACCGCAAGGTCATGGCAATTCCACGTGAGGTGTGTGGCTTACGGCTGGCCTTGCGGGCAGTATCGGGTGGTCGAGGCGATTATAGACATGGCGGCAAAGACGCCGCGGATACTTTACCAGCGGGATATGACCCGCTTGGGCATGCCTCTGGCCATAGACGTCGAACAGGAGCAAATGCAGCGCTGATGGCAGGTATTCTCAATAAATTAAATCCTCTGGGCAACGGGCCTCGCCGTTTCGCGGCCGTCGATTCGGACGGGCTTCATCTCCGTGTCGTATACGCCGAGCGTCTCGGCCGGATCGTGCGCGTGCTGAGGTCCTCAGCCGTGGCGATTCCGGATTCGATTGACGCGGATGATCCGCGGCAATTGGGCACGCTGCTGGGCCAGATTCTCAAGGACATGCGCCTTCGCGGTGTCGGGCTGCTGATGAATGTCACACGCGCCAAGGCCGTGCTCAAGCCGGTCTCGCTTCCGGCAGGGGTCAGCCAGAACGAGGTCGCCGGCATGGTGCGGTTCCAGGTGGAGAAGGATCTTCCCTTCCGTCTGGAAGAGGCCGTCATCGATTTCACCATCGAGAGCCACTACGACTCGGACTCCGCGGCGGTCGATGGCGCCAAGTCCCAGGGCACCGATGTGCTGGTAGGCGCGGTCAGGCTGCCAGTTGTAGACCATTACAGGCAAATAGCCCAGGCCGCGGGCGCCAAGCTGCTGCGGCTTGGACTTCGACCTTACGCAAACGTTCGCTGTGTAAACGCCTGCAAGCAAAGCCATTTCGAGGACACGGTGCTGCTGCTTCACTTCGGCGCCGAAGAAACCGAGATCGACCTGCTGGTGGGAAACTCGTTGATGTTCAGCCGTTCCGCCGCCGTGAAAATCTCCTCATCCGATGCCTCCAAGAGCGAGATGGACGAAAGCGTTCGCGCCGTGGCGATGGAGGTCCGCCGAAGCGTACAGAGCTATCTGGCAATCGAGCAGGCATTCAAGATAGATTCCATCCTTATCGCTGGTGGCACTGGTATCGAGTCCGTCGCGGCAGAGCAACTCTCGGCCGAGCTCAAGGCCCCGTGCGAACTGTTCGACCCATCTTGTGTGCAGGGATTCGGCGAGGCGACCGACCCGTCGGCCTTCATCTCCGCGCTGGGTCTGGCCGTCGGTCACAGTGGGCGTGATCGGCTTCCCTTCGACTTCCTGCACCCCAAGCGACCTGTGGTGAAGCGAAACAGGGCACGCGTCATGGGCATCACCGCCGCTGCGGTGCTGCTGCTGACTGGCGTGGTTGTCGGCACGGCAGGCGCTATTCAGGTGGCTGCGAGGAAGGCCACCGTGACCTCCGCACGACAGGCGGTCCTCAAGGAAAGGGCGAATCTCAAGAAACTTCAGCACATCGAGAAGCAAGTGAAGGCGATCCAGGAGTGGCAGGACCAGCATCGGGACTGGCTGGCCCACTGGGCTAAACTTTCCTGCCTGTTTCCCGGCGCGCCGGATACCTATGTCAGCGGGCTCAAGACCGCTGCGGATGGGTCGATGTCTTTCCAGGTCAAGGCCAGGGACAGCAAGTTCATCACGGATATTGGGATAAGCCTGGCCGAGGCGGGATACAAGTTCCAGCCCGGCGGGCTGACGAGTTCGCCTAACCCGCACGGCTATCCTTACAGCGCGGAAATTCGCGTTTTTGTCGATCCCGACATGGAAATCGACCTCAGCGAGGTCGAGCCCGTGACCAGGCCCGCCGACGATGATTCGGTCCGCCAGCTTGCGAGAGCTACCGTCGCCAAAGACAAGCCGTCGCCGACTCCTGCCCCGGTTGCGCCGGTACCGACTTCGACCAACGGCGCGCCATCTCGGCCTGACGGCAACGAGAGGTCTTCGCTGAGGCGGGGTAGAAAGGCTTTTACCCCGAAGATGGCCCAGGAACTTCGAAAAACAATCCTGGCCAAATGTGATCTTGACCGCGACGGCAAGCTTGCCAAGCGAGAACTCTCTGCCGCTTATCATTTCATCAGAGAAAGCAGATATATCCGCTATTTCGATCAGAATCGCAACGGCAAGCTCGACCGGGATGAATATGGCCGCCTGAGGGACTTCTTTAGAGAATCAGAATGAGTTTTAAGTGTCCATTGCGAGATTCGCGTCCATGACTCGACGTGAGAAAATCCTCTGCGGAGCAACCGGCACGCTCGTGGCCGTGGGCTTGGTCTTCGTGCTGGTTAAGAATGCCTATCTGGGACGGCTTGCGACTTACGAGACCAACCGCGTCCGCCTGAACAGGGAGTACGATGATCTCCAGTTGAAAAACGCCCAGATTGCCAATCGCGCCCACCTGTTTCGGAATTGGGCGGCCCGGACTTATGATCTCGACGAGCTGCGAGCCAGCGCCAAGCTGGCCGCGACGCTGATTGCGCTTGTCGAGAGGGCGGGCCTGAACCCGGAGCGGCTTTCGGTCCAACCCGTGCATGGTTCCCAGGTGAAGGGTGTCTATCGTGAACTGGGCCGGGCTATTCGCGTGCGAGGCGGGCTCAAGAACATCGTCGATTTCCTTTACCTGCTGGAGACCGAGCCCCACCTGCACCGCCTGGACCAGGTGTCCATTACCCCCGTACCCAAAGACAACGAAGTTGACCTTCAAGTCCGTTATGTGACACCTGTTATGGATTCGAAGTCCGATGATAAACTGGTCACCGACAAGCTTCCAACAACCGCGCCGGTGATGCTCGACACCGCCACCAGAGAACTTTACGAGCCCATAACGATGCGCGACCTGATGAGGCCTTACATACAGCGCCGCGCAACCCCGCCGTCTCCGACGCCGGTGGCGTCCGGGTCATTGGGGCAGCCCCACACGCCGCCGGCGCATGTTTCGATACCGGCCAGCCCCAGCCGCTTTCGCGTCGTTGGCCTGCCGGACTGGACCGACCAGCAGGAAGTGCTCGTTACCGATAGCGCCACCCGCCAGATTCGTTCCTACAAGGCGGGCGATACACTTGGCGGAGGCGTTATCACTTGCGTTGACTACAGGCCCTTGCCCTCCAAGGCGAATCCCAAGCTCCTTTCCCCCAGCCGGGTCATCCTGAAGGTTGGACCGGAATACTTCGCCGTCGAGTTGGGTGAGAACCTGACGGAAAAACGCAGGCTGTCAAACGACGCGTTACCCGACCATCTCCGCACCGCCCCCCAAATAGCGCCAGCCAATAGTTTCAAGAAAATCGTCCCAACTGAACGATGATGTACTTGGCTGATCCCGCGCTAGCTGCGCGCTTTCTGCCGGGATTCCCCGGCATGCCGCTTGGAGCGTGATAGATCGGTTCGAGGAGATGTACAAGATGAGACATTGGTTATTGACTGCGACAGCGTGTGCGTGCCTGCCGTGGGCCGCGATATGGGCCTCGACGGCATCAGCCGCCGACGTGCCACCGCCGCCGACGCGTCCGGCGACGGCGCCCGCGCCGTCCACCCAGCCTGCCAACCAGCCCACAACGCGATTGAAGCCTCCAAGCCGACCTTCTACCCAGCCTGCCCCCAAACCGGCGCCCAAGACCGTGCCAAGAAGCAAGCAGACTGTGCAGTTCCAGTTCGCGGGAATCCCCTACAACGATGCTGTGCGGTGGTTCGCCCAGAAGGCCGGAAAACCAATCCTCGGCGATCTCGCCGTACCGGGCGAACTGACATTCGCCGACAAGACACCGTACACGTATGAAGATGCATTCGACACGCTGAACCTGCTGCTGGCCATGAAGGGCTTCTGGCTGGTCGAGACAGATAGATACTTCCGCGTGGTCGCCGTCAGCCAGGTGCCCAACCAGACGACGATCCTGTCCGGGCTTGCCGAGATGGAAAAGGTTCGACCCGGAGAGGTCGTTACGGTCGTCATCCCGCTGCAGCAGATGGATTCCGGTACCGCCTCCAAGGCCGTCGTGAGGATGGTTTCAACTTGGGGGTCGATTTCCGCGCTGAGCAAGGGCAACGGAATAGTCATCACAGACAGTGCTCGGAATATCCGCCGAATCCAGGAATTTCTCAAAATTGTCGACGCCAGGAGCACCGCCGAAAAGGTTATCGAAACCTACTCGCTCAAGAGGGCGTCAGCCAGCACCGTGGCTGCCATTCTGGGCAAGCTCTTCGGCGCTCAAAGTCGTAGCTACATGCGCGATCCCAAGACGGGTAAGTTCAGACTGCTCAAGGCCGTCTCCACGGATGAAACTGTAACCGCCACCGCTGACGAAAGAACCAACAGCATCATCCTTATGGGCCGAAGCGATCGCGTCGCCATGGCCAGGGAAATGGTCCAGAAGCTCGACGGCGGCCCCGGAGACGGCCAGGCCGATGGAGGCGATATCCGCGTCTTCGTGCTCAAGAATGCCAAGGCTGAGGAACTCGCAAAGGTTCTTCTCCAGACTGTCGGAGGCTCGCGCGTTCCGGCGGTGTCCTACAGGCGCCCGCCCATGCCGTCACGCTCCTCGCCGTCAGCGCTGCTGCGGATCGTGGCCGACCCGGCGACCAATCGCCTCATAGTCTCGGCCCCCGCGGACAAGATGGCAGCCATCGAGAAGCTCATCCTCGAACTCGACACCGCGAGCACCGCCGGTGGGGCGGCCAAGATCGTGCGGCTCAAATCTTCGGATGCCGAGCAGATCGCCGCCATCGTTACCAGTGTGCTCACCAGCAGGAGCCGCTATGGCAGGTCCTCGACGGGCGTGAAGGTCGCCGCGGATTCGCGGACTAACAGCCTGATCCTCAACGGTTCAGCCGGTGATGTGCAGGTCGCCGTCAAGCTTATCGAGGAACTCGACACGGAAGAGGGTAAGGACGCTCGTGAGATTCACGTCCTGCAACTCGAGGTCGGCAGCGCTTCCAGGATCGCCTCGTCGCTGACGGCAATGTTCTCGCGCGAAGTGCAAGGGATGCACGGCCGATCGAGCACTAAGTCGACGATCCGAGTCGAATCCGACGATGCGACCAACACGCTGATGATCTCTGCCCCGCCGGCAGAGTGGGCGAAGGTCCAGAAGTTCCTCGAAAAGCTTGTCGCCGCCGCCGAGGCCAAGCCTGCCGCAATTACTCGTCGGTACGTGCTCCAGCACGCAAAGGCTGATGAACTTGCCCGAACGCTCCGGGAAATCCACAGCGGATCTTCCAGCCGAAGCTACAGCAGTTACCCGGACTACTCCGGCCACAGTAGGCGCGGCCGGCCGAGCCGTTCCGTTGGCGCTGCTGCCGTCTCGGTTAACATCGCCGTGGACCGCAACTCCAACACGCTGATAGTCTCGGCCTGCGAGTCAGACCAGACCTCCATCGCCGATATGATCGAGGCCCTGGACGTAGCTCCGACGGCGGATGTCGCTCCCATCCGCATGATAGCCCTGAAAAACGCCGACGCCGCCAAGCTGGCCCAGACGCTCCAGGCCATGATTCCGCAGGTGCCCCACGGGCAGAAGTCCGAGGTGGTCCTAAGCGTCGACGCCCAGACCAACACGCTGATTATCCGCGCCCCCGAAAGCCAGCGGAAGATGCTCGAGGAGATGGTCGCCTCGTTGGACAAGCCCACCAAGGCTGGTGCCCGCGAGACGCGAATAATCCCGCTGAAGCACGTGTCCGCACGCGGGCTGGTGCCCATGCTGAGCCAACTGTATTCTTCAGCCACAACGCCGGTGGGATTCAACGGACTTAGCCGTCGCCGTTCCTTTGCTCCAGAAACCGCTTCGGACCGCGTTATTATCTCGCCGGCTCCGGGCGACAGGGCTCTTGTAGTCGATGCGCCCAAACAAAAGATCGAAGAGATCGCCCAGCTCGTGGCCTCGCTGGATACCGAGGACGCTCCAGGCAAGGTTACGGTTCGGGCCTATGACATGGGCAAGAACAAAGCTGGCGAGGTGGTTGGAACGCTGACTCGATTGTTCGTCGGCCGAAGGCGGGCCGATGGCAGTCGGGCCGAAACACCCCAGCCGAGATTCGAAACCAACGCCGCGACCAACCAGGTCCTCGTGGCGGCGACAGCCACGCAGCACGTCGAAGTCGAAAAGGTCATCGAGGGCCTCAAGGAAGTCACCCAGCTTGCCAGCGAGACGCGAACCTTCAAACTGAAGTTCGCCAGGGCCTCCGATCTCGCCGAAGTCTTGCAGCAGATGCTGGCCGAGTCGGCAAGCTCGTCGTCGAGACGGCGCGGCTACTACTCACCGTACTCGCCGGTTTCTTCGACCGCGACACCGGATGCCGTCCGGGTCGCCGCAATGGAAGAGTCCAATTCCATCGTCGTCCAGGGTCCGCCGGAGAAGCTGGCCCTGGCTGAGAAACTCATCACTACCTTCGACGTGCCAGAAGCCGTCGGCAACGCAGCCATAGTCCGCCTGCCGCTGAACAAGGCCCGCGCCGAAGCGCTCGTCGCCACGCTCCGGAAAATGTTGCCTGACGCCCAGGAGGGCAGGGATCAGGAAATCTTCATCGAGGCTGAAAAGTCCACCAACTCCATCCTTCTCCGCGCGCCTCAGGCCCAGCGGCAGAAGCTCGAAACCATCATCGCACAACTCGACAACGAAGCCGTCGACAGTACCCGCGAGGTCCGAATTGTCCCGCTCAAGCACGCTTCGGCCGGGGCGATGGCGATTATGTTCAGGAGACTGTACTCCTCGAGCAAACCCACGCCTTCTCCGTATGGGTACGGCTTTCGGCGATCCCGTTTTTCCAGCGAGCCAGATGAAGGCATCACTGTCACGGCCACGCCTGGCGACAGTTCGCTGGTCGTCGAGGCCCCCAAAACGAAGATGGACGATGTCGTCAAACTTATAACGTCACTGGACGTCGAGGACGGGTCAGGCAACATCGAGGTCCGCACCTACCAGATAGCCAACTCCTCCAAAGCCTCGGACATGGCCCTGTCGCTTAGCAGGCTCTTCGCCGAGCGAGCTAGATCGTCGGCCGGCACGGATCAAACCCGGATTCAGCCGCGTTTCGAGGCCGACGCGCCCACGAATCAGTTGATGGTGGCTGCGACTGCTGAGCAGTTCGAGGAAATCGAGAAGGTCATCACAAAGCTCCAGGCGGCGACTACTCTGGCGATTCAAACCAAGGCGTTCCCGCTGAAGCACGCCCGCGCCGACGACCTGGCGGGGGTGTTGGAGACGATGCTTGCCGAGTCCGGCGGCTCGTCGCGAAGAAGCTATAATCCATACGCGCCTCCGCGCCGATCGTCATCTCAAAGTGCTGGTGTGCGGGTCGCTTCGGTCCCTGCTGCCAATACCATCGTTGTTCAAGGTCCGCCGGAAAAACTTGCCCTGGCCGAAAAACTCATCACCGGCTTCGACACGCCCGATGCCGCCGGTCAGGCGACTGTCCGCCTGGTGCCGCTTGTCAGTGCCGACGCGACGTCGCTGGCGGCGCTGCTGACGGAGATGCTGCCCGACGATGAGGATGGCCAGCAGCGGGTCCAGATCCAGGCCGAACCGATGACCAACACCGTCTTGGTGCGAGCCCCAGAGGCCCAGCGGAAGATGATCGAGGACATGATCACCAAGCTCGACCAGGCCACGCAGGCACAGGTCCGCGAGATGCGAATTGTCCAGGTCAAGCACATCTCTGCGGAGGCACTCGCCGAAAAGTTGGCGGAATTGTTCCCGGGCAAATCAAGGTCGCAGTCCAGCCCCGGGCCGAGCTACAACCCCTACGATCCCTACGCCCGATCCCGCCGTACGCGGACCGTCACGCCAAACGGCGATGACGCCAAGAGAGTGGTCATTACATCCGCGCCGAACGACAAGGCCATCATCATCGACGCCCCCAAGGCCAAGATCGACGATATCGTGGCGACCGTCGCCAAGCTGGACGTCGAGGATGTGCATTCAAGCCAGCAGGTGCGGGTATACCAATTGTCCGCGGCCAAGGCGGCGGATTTGGTTTCGTCGTTGTCGAAGATGTTTTCTTCTCAGCGAGGTGAGCCTGGCCGGAGCGGAAGGCAGCCGGTCTCGATGGCGCCCGAACCGCGTTTCGACGCCGACACCGCGACCAATCAGCTTCTGGTATCGGCCACGGCTGAGCAGTTCGAGCAGATCGAGAAGGTCATCCAGCAGGTCCAGAAGGGCACCGGCCTGGCCAGCCAGACCAAGACCTTCCCGCTGAAGTTTGCCCGCGCCGAGGACCTGGCGGAAATGCTCCAGACCATGCTTGGTCAGGCCTCCTCGTCATCCAGACCGGATTCCTCGCGGTGGTCCTCGCGCAGATCTCCCCGACGATCCAGCGGCGGTCAGACCGTGCGCGTCGCCGCCATGCCGAACGCCAATTCGCTGGTCGTCCAGGCCCCGCCGGAGAAGATGCTCCTGGCGGAGCAACTCATTGCGCAGTTTGATACCGACAAGCCGGGCCAGCAGATCGTTATCGAGATAGTTCGCCTGGAAAATGCCCAGGCGGTCAGCCTCGCCGACGCGATAAACGCGACCCTGGCCGCACGCGAGCCGTCGGCGGGCAGACGTAGCGCCCGGGACGTCGAATCGCCTGTTGTAAATGTCACGGCCGAGGTTAACTCCAACAGCATTCTCGTTCGTGGTCCGGCCGACGAAGTCAAAAGCGTCGTGGAAATGATTGGGCGCCTGGATCAGCAGGGCACCAGTTCGACCGTTCAGGTGCGAGTCTTCAAGCTGGAGAACTCCTCGGCGACGGATCTGGAGAAGTCCGTTGGCCAGCTCTTTGGCGACATGACCCAACGGAGCGCCACGCGCCTCGGCGCGGGCAGACGTTCGCCTGATCCCGTGCCATTCAGTATCTCCGCCGACGAGCGGACAAACAGCCTGATCGTCTCGACGACAGCGGCGAGTTTCA
>CAZMBZ010000059.1:0-19119 GCA_964564285.1 uncultured Planctomycetaceae bacterium | reverse complement strand
GGGACGAATACGAGTTTTTTTTCGAGTAAGTCAGGATGACATCGACACAGGGAATCAAGGCCGGCCGGGCTCGAGCGCGCCCAGGCCAAGCTCAAGGCGTTCGGTGTCGGAATGTCCTCCATGGGGACGCGGCTGCTGGGCCTGGGGGCTTCAACTACGGCTCCGGGTTCCGTGTGTCCGTAGACTTGAAATAGACCTTTGGGCGGACTGGCGCTGATCCACCTCAGACGGAAAGACGACAGCGCCCGACCTGCCTAATCACGGCAGGGCTTGATCTAGATAAGGAATGATCGCTTGCAGAAAAGCTGTGCACCGCTGCCTGGCTTGATCCGTATCCCCTTCGATGGGCGTCGAGAGCCCGATCAGAGCCGTGCCGGAGTAACGATTTAATAAGCTGTTCACCAAAGCGTTCCGTGGCTGCCACGTGGGATTGAGGGTGTACTCCCGGTGGCATTTGTACGTGTAAATGAAGTACTTCCTCTGCCGCGGCGAGCCAACGTCGACTATCAGCTCCCGGTATCGGGCGCAATGAACGTGATGAACTTTCGCCCCTTCGCCCGAATCCCCTTGGCTTTACGTTCGATTTGTTGCTCCCTGTCTGTCAATGGGTTACGTGGCCGACGACAACCTTACGACGGGTGCCCAAACGAGCCTTCGAACCTACAATCTGCGCGTTCTAATAACCCGGAGATCAGAGCCGAGAAAGCCCAAACCGTGCTGAACGCGGCCGGGGAATGACAGCGGGCGAGTCCGTTGCTGCGGACCCGCCCGCTGGTGTCCCTCCCCGTTCCGTCGTCCCCTACCTGTGGCATATCGGCAAGGAAAGAATGGCTCTTTACAGAAAGGGCCGGAAAATGACCATGAATCCGAGATTTTCCGCATGGACTTCGACCGACGACCGCCATCGGCCTCTCTTACAAGTCGATCTCAGATCGCGAGACCCGCAAGCATTCTCTCTGCTCGGTTGAACGGCACGCCATGGACGGTGACCATTTCGCAGAATGACACCGGCGCGACCATCCTGGCGATTCCCGAACCTGCCACGCTGACACTGCTGGCCCTGGGCGGGCTGGCGGTCATTCGCTGCAGACGCAAGTAGCCTGCCCTTCGCTAAGATTTACCTTCACTCAGGCGTTGCCAGTGCGGGGCCGAACAGCCTTGGTTGGTCAGGGATTGGTCAGGGCAATGTACGCTCGTAAGTCCTTATGGCATAAGGCGTGGTCACCCGGTCATAGATAATTTCGTATTGAGAGCGTTAAGGAAGATATTTTAAAAAAATGGCTCGCTGATCGAATTATTTGTAGCTTGGGCCGTCTCATGTATAGCGGGTGGTGGGACGGCGATTCAGGGTTCGTGGGAAACACTTGGAGTTGGCGAGGTAGTGACAAGGCCGACAGATGAACAGATTGACGCGTGGTATCCCAGGTTGTTCAGGACCGCACTGAGGATGACGGGAAGCCACAACGACGCCTCTGACCTTACCCAGCAGGCATTTCTCAAGGCGTTGAAGAATTGGGACGGTTTCAACGGCCAATCGCTGCCGACGACATGGTTGCACCGAATTCTTGTCAACTGTGTTACGGACTGGCGGCGGAAGCGATCGACCAGCCCGCAGCAGGCCCTCGACGAATGGACGCTGGTCATGGCGGAAGGCAATTCGACAGTCGGGGAGCAGGAAATGGAAGAGCCGATGCAGCACCTGCGACGAGCCATCGACGAGTTGCCCAAAACGCTGCGTTCGGCGTTTGTGTCGACTGTGGTGGATGGGTACACGTATGACGAAGCAGCCGGCGTGCTGAAGGTGCCGGTGGGAACCATAGGCTCACGCGTCCACGAGGCCCGCAGGAGACTACGGACCGTCATGCAACAGAACTTTCCGGAAGGTCTATCATGACTGATCAGCAAGAACTCGATCAGGAACGTTCAATTCACGCTCTGCTGTGTGGCCGGCTAGGAGAGGCCGAGCGAGTGTCGCTTCTTAAGAGCCTGGCCCGAGATGAGCGACTGCGGGACTTGTTGACAGAGAGTATTCAGACCCAGGAATTGGCCAGGGCCGTCTACGGATACCCCGTAGATGACCCGTCCGTCCCGGTGGGCCTGACTGCGGCCATTGCCGCCCCGGTGGCAGGCGCCACGCCTTCCTCGACATCCAAACCCGCAGACCGGCGACTGCTGGCCTTGGGGTCGTGGCGGCGGGCGCTTTGGCGGGTGGCTGCGATCGCAGTGATCGCGGTATCGGTTTTTGTGGTGATCGACGTCCATCGCAGCAACGTGCTATTGCGGGAGAAGCTCTCGGTTGCGGGCGCCGGCGATCCGATCCAGGCCGGCCAGTTGCAGCCTGCTGAGATGCAGCGGCTTCGAAACATTTGGAATCAGGTAGTTGACCGACGTGAGACGTCCCGCCCGTGGATCCTAATGAGCAACGGAAGCGGCGAGTTCGGATATGTCAGTAGTGCCGATAAGAGCGGACCAGGTCAGCCGATCGTCCTGCGGCTGACCCTTGTGTCCGCCGATGGCAAGGTGGTGGAGACGAGCAGCCTGCTGCTGCCCGAGCAGGCGATAGGCAGGCTCGCACTGGCGGATGCCGGTCGACTGTGGGGCCTGCCGCTTGGTCTGGTAGTGGACTCATCCAACAGGCGGACTCGCGTTGCGTTGACTGTCAGCCGGGGCGACGATGATGGGGCGGGCATCAGCGGCAGGGTGCGAGTGGGCGATGTCGCCGAGGAGATTGGATGGCTGAGGGTTGCCGGCAAGGACGTGCGGGTAATCGTGCAGGCCCTTGCGTTGAGGGCAAACGTGAGTTGATCTCCGCATCGTCCGGCCGCCGCGCGCCGCGGAGGGGACAACATGTTCTCAGGTCGAAAACTGAACTGGATAGTGGCGATGAGACTCGTCGGGTGCATAGGCATCTCTTGCCCGATAGCGATGGGGCAGTCCATGCCGGCCAGCCAGCATGGCCCGGTCGCGAGGGTGTCTGTAGATCTGGTTGCCGCCAAGACCGTGGCCCAGTCGGCTAAGGCGTGTCTGGGAGGCACGGAGTTGTTGGCGGCCATAGCAGGCAAAGGGAGCGGTAAGGCGGCATGGGAACTTCGCAGCGGCCAGGCCGTCCTCGTCCGTGGGCTGGTCATGCTGGACGGCCAGGGACACGGGCAGGCGAGTATTGAACTGCCCGATGTGCGGCATCGCGCCAAGGCGATGCTGTCTGTGCGTGATGTGGCTCGCACACGCCTGCGTCGCATTGACATCCTGCCCGCGGCGATGCTTCGAAACGTTAGTGTAACACTGGCCGACCACGAGGTGGGCGTACTGGACGAACGAGGGATCGTCCAGGCCGCCCTCAAGGCCCAGGGCGTAGCTTGCACGGACCTCGATCCGCAACTGGCGAGGGATTATTTCGGCGGCGGCATAGTTGTGCTGGCTGGGTTCGACAATCCCGCGATGCTGGCCGATGCCTGCGACCGATTCGAGAGTCGGGTTCAGCAGGGCACGTCGCTGATCGTGATAAATCCGCCCATCGGGTGGGAGGCCCTGGGCATGAGGCGAGTGGAACTGGCTGTCCCGACTGTCGCCGACGTTAGCCTGGCTCGGAGTATTGGCCTGACGGTAAAGCAAACGGACTTCCCCTGGCCGATGTCAGCCAACGCGCTCAAGGCGGACCCTGACGCCGAGGCGCTGATCTGGTTCGAAACACCCGGCGAGGCCGAGGGGGGAGGCCTCGCCGCGAGGTATCCGCTGGTTTTGGCCAGGCCTCTGGGCAAGGGCGTTGTCTTGGCTGCAACTATGCCGCAATTGACAGACTGTTACAACGACCCCATAGGCCGGTGTGTGTTCAGTGAAATTATGATGTGGATTCTCAAGCGGTCTAAAGTTAGGAAGGAGCAACAGTAATATGAATGCGAGAAATATGAAAACTACATTATCTCTCATAGCGGTGATGCTGGCGGCGAGCGTTTGCCAATTTGCCCTTGCCGAAGAGGCCACAGGCGGCTCGGCCCCGGCCAGTCAGCCCAGCCAGGGGGTGACCGTGGCCGTGCTCGATTACGAGGCGTCTGCACCCGGCAACAGGGATATGGGCACGCAGATGGCTGAGATCCTGACGGCCCGGCTGAGCGTGGAAGACTCCTTCCAACTAGTCGAGCGGTCCGGTATGAGCAAGATCTTCGCCGAGCAGAAGCTCAAGCTGGTCGGGCTCGTCGATCAGGGCCAGGCCGCCAAGGTCGGAAAGCTCTTGGGGGCCAAACTTATGGTTATGGGCAAGGCGTTCGTGATGGACAAGAAGCTCATGATCGTCACCAAGGTTGTCGGCGTGGAAACGGGGCTGGTCAAGGGCACCATACGAACGGTCGAGATGAGCAAACCGCTGTCCGATACGCTGATGCTGCTGGCCGAGGATATCGCGGCGCTGATCAACAAGCATGCCGCGAGCCTGCTGCCCAAGGGCACGGTGCTGGCTGACCAGATCGCGCCTATCCTCAAGACGCTGGGTGATAAGCCCAGGCCGACGGTGGCGGTGATAGTGCCCGAGAGTCATATCGAGCATTCCGTGATTGTGATTATCGTGGACCCCGCCGTGGAAACCGAAATCAAGCGGACGCTCATCAAATGTAAATTCAAGGTCGTCGACTCCGGGCGTAACGCTCTGGCCGACTGGGCCAGGGACATGATGAAGGGCAAGAGGAAGCCCTGGCCGGCAGCACTGGCCGATGCGGACTACGTTGTGATCGGCGAGGCATTCAGCGAATTCGCTGTCCGAACTGGCGACCTTGTCACATGCACCGCACGCGCGGAGATCAATGTCATCAGCCGAAAAACCGGTGCCATCATCCTGGCCGACCGACACACCACCCGGGCCGTGGACCTTGCCGAGTCAACCGCCAGCAAAACCGCCCTCCAACAGGCCGGGCGAAACCTGGGCCTGGAGACATGCCGCAAACTAGCCGAGCAGAAGGCCTTGCCGGCCAAGGCTGGGACTGCCGCAAAACCTGCCGGCAAATGAAGAGTTAAGTTCGGATTCCTGGAATCATCGAATAGGCAATAAAGCCCCCCAACTCCGTCCGGGGCGCTGGTAACAATGAAGGAACAGTTATCGTGAAAACATCGGCCATCATCGCCTTGCTGGCATCGGCAGGGCTGATTCTGACAGCGTGGACCGTAGGGCATTCGGCGCCGACATCTTCATCTAAAACGGCTTCGGCGGGTTCCCCGGCCGTCACGTCGCCCACCACCAAGCCCGCTCAGACCGTACAGAAAGTCATCTTCGCCGTGACCTTCGATAACGCCACGAGCCAGGATCAGTACGACCCCGCAGCGGATGGGATCGGCGACCTCATCGCCGTTATGCTCGCCCAGCAGGATGGCATCCGAGTGGTCGAGCGCCAGCGCCTTGATTCCCTGACGGCCGAGCAGGCACGCTCGCTGCGAGGGCTTACCGGCGAGAAATACGCCGTCGCCGCCGGCAAGCTGATGCGAGCCGACACCGTCATTACCGGCACGCTTTTCCTGGTCAAAGGCAAGCTGACGGTCACCGCCAAGGCGGTGGATATCGCCTCCGAGCGGGTCGTCGCCGCCGGCCAACTTGCGACCAGGCCGGAGTATCTTGTCGAGGATGCCCTGCAAATGTCGCGCGAATTGGCAAAGCAGATGTCGCTTCCGCTGCCGAAGATCGACCCTGCCAAAATCGACAAGATGCCCATCGCCAGCCTCCATTTCGGCCAGGCGCTGAGCAGCTACTACGGCGGCAATCTCAACGCCGCCATCATGCAGTTCATGCGGACGATAGACCTGAACCCCGACTTCTCGGAAGCGGTCTTCTGGTCCGGCCTGTGCTACAGTCGGCTCAATGAGCCCGAACATGCCGCCATCGACTTGGCGGACTTCCTCAAGCGCGATCCGAACTCCCCTCACGCCAAGTTCGCCAAGGAGTTGCTCGCCGACGCCCGCGAGAAGGAAAAGAACTCGACCGTCGAACGCCTGACGCCGGCCTCGCTCATGCCAAAGAACGGCCCGACAACCCAGCCCAGCCCGGCAGGTTCGAGCTCCGCCGGCACACGACCAGCCGCCAACCAAAGTAGGGGAGACAACCAATGACGATGCGACACTACCGCCATATTCTGGCCGCCTGCGTGGTGGTCTTGATGACGATGCTCTTGTCGGCGCGCGAAGCTCCGGGGGCGACTAACCTGGCTGTGTTCAACTTCCAGCTCAAGACTGGTCAGGAGGACTGGATCTGGCTGGAGAAGTTCATGTCCGACCAGATGGCCACCGACCTGGTGCAAGACCGGTCGCTGTCGGTAATCGCCCGCGACCGGATGCAACTCATCGCCCAGAAGATGAAGTGGACGCCCGAGTTCGCCACCGGCAACGCCAAGGCCATGGGCCGCATTCGCTCGCAGTTGCGTATCGAGTATCTCGTCACCGGCGTATGCCGCGTCCAAGACGAAAACCTTGAGATCACAGCCCAGATCGTCGAGGTCGGCTCTCGCAAGGAGGTCTTCCGCAAGACAGTGTCCGGCAAGACCGATCAAGTGATCGACCTCCAGAAACAGCTCTCCGCCGATGTGATGAGTTGGCTGACCAGAAAGCCGGCCGGGAGCATCCTCAAGGCCTTGCCAATCTGGACGCGGAGCATTCCAGCCGTGCGGGCGCTGTACGAAGGCATGCACCTCTACGACCAAGGCCGGTATGCCGAAGGCTGGCTCAAGTTCCGCCAGTCTTCCCAGAAAGACACGAAATACATCGAGGCGGTCTACTGGGTCGGCAAGATGTACTACTTCATGTACCGCTACGACCACGCACGGCGGACGCTGGAGCAGTTTGTCTACCTCGACTGTCTGCATCCGCGCATGGGTGACGCCATTGTGGAATATGCCAATACCTTTGAGGAAGACTCCGCATCGACGCAGGACCTCCTTGCGCTATTCGATTCCTTCGGCAGACGTTTCGGACATGCCTCTGTAATCAGTGGGTACAAAATCGGGCTATCAAGCATGTCAGGTTCGCAGTGGGCTCATAAGAAGACAATCGGTCTGATGGCCGCTCAAGGGCAACACCGGCAGATTGCAGCCATGGAAGCCCCGCTGTGTACCAACGACGATGCGGGTGCGAAGCATCTTGGCATAGTCAGCCTTCTGAACGCTCACGCCACCACGGGCGCAGTGGTCTCTGACGATATTCTCGTGCCAAAGAACACGCCTAGGCTTGTCGGACAAGTTCTACGTTTCAGTAAGCCGCGGTCTCAGCAGGAGTACGTATTTTCTAAAGGCAAAGTACTATATGGATACCAAAGCGCCAGCAAAGACAAGGTTGCACAGTTTTATCCTGGCGCGTGTGAGCAATCCTTGTATCTTCTGGCCGGATCGCAGTCTATATTTACTTCATTGCGTTTTACGGTGGACAGCACGGGAAACGACGCTCTTGTAACGGTGTCCCTGAAGAGCATTGGTTCAAAAACGACCATCGCGTCGCAGACGGTATCAATTGGTCAAGCTCGAAAGGAAGGCATCGTTTTCAGTCCTGCGCCGCGAACAGGCATGCTGGTGGCCAAGGTCGCGTTCAAAGCAAGCAACGATGAGTCAGGCAGGGTCACTGTCGCCAGCATGACAGTCGAGGCAGCCCTGGAGGAAGTCTCCACGTGCGGCTCTCTGAAATTGCAGTGTGTGAACACGAACTGTTTTCGGGTTGAGGTAGATGGAGCTTTCGCCCGCTTTGGACGCGGACTTGTAGGCCCGCTGTCGCCAGGTCGTCACACCCTTACTCTTCGGCCCATTGCGCCTTACTCTCAGTACGGCGACTGGTCTACAACCGTTGATGTGCGTGCGGATGAAGTGCAACAACTCCGCGCAACCCTGCCTTGGAAAGATCCTGGCGTAAGTGCTTCTATAACCACAGCGTGCCTCGGCTTGGACTACGCTAGGCCCTGTGCTTTTACAACAAGGCCTCTTCAGGCCCCAGCAATACAGCTTGACCAGCAGGCTATCCGCCTCGTCTGGTCCAGGCACGGTGACTTATGGTCATGCGCCAGCACGGACGGTAACACCTTTACAGCCCCGCGGAAACTGCCCTTGCCTATTTCAAGCGCCTGGAGCGAAGAGGAGCCACGTCTGGTGCGTGACGAGTCCGGCCGCTTTATCCTGACATTCCTTTCCAACCGGGACAGTCAGCATAGAAGCCTCCTATATTCATGTTGGTCGTTCGATTGTGTAAATTGGGGTGCGCCAACCTGCGTCGTCGACAAGTCCTGCCGAGATTACGACCTTTGTCTTGATTCGTCAGGTCGGCTTATCTGTGCCCTCATATTCAGCGAGGGCCACGCTGATAGTTTCATAACGCACTCCCAACCTGACGGCAAGAAGTTCTGCATGGAACATGTTGCAGGCGACCCAGGCAGACTTACACTTTATGCAAGCACTGATTGCTACCAATGGGAGCCATTGACCGATGCCTCCAGCGATCTCATGATTCCTTACGATAAGCAATCGCGGCTACTGGCGAGAGATGACGGTCGGATCGACGTATACTATATTTCAGAGGTGGAAGAAGATCCAAACGGGTTATGGTCGCGCCCGATGAACATGCGAGGCGGACAGGGTCGCATTGTGAGCATGAACACGAGGCGTCGAGGACAAGGCCTGGCCTCATATGCAAAGCTGAAGCGGTATTCCTATGACGGCCATAAATGGTCCGCAGGGGTCTCCATGGCTCATTACCACCATGATCTGGTGCCACATTACCTTTCCGCCGCTCGCAGCGGGCAGGGAGCGGTTGTTTTGTCTTCGGCGGGCTCAGCAGGTGCAAGTGGCGATGGGCTCGCGATCATTCATGATCAGGGCGGCAAGGTGAGCTGTTCGGGTTCATCTCGGGGTTTGATAAACGGGGCTGCCTCCATAGGACATCATCCGCGATGGGGATTCGTAGTTGCGAACGGCTCCTATGTAATGCGTTCGAATGCATTGCCTGCGATGCTAACAATGTGTGCAAAAGCAACACCGGCGCCTGCTGTGACCAAGCAGGCAATGCTACCCTATACCCGATTCGTAAGTTACGGAGCCCAGGGCGAACTGAAGTCCACTCACGTATGGCACCTTGATAATAGGGGTCGTGTGGAACCGTCCGCCCCTGGTGTCACTCCAAAGGCTACCCTCGGGCAACTGCATTGGATAAATACCCCCGGCCTGCACAACAGCTTCGCTTTTCGCATGGAAGGCAAGGCAAACTTCAAACCTGCCAAGGCTGGCTCAGGAACGGTACGACCGGACGCGCGTGTGGTCACTTTTCGCAACGATGGCCATCCTATCAGTGTCGCCATCGACTCAGCACATCCCGACGCCGTTCACTACGATGTGTTGCGTGTAGACGTTACCGGCAAAGGGAACTTCATCGGAGCTCCGATTGTTCCATGGTACTACAGATATTATGCCCCGCGATACAACGAAGACAAGGATCAGTGGAAAAGGTCTGTGTATGGGCCTAAGAGGAATGCCCCAGTGTCTGAGCCCCAGAGTTCTCTTAAATTGCCAATGCTGATGGAAACGCATTGTGAGGCCCGTACGGTTATGTTGAAATCTGCCGGCGGGGAAGTGCCCGCGTATGCGTCAGGAATATATACAGAGGGAAAGGTGCCAGCCCTCACGTTCAGCCTGATAGCGGCCGCTGAAGGTTTGTGCATGTTTGGCGATGAGCAGCTTAAGGTATACGTGTGTGACGACAATAATACGTTGCGGTTGGGAGATAGCTTGCCTGGTGCCGGTGGTGGAGGACATGACAGGATAATTATTGTCCTGAAGGATGGTTCGTCAGTATCCAGTTCATTGTCCAAGCCGGTACCCCTTAATGGCAAGTTGTACGTCGTTAAGGTGTCCTCTGGCACAATGAAAATATCCTCTAAACCCTATACTGGTCAAGTATGCACGATACGAATTAATCATGTCGCCTGGAAGGCGCGTATTGATGGGAGAGGGTTCAGTTACAACATCGTGGGCGGCCCGGAGCCACTTCAGTTGCCTCCTGGGTATTACCTGCTTGCTACGTATTCCGAGTATTCATCGGCAAACCCTAATGCCCAACGGTATACGCTGGTCATAAACAGAGGGGGTATCAGGATGGAACTGGCTCCGGGCGGCAATGTGACTATTCCAATAGGTTCGCCTTTGGTGGGAACGCTGGATATCACAGTTGTTGATCGCACTGTAAAGTTGCATTATACAGAGAAGACTGGCGTCCGTCTTCCGGCAGATATATGTCTTCCAGGTGATAAGTACGGGCCTGATTACGAGAGGCACGTAAGTATATCAGATGAGAATGGCAGACCGGTCGTAAGAATCAATATGGACTGGGACTGGGGCAAGCATGATTGGGTTGCACAGTGGCAACCTCGGACTGAACTTAAGGGAACCTTTACCGCGACAATAGAATGTGACTCCGGCCCCTTTATTGCCAAGCCCGCCACGGCGACGTTTACGGTGAAGTAGATGGGGAGACGACCTATGAAGAGGCGAACAGTTGTGCTTGTCGCGTTGGTGCTGCTGGCGACGGCCGGGCAGATAACGGCCGCGACTAACTTGGCCGTGTTCAACTTCCAGCTCAAGACTGGTCAGGAGGACTGGGTCTGGCTGGAGAAGTTCATGTCCGACCAGATGGCTACCGACCTGGTGCAGGACCGGTCGCTGTCAGTAATCGCCCGCGACCGGATGCAGCTTATCGCCCAAAAGATGAAGTGGACGCCCGAGTTCGCCACCGGTAACGCCAAGGTCATGGGCCGCATTCGCTCGCAGTTGCGGATCGAGTACCTCGTTACGGGCGTCTGCAGCGTGCAGGGCGACCAACTGGAGATCACCGGACAGATCGTCGAGGTCGCCTCGCGCAAGGAGGTCTTCCGCAAGACCGTCACCGGCAAGACCGGGCAGGTAATCGATCTGCAGAAGCAGCTCTCCGCCGAGGTGATGAGTTGGTTCACCAAGAAGCCGGCTGGGGCAATATTGAAAACCCTTCCCATGTGGACGCGAAGCATCCCAGCCATCCGTGCCCTCTACGAAGGTATGCACCTTTACGATCAGGGCCGCTACGCCGAAGGCTGGCTGAAGTTCCGCGAGTCATCCCGGGAGGACAAGAACTACGTCGAGGCGGTGTACTGGGTCGGGAAGATGTACTACTTCCTATACCGCTACGAGCACGCCCGCCGCACGCTGGAGCGATTCGTGTACCTCAACTGCCTGCACCCTCGCATTGGCGATGCCGTAACCGAGTACGCCCACACCTTCGAGTCCACCGGCACCACGAGAGAAGAGCTTCTGGCTCTGTATGGGATGATACGAGAACGCTTTCCCAGCGTCATGATGACCGGCCCCAAACCGAAGACCGTCCAGAAATGGGCATCCGCCAAACTGACGGCCCTGCTCCCTCGCCGGCTCAGTGACCGCGAGGAGGACGTCCTAAAGGGGATTGCCGAACAACAGTGGTCAGGGGTCGAAAAGGGGCCTCGCATCTTCTCGCCGGACGCCCTTACTCACACGATCCGGTTTGGAGAGCCTCGTAGGGTATATGGTCGAGCCACCCTCGACAGAGACAAGGAGGCCATATTCCGGAAGGAGACTTGTTACCTCGACCTGCCCCTTCAGGCGTCAGCGGATCATGTCTTCACTTCGCTCCGCTTCAAACTGCTGGCCCAGGGGGCCGACGCAAAAGTCACCGTGGCGTTGCGCGACCCTGACAGCCGCTTTCTTGAAATAGACTCGGTCACGGTCTCGCTACCCGAGGCCAGCACCGCCGGCATCGTCCTTCGTCCCGTGCCCCGCCGGGCAGCGTTGACGGCGAAGTGCATGATCGCCGTCAAGGGCGCCAAAGCCCGCCTCGTGGCCGTGAAGGGAATCGCCGTCTCAGCGACCCTCGAGAAGGTCGCAGAGCACGGGGCGCTTGAGGTTCAATGTACGAACACGGACGATTTCCGAGTAGACGTCGACGGCGCCTTCGGGCGTTGGTCGTCCGGCCACGTGGGCCTTCTGTCGCCTGGCCGACACCAAGTGACGGTGCGCCCCGCTCACTGCCACACTCCCTGCGGATCGTGGGAGGCTTCCGTCGAGATCGAGGCCGGTAAGGTCACACGTGTCGTGGCAGTGCTTCCTTGGCAAGATCAGGCTCGGGGCACGATTGCGACCGGTAGGATCCTGCCCCAGCGGACGCCCGCGAAACCGTACCCCTTCAGGTACCAGCAAGGACCTGTAGTCCACCTCGATGATCAGTGTATTCGAATGATCTGGTCGCAGGGGGGCGATTTGTGGCTGTCGACTTCCTCGGACGGCAACTCCTTCAGCGATCCCGAAATGCTGGCGGTGCCCGTATCCACCGCCTGGACTGAATCCGACCCTCATTTGTTTCGTGACGAGTCGGGACGATACATCCTTACATTCGTCTCGGACAGGGATGGGCAGCACCGAAGGCTCGTCTACATCTGCTGGTCCCGCGATTTGGTCCGCTGGAGCAATCCGTCCGTCATCTCCGAGGTCTCGTGTCGCGATCATGACATCGTCCAGGCTCCTGACGGGCGGCTCTACTGCGCCATTGGCGATACCCCCCATGACTGGACGATGGTGACGTTGCTTTCGAGTTCAAACGGCTATCGTTGGGAGAAGATGCCCGGCAAGCAGATCGCCTTCAATATGTCCAACATTCAAATCGTCCCCCGAAGTGACGGCACCATCGAGCTGTACGCGGTACCGGCGCTTCCCGGCAGGATCTGGCCGCGCGGGCATCACCAGGCGTACAAGTTCCGCATGAGGACCGCGTACAAGCAGTTGGTGCGGTTTGTGCATAACGGGAGCGAATGGTCGCCAAAGGAAATCATGACCGGGTTCATATGGGATGAGGCGCCTGACCACATATCCCTGACTCGCGACAACCAGGGCCTCATTGTCCTGGCGACCACGGGGTCGTCGTTTACATCCTTCGGCTACGTGCAGATCGTTCGTGAGAAGGAGGGCCATTGGCAATCGACGGGGCCGGTCAAGGGATTCGTGATGCGGTCCGGAGAACTCGCGTACCACTCGCGGTGGGGCTATGTGATGAGTCACGGGGGGTATTTCAAACGAAGCCGTCAACTGCCCGAACTGTTCGCGGCCGCCGCCGCGAAGACGCCGAAGCCGATCCTCGTCGAGCCGCCGTTCTCCACAGGCACCGTAATCAGCCAGTATAGGCGTAGCGGGGGCAAGCTCGTTCAGGACCTCGGCATCCAGTTTGTGCCGCCCAAAGCACGTCCCCCTCGTCGCCGCAAACAGCCGCCGCCGAAGCCCGGCGAAGTGAGATACAAGACGCCGGGCAACTACGTATGCAACAGCCGTATCCAAATCGACGACGAGAAGCGCCTGGCCAAACCGACCCCGGGGTGCGGCACCGTCCACCCCAACGCCGTCGTCGTCACCATGGAGCACAACGGTCTGCCGATTGCTCTTGCGCTCGATTCCGATGATCCCAACTCCGTGCATTACGAACTCGTCCGGTGCGATTTCTCCGGAAAGGGCGATTTCCGCAAGGCAACGGTTGTGCATAGAGAGAGTATGTTCTTCTACCCGCCCACGAAGAGATTCGAGACGATCTTCAAGGCCAAACCCACCTACGTGACCCTTGACGGCCGAATAGTCCCGGCCGAGATCGTCATCAACTACGTCGAGAAGGCCGACCGGCGTACGCTCGCCTTGCAGATGCGCGCCCTGGCCGAGGGGATGTGCCGATTCGGCGACAAACAGTACAAGGTGGAGATATACGACGACAACAACAACCTGAGATTGGGCGATGCAACCTGGCCGGGAAGCCAGAAGGGATACGACACAGTCCATGTTTCAGTCCGTCCGGGCATTGCCCCCACCGTTCGGTATGGCGAACCGGTTTCCATCGACGGCAAGCTGTACGATGTACGAATCAGCGCGGACGGCAACAGCGTAACGGCACTGGACTACAAGGGCCCCGCGGGTCTGCTAAAGATCGGACGCCCCGCATGGAACGCATGGCTCATTTGCGGTAAGACCCGATTCACCGTTGCCGGCGGGATGGACCCCATCCCTGTGCCACCGGGGGAATACAAGCTGGTCTCTTTCAACGAGTTCTCCTCCTCCGACACGAGCAAGCCTCGGTACAGACTTCACGTCGGTGGACCCATCAATTTCCGTCTGAAATCGGGGGAGACGGCGTCCGTTGACATAGGGTCCCCGATGAGAACCAAGCTCATGGCCGACGTGTCCGGCCGTGCCGTCAAATTCCGGTACAACGAGCGCGACACATCCGGCAATGGAGCGGAGTTCTACCGTCCCGGCCAGGATGTGCCTGCGCGCGAAAGACACCTTAAGATTGTGGACTCCAACAACAAGCCCGTCATTGGGCTGTGGATGGATAGTGGATACGCCTCGTGCAGATGGAATGTCCGGTGGACAGTCCGCAAGGGCCTCAGCGGAACATTCACCGCCACGGTGGAGTCCGACTCCGGGCCGTTTATCCCCAAGCCGGCTACGGTTACGTTTACGGTGAAGTAGGCTCGCGGAGCGGGACGAGGCCAGCTAGGCCGAGTCGGGCAAGTCGCGCCCCTGCGGCTGGGCGGCAGGGCCGTTCAGAATGTCAACAGAAAGGCGGATGATGACGAGTCGACAGTATCGGGTGGTGATGGCTGCGGTCACTCTTGTGGCGCTGACGGCGTTGGTCCCTGCCGGCAAGGCTCTGGCCGCGACTAACCTTGCCGTGTTCAACTTCCAACTCAAGACTGGCCAGGAGGACTGGGTCTGGCTGGAGAAGTTCATGTCCGACCAGATGGCTACCGACCTGGTGCAGGACCGGTCGCTGTCAGTAATCGCCCGCGACCGGATGCAGCTTATCGCCCAAAAGATGAAGTGGACGCCCGAGTTCGCCACCGGCAACGCCAAAGTCATGGGCGGCATCCGCTCGCAACTCAAGATTGAGTACCTGGTAACCGGCGTGTGTAGCGTCAAGGACGATAAGCTTGAGATTACAGCCCAGATCGTTGAGGTCGCCTCGCGCAAGGAGGTCTTCCGCAAGACGGTGTCCGGCAAGACCGATCAGATTATCGACCTGCAGAAACAACTCTCCGCCGAGGTGATGAGCTGGTTCACCAAGAAGCCGGCCGGGGCAATATTGAAAACCCTTCCCATGTGGACGCGAAGCATCCCAGCCATCCGTGCCCTCTACGAAGGTATGCACCTTTACGATCAGGGCCGCTACGCCGAAGGCTGGCTGAAGTTCCGCGAGTCCTCGCGGGAGGACAACAACTACGTCGAGGCGGTGTACTGGGTCGGTAAGATGTACTATTTCATGTGCCGCTACGAGCACGCCCGGCGAACATTGGAGAAGTTTGTATACCTCGACTGTCTCCACCCGCGCACGGGCGATGCCATTGTGGAGTACGTCCACACATTCGAGGCCAGTGGTGCCACAACAGAGGAATTGTTGGCCCTGTACAAGACGGTGAAGGAACGGTTCCCCAGCACCATGATCACTGGGCGCAGGCCGGTGACCGCCCAGGACTGGGCCTCGGCAAGGCTGGCGGGCATCCTCTCCCGCGAGCCCGACAGTCACGAATCGGATGTCGTGAAGCGAATCGCCGAAGCACAGTGGGTTGGGGTGGGAAAATCAGCCCTGATATTTTCGCCGGATGCTCCCCGCCAGATATACCGATTCGCGGAACCCCAGAAGATTTATGGCCGGGCCACCATCGACAGGGACAAAGAGGCCATATTTCGTAGGGAGGAATATGACTTCACCTTGACCCTGCAGGCTGCGCGAGGATATGCCTTCACTTCGCTCCGGTTCGAACCGCTGGCCAAGGGGTCTGACGCGATGGTAACCATTGCGCTGCGAGACCCAGACAGCCAGCACGACATAGACCCGATCACGGTCCCGCTTCCCGATGGCAGAGCGGAGGGCATCGTCCTTCGGCCCGCGCCGCGACGAGGGATGCTGACGGCAAGATGCATGCTCACTTCGACGGGGGTCAAAGCCTGCGCCGTAACCGTCGAGGGAATCACCATCTCGGCGACTCTCGAGCGAGTCGTCAACCATGGGGGGCTGGAGGTCCAATGTTTGAATACGGATGACTTCCGGGCAGAGATTGACGGGGCCTTTGGCCGCTGGTCTTCCGGCCTCATCGGCCTTTTAAAGCCAGGACGCCACCGATTGACCCTGCGCCCCGCAACTGAACATTCGCCCTTCGGAGCATGGCAGAGCGAGGTCGAAATCGAAAGCGGCAAGATTGCGCACATCAGGGGAAAGCTTCCCTGGCGTAACCAAGGCCCCGGGGCAATCACCACCGGCAGGGTCGTGCGTCAGGAAGTCCCTCTAAAGCCCTACGCTCTGGCATCTCAACCTGCACCGGCCATCTATCTGGACGACCACAACATCAGGATGTTCTGGTCCCGAGGGGGCGACCTGTGGTCGTCTTTCAGCAAAGACGGAAATTCCTTCAGCAAACCCGAAATGCTGGCCTTGCCGGTCTCCACAGCCTGGGAGGAATCCGATCCTCGAATCTTCCGTGACGAGTCGGGACGATTCATCCTCACCTTCGTCTCCGACAGGGATGGGCAGCACCACAAGCTCGCCTACTTCTGTTGGTCCCGCGACCTGGTCAACTGGAGCAATCCATCGGTCATTTCCGACACGTCCAGTCGCTATTACGATATCGTCCAGGCTCCCGATGGGCGGTTTTACTGCGCAATTGCCGACACCCCTCACGACTGGACGATGGTGACGCTCCTTTCGACTTCGGACGGCTATCGATGGGAAACGATGCCCGGCAATCAGATTGCCTTCAATGGTTCCCCTGTTCGACTTGCGGTACGAAGCGACGGCGCGATCGAACTCTACGCGGTGCCGACCCTTCCCGGCACACAGAACCCCTCCACCCAGTACAAGAGATACCAATACCGCATAAAGTCCGTATATAAGCAACTCGTTCGCTATGTACATAACGGGAGCGGCTGGTCCCCAAAAGAGATACTGACCGGCTTTAAGTATGACAATTCGCCGGATCATATTTCGTTGACCCGCGACGCCCACGGTCTTCTTGTGCTCGCGACCACCGGGCGCTGGAGATTTCACTCCGGAAGCGCACAGTTGCTCCGCGAAACGAAGGGGCAATGGCAATCCACTGGTAAGTCTGGGGGAGTCGCACTGTTCTCCGGCGAGTTGGCGTATCATCCGCGATGGGGCTATGTCATGAGTTACGGAGGATACTTCGCGCGAAGCCGTCATCTGCCCGAACTGATCGCCGATGCCGCCATGAAAACGCCAAAACCGGTCATCGTCGAACCGAACCCCATCGCCCGTTTTAGAACAACCTATTACGATGCCGATGGTCGTGTTAAGGACGTCTGCATCCCCTTCCATCCGTTGCGCAGAGCGCGCCGTCCTCGCAGACCCAAGTTGCCGCCATCGCCACCAGGCGAGTTGATGTCCACGATCCCGGGAGAATACCTCTTCGCGGAATCAATCCGAATCGAGGATCAGGAACGATTCGCAAAACCTGCCCCCGGCTGTGGCACCGTTCATCCAAACGCCGTTGTCGTCACCGCCGAGCACAACGGCTTGCCGATCTCCCTGGCACTTGATTCCGACGATCCGAACTCCGTCCACTATGAGCTCGTCCGGATCGACTTTACCGGAAAGGGCGACTTCAGTAACGCCGTCGTCGTTCACAGGGGCGGAATGCAGTTCTTTCCGCCCGTCAAGAAATATCTAACGATCTTCACAGCCAAATCCGCCTACGTGAAAATCGATGGGCGTGTGATACCGGTGAATATCGGCGTCGAATACATCGAAACCGATCGACGCAAGCTCGGGCTGCAACTGCGCTGCTCGGCTGAGGGAACATGCCGCTTCGGTGACAAGCAATACAAGGTGGAGATATACGACAACAACAACAATCTTCACCTGGGCGATGCCGCGTGGCCGGGAAGCAAGAATGGGTATGACACTGTTACCGTTTCATGCCGCCCAGGCGCCGCCCCCATGGTTCGTTACGGCGAGCCGGTTACTATCGACGGCAAGTTGTACGACGTGCGCATCTCCGCGGACGGTAACAGCGTGACCGCCATGGATTACAAGGGACCCGCTGGTCTTTTGAAGATCGGACGTCCCGCATGGAACGCCTGGCTCATCACGGGGAACACCAGGTTCAGCATCGCCGGAGGAATGGATCCCATCCATGTGCCGCCGGGGGAATACAAGCTGGCGCATTACCAAGAGTTATCCTCCTCTGATGGATCAATGCCTAAATACATGCTAAGAGTTAGTGGGACCGCACACGTGCATGTCAAGTCAGGGAAGCTTGTCTCCCTGGACATGGGATCACCGGTGACAGGAAAACTTCTCGCCGACGTGTCCGGGCGAACAGTCAAGTTCCGATACGTCGAGCGCGATGCTTCGGGCAACATGGTGGAAATCGATCTTGTCGAACGAAATCACCGTAGTTCCGGAAGGCACCTCAGGATTGTCGATTCCAACAATAAATCTGTCATTGGCCTGCACATGGATTCGGAGTTTGGCCAGGACGGCTGGAACGTTGCATGGCACGTCCGGAAAGGGCTCAGTGGTACGTTCAAGGCCACCGTCGAATGCGACGTCGGGCCGTTTATCCCCAAGCCCGCCACGGTGACGTTTACGGTTAAGTAGCAATGGGGAGAAGATGAATGAAGATGCGAATTATGGTGCTCCTGGCAGCGGTGGGTGTGATGGCGCTGCTGTTGCCGGCGCACGAAGCCGCGGCCGCCACGAATCTCGCCGTGTTCAACTTCCAGCTCAAGACTGGCCAGGATGACTGGGTCTGGCTGGAGAAGTTCATGTCCGACCAGATGGCCACCGACCTGGTGCAGGACCGGTCGCTGTCGGTCATCGCCCGCGACCGGATGCAATTGCTGGCCCAGAAGATGAAGTGGGCACCCGAGTTCGCCACCAGAAACCCAAGGCCAATCACAGGACGGCGCCATACTCAAGCAAGTTCTCGGGCTCGGCATGGACCTCCAGGAAGTCATGGCAGCTGTGGAGGCCATGTTCAAGGACCAGTGGGTCATCGACAAACTCATGGTGAGCATGAAGTACTTCAGTTCCAACCTCAACAAATACCGTTCATCCACC
>CAZMBZ010000058.1:0-19310 GCA_964564285.1 uncultured Planctomycetaceae bacterium | reverse complement strand
ATCGCCGAGCGGTGGGATTACCCGCTGCACCTCGGCGTAACGCACGCGGGTACGGCGGTGACTGGCGCCATGCGTTCGGCCGCGGCACTGGGCGCCCTGCTCTGCGAGGGCATAGGCGACACGATTCGAATTTCCTACTCGGGCGACCCGGTGGTCGAGGTCGAAGCGGCCCTGGAGTTGCTGTATTCGCTCAGGCTTCGTCCGAGAAAGGGTCTGGAGCTTATCGCCTGCCCGACCTGCGGGCGGGCGCAGATGGACATGGAGCCGATTGTCGAGCAGATTCGCACCGCCCTGGCGGGCGTGGACTTCCCGGTAAGCGTGGCGGTGATGGGTTGTGTGGTCAACGGCCCCGGTGAGGCCGAGGGGGCCGACGTCGCCATCTGCGCCGGCAAGGGCAAGGCGGTTCTGTATAGCGGGGGCAAGCGGATTCGGACGGTGAGCCTAGCCGAAATAGTCCCTGCCGTGGTGGCGGCGGTGGGGGAGATAGGCAAGTCTCGTCGGTAGCGGCGCCGCTGCTGACCGACGCGTCAGTTCTTTGTCGGTAGGGACAGGCCCAGTCGCCCCATGACTGTCTGGAGGTCGGACCAGACCTTGCCTCGCGTGTCCTGGTTGTATTGTCGCAGCACGTAGGCCGGGTGGAATGTGGGCATGACTTCGATGCCGACTACGCCGTCAGCGATTTGGGGCATTATCTGCCACGAGCCACGCAGCCTGGTTATGCCCACCTTGGTATTCAGCAATGCGTGTGTCGATGGGTTGCCCAGCGTGACGATGACCTCTGGCTGGATTATGCGAATCTGCCGCATGAGGTAGTCCCAGCAAGCGGCGGTTTCGTCAGGTGTGGGCGCGCGGTTGTTGGGTGGGCGGCATTTGACGATGTTCGCGATGAAAATCTGCTCGCGCGTCAGACCCATGGCGGTGATCATTTTTGTCAGCAACTCGCCCGCTCTGCCAACGAAGGGGTGGCCCGTTGCGTCTTCGTCCTTTCCGGGCCCTTCGCCGACGAACATCAGCCGGGCATTCGGGTCGCCCTCGCCGAAGACCGTGTTGTGTCGCC
This sequence comes from uncultured Planctomycetaceae bacterium, assembly GCA_964564285.1. Lineage (GTDB taxonomy): Bacteria > Planctomycetota > Phycisphaerae > SM23-33 > SM23-33 > JAUWQU01. Next base: position 18,253 of record CAZMBZ010000058.1, on the reverse strand, counting down.
CCTGGCAGAGGTCGCACTTGGTGCAAACCTTGACCTCGCCTTCGTCAATAGCCTTGAGGGCGGCGGCTTTTTCTTCCGGCGCCAGGGCTGGGGCCTGGGATGCTTCCGCCGGCGCCTCGGCGGGGGCGAAATCGGGGACATCGAGTGGCCGGCATTTGACGGGTATGAATTCGCCGCCCAATAACTGTTCAATGGCGATCAACTGCCTCGCCGCCCGGGTCAATTCGTCGTAGGCTTGGCTCATGGGAGGGATTCTATCGGATGGTGGGGCGGCATTTCAAAGACCAATTGACTTGCCCTCAAGCGTTCCGTCCAGTCCCTCGGGCGTCGCGGCGTCTACGCGAAGACGAACCACCTGTCCGGTCAGCTCCCGCACGGGCTTGGTTGGTGTGAAGCGAATTGACTGGTAGCGGTCGGTCATTCCCTGGCGGCAGGCCTGGCCGCGCCGCGGGCGTTCGACAAGCGCCTCGACGGTCTGGCCGACGAATGGCAGGCGGTACTGCCGGGCCGACTCGGCCTCGATTTCGGCCAGTTTTGCCATGCGTGCCTTGACGACCTCGTGCGGTGGTACCTGGTCACGCTGATGCCATGCGGCGGTGCCTTCGATGGGACTAAAGTGAAATGCATGGATCTTTACGAATCCAGCGTCGCGGGTGACATCGATGGTCTGTGCGAAGTCGGCGTCGGTTTCCCCCGGCAGGCCGACAATAATATCGGTCGTCAGCGCGGGGCGATCGAGCGCCTGTTGAACCCGCTGGACGGTTCGGCGGAACTGGTCGACCGTGTATTGGCGGTTGATGCTGCGCAGGATTGCGGGCGAGCCGGACTGCAAGGGCAAGTGCAGGTGCGGTGCGGCCTTGGGGCATTCGGCGATCGCATTCAGCAACTTGTCAGTGACGTCGCCGGGTTCGATGCTCGACAGCCTGACGCGCCACAAATCGTCAATGTCGCACACGCGGCACAGCAGTTCGGCAAGGGCGTCTGTCTGGGCGGGCCATTTGCGGCGGAGGGTGGTCTGTTGCCCGAAGGCTCCGATAAAAACACCGCACAGGACGATTTCCCGGTGCCCGCTGGCGGCGAGGGTGCGGCACTCGTTAAGGATCTCTTCCGGCCGGCGCGACCAGACCCGGGGGCGTGTGTAGGGCACGATGCAATATGAGCAAAATGCGTCGCAGCCGTCCTGAACTTTCACGAACGCTCTCTGCCGGTTGGAAAATCTCCGAATTCCGGGAAGGTTTCTTGTTGCTGCGACATTGCCCTTGACCGCGGCGAGTCGGCGTGTTTTTATTGTGCTCGGTTGGCAAGGTACGGACGGCTGGTCGTCGAGAATTTTTTCGACCGGGTCCGCCTGGCTGAGAGATTGGATAAAGGTTCGGAGATTGTCGGCGACATCGTGATGGTGTCCGGTGAGCATCCTGCGATTGGCCGGCACGCCGAAGTCGTCGAGTATCTTTAGCAGTCGCTTACGGTCGTAATCGCTGTAACATCCAGCGACAATGACTGCGGCGTTGGGCCTTTTCCGCACGGCGCGGCTCAGTGAGTTGCGGCTTTTGGCCATAGCGGTGGTCGTTATGCAGCAGGTGTTGATGACTAGCAGACTGGCCTGCATGCCAGGTTCGGCTTGGATCCAGCCAGCGGCTTCGAGCCAGGCGACCATGGCTTGGCTATCGTATTGGTTGACCTTGCATCCGAGTGTCGTTATGTCAAATCGAAGCATGCGACGGCACCACTAGTAGCAGAATCCGCTCTCGGTGAAATATTATCGCTTGATGCAGTCTTGCCCACCGGGGACAAAGTGTATATCATACCGCGTGCTTGCGGCGGCGCACAGTCTGTCGAGGGCTTGAACCCTTGGGCCGTGAGTTGGTTTCGCTGGTAGGTGTTGTGTCGAATCGAGATGACGGGTCGCCATCGCGTCCCGTATGTCGCGAGCCTAGGAGTTAGCATGGCCAGAGCAAAAACCGTTTGGGGCATCGACATCGGGCAATGTGCCCTCAAGGCCCTCAAGCTCCGGGATGTGCAGGGGCAGCTTGAGGTTGAGGACTTCGAGGTAGTCCAGCATCCCGTCATACTATCCGGGCCGGAAGTCGATAGAGATCAACTCATAAAAGACGCGCTGCAACGTTTCATGGCGGGTCACAACACCGCTGGCAGTGAGGTCGTCATATCCGTTCCCGGCCAGGCCAGTTTCAGCCGGTTCGTAAAGCTTCCTCCCGTCGAGACAAAGCGGATTCCCGATATCGTCCGATTTGAGGCCGAGCAGCAGATTCCCTTCCCGATCAACGAGGTGATCTGGCGGTACCAGACTTTCCGCGACCCCGACAGCCCGGACGTTGAGGTCGGCATCTTCGCGATGAAGCGTTCCGACGTCGCCGAGACGCTGCACCACTTCCATGAAGTTACCTTGCCGGTCGATATTGTGCAGGTGGCGCCGCTGGGCCTCTATAACTTCATGATTCACGACGAGCAGTTCGACGACGAAGGCGCGACGATCCTTGCCGACGTCGGGGCCGACAAGACCGACCTCGTCGTCGCCGACAAGGGGCGAATCTGGACTCGCACCATTCAGATCGGCGGCAATAACTTCACCGAGGCGCTGGTTCGAACCTTCAAGCTCTCGTTCGAAAAGGCCGAAGAACTCAAGCTCTCTGCCGCCACGAGCAAATACGCTCGCCAGATTTTCCAGGCTATGCGTCCGGTTTTCGCCGACTTGGTCCAGGAAATACAGCGGTCGATCGGTTTCTACACCTCGCTGCATCGCGAAAGTCGCTTCAAGAAACTGGTGGGCCTGGGTAACGGCTTCCGCCTGCCGGGTCTGCAGAAGTTCATCGAACAGAATCTCAATGTCAACGTCGTGCGGGTGGATACGTACAACAAGCTGACGCTTTCATCGTCGGTTAATGCCCCAGTTTTCCATGAAAACACTCCGTCTCTGGCGGTGGCTTACGGGCTGGCCTTGCAGGGACTGGGCAAGGGGACCATCAGCACGAATCTGCTGCCGGGTGAGATTGTCCGGCATCGGCTATGGAAGAAGAAACGTCCGTATTTTGTGGCCGCGGCGGTTGTTCTGTTGGCGACGATTTTCTGTCCGGGTTACCGCGCCAACACCGACGCCAGTGCCCTGGCCGACAAGAGCAAGTACAATGACGCCACCGTGATCGTCAGCAGCATCAATCAGACGATGGACCAGTGGCGGAAAGTCGAGGGTCAGGATAAGAACGCCGAGCAAGACCTGAGGCAGCGAGCGGCGATGCTGGGATACCGTGACCTCTGGCCGTCGATGGTGGCGATCGTCGGGGAATCCGTCAGGTTCGTTACCCCGGACCAGCCTTTAATGATGGACTACGCCAGGCTGCTGGGCTATCAGGCGAGCATGTCTCAGCAGGTTCAGGATCAGATACGCACAGGCCGGGGAGGGATTCCGAAGCCCGAGTTGCTGGACAAGGCTGCGGCCCAACTGATGGATTCGCAGAGCCTTCGCGGTTTTCGCAGCCGCTTCGGCAGCATCGGTGCCCAAGGGCTCAAGGCATACGGCAAGACGCTGCTGGGGCAGATCAAAATGGACCCCAATGCAGCCCCCCTCGACGCCAATAGCATCGAGGCGCTTTCGGGCAACACCCTGAAGAGCCAGGTGATGCGGCTGGCACTGGTCCAGCGGGTTCAGCAAGCGGAGGCATTCAAGGCCAAGCCCCGCAAAGAACGCGACGTGATCGTCGTCGAGATTCTGGAAGCCGCCTACCACTTGAACATTGGCAAGGAAATGGCTGAAACGGCGGCTGGCACGGTCAACACGGCTACCGGAGGCCGGCCTGGGTTCAAGGTTGTCATGCTCGCACGAACTCCGCGCGGGCAGATCCAGACCAACCAGATCGCAGCCAATCTTCGCCGGTTCAGCATGGCGTACTCCAAGTGGTTTACCAGCCTTAAGATCGTGGGCCATGGTGTGGAATGGGTTTCTGTCGCGCCTGCCGGTTTCGGGGTTGTGGCTGCTGCGGCCAGTCCCGATCCGCTGATGCCCGACGAGGACACCAACGCTGACACCCGATTCAAGGTCACATGGTTCGTGGAAATTCTTAATGACGGTATCGCTTTGGGCGACGCCAAGACCGAGCGGGGCAAAAACGCTTACGAGCTTGGCAAGCAAGTGGACATGTATCCAGACTTCGAGCCCGTCGACGCGCTGGCGGCAGAGAAGAAAATAGTGACACTGCCAGTTGGCACGAAGTTGACCGTCGAAGAAATACGAAATAAGCTGACGGCCCCGTGGTATCGAGTAAAGGCAGTGGGTCCCGACGGCAAGAGCCTCGGCGCCGGCTGGGTCGCCGCCGTCGAAACTGAGCAACTTAACCCGATTAAACAAGGTTCCTAGCAGGCCCGTGGGAGAAAAAGCGTATGCGGTTCGTGCGTGAGAATCTGTTCTATGTGATCTTGGCCGCCGTGGTGGTCATCGGTAGCGGTGTGGCGATCTTCTACTATATCGGCAGCGATATAGGCAATTCGCTCGATCGCCGACAGAAGTTGTCCCGTGATCTTAAGAGATTGGCCAATCATAAGCCGAAGGTCAACAATGATGCCGTCGAGGACATGAAAGCGCGGATCGAACGGCTGAAACAGGCCAACGACGGGGATCTTCAGGCGTGCCTGAAGTTCAACAGGGAATACCTTCCCATTATAAGACTAAAGGTGAGCGAGGCGTCTTCCGAGCCGGCGTTCCCCGTCGACGCGGCGAAATACAGCGCTGAGGGCCTCTATCTCCGGTTCTTCGAGGAGTATACCAGGCAGATCGATCTGGCGATCTCTCCGCGGCGCCAGGGCTTGCTGCCTACCGTGCCGCCGACTCTCCAGGAAGTCGAGGACGAGCGGGTCAAACTAGCCGAGAAGTACACCGATTCCATTGAGGCGAGCCAGAAGGCTGCTCAGTCCGTAAAACTCAGCAAGACCGAAAACAGCTTGATTTACATCGATCCGGGTGCCTTGGACAGGTATTTCCCTCAGCGACAAAGCCGCGCCGTACCCGATGTGAAGCTCTGGGAAGCTCAGGTGAACCTATGGGTGACCAACGAGATCATCCAGGCGATCATTACGACCAATCAGCAATGGCTTGCCGAGCAGCAGAGCCCGGGTGCCCCGGCGATCGTCCCCAGCGTTCCTCGAAGCGCGATTAAGCGGCTGATCAAAATCCTGGTTACCGAAACCATCGTCCCCGCCGCCGGAACTGCCGTTAGTTCGATGACGCAGCGGGACACGTGCGGCCAGTACGCGGTTGTGCCGTATATGTTCACCGTTATCATGCCGACCAGGCATGTCCGCCGGCTTAGCCGGGTGTTGGAGACGCAGAATTACCACACTGTTACCGACCTGAACATGACCAAAGTGGGTCCGACGGACAAGGCAATGTTCTACTACGGTGTCGAGCCGGTGATGGAAGTGGAGATAAAAGGCGAATTGCTGTTGCTGGCCGATTGGATCCGCCCGCTGTTGCCGACCCGACTCGCTGTGCATATGCCAGGTGCCAGCGGAAAGTAAAGAACATTAGATCGAATCATCACCGCAGAAGTCCAGTGCGAGGAGGCCGCTGAATGGCCAAGGCAGATAGTTTAAGTACGATGGAACGCCATGTCGAAAAGCTGGTGCTGCTGGTCTGCCTGTTGGCGCTGGCCTTTGCTGCATGGTATTGGATCGTTTCGTCGCCACTCGAGGTTGAAATCACCAAGGTGACCGGGCGAGGAACGCAGTCCGTCTCCCCAGCCGGGGCGGATGACGTCCTAAAGGGCCTGGCTGAGGATATCCAACGAGTATACAAGAATACCGAACGAGCTAAAGTTCCCGTGCCTGTCTGGGTGGGGCAACTCGACGACGTTCGGGCCATGGCGCCTCTGCCGACCGAGTCGGTCGATCTTGCCACGCCCAGGTTGCCATTGGCACCGGTGGCGCCCGTGGGCGGTCCGGGCGGGCGGGTCGACTTTGAATTGCTGGCAGCGGCCATGCCTGTGCCGGAAAAGCCCGTGATGATGGCCTCGGTCGAACTGCCCCAAAAGTCCCCGCTCGAGGATGTGGTTCTTGCCCGTGGCGTTGGGATATATCCCCTGACGGCGCTGGGGGCCAAATGGCGAGGCATGCTCAAGACGACGACCGGTACGTTGAATCCGGTCGTGCCCTACAAGGTGATCGTGCAAGTCCAGCAGGCCCCGCCCGACGGCGACTGGGCCAAGGCTGAGACCAAGGTCGTACAGACCCCGCCGATGCTCAACGAAAAGGGCGACCCGATCGAGGTGCCGACCATTCCGGACTTCGATGGCACGAACACCCAGGAAGTCCGCGACGCTCGCGAAGCCGTCAGGGCGCTCGCGCAACAGATTCTCCAGCCGATTTATCGGCCTGTCTGGCAAGCCAACCTGAAACAGTGGGGCAATCCCAAACTGCCGATGTCGCCGGTTTCGGATGCTCCGGCTGCCGCTCCGACGGTTGCTCCGACGGCCGAGGTGCCGACTCCAGAAGTCCAGGTAGGCATCGCTTTCTATGACGATAGCACCATGACGCTCGGCACCAGGTTCCGCTATCGAATCCAACTGGTGGTTATCAACCCGCTGCTGACCTACGACGAAGCGGTGGCTGAGGATAAAGTGGCCGGGGCTCGCAAGAAGTTCGTGACCAGCAAGCCCAGCGAGTGGTCCGATTCGGTGTCTGTGGGACGCGAGGTGCATTTCTTCGTGACGGGCGCCAACGTGATGGCCAGCAAGATGTCCGTAACGGTCTACGCCCGCAAATGGGGCCAGTGGGTTAAGAAAAAATTTAACGTTCAGCGGGGCGAACCCATTGGCGGGGTCGAAAAAGTGGCCCTTGTCGATCCTATGGGCCAGGGACGTAAATACGTCGAAGTGGATTTCTCGACGGGTGCCATAGCATTGCGGCTGGATTTCAAGAAGTCGCTTTTACGTGCTATGTTTACAACCAATACTCAAGAGATGCTTTACCTTGATAGCGATGGGAAGCTGCGATCCCGCCTCAAGACCTGGGACGATGACAGTCCCTTGCGCGAGCGGTTGGAGAAGGCGGCAAAACAGGCTGCGGGCGATTAATTGCCCATCAACAGCCAGCAATATGCGATCCTCTTTTTTTGCACTTGCAACGGATTCAGTGGTGGCGTACTATCACCACGCAAATGGGTTCGCAAGACGCGAACTTAGTAATATCGGCGAAATCGGAAGGCAAGATTAAGTTTTTCGTAATTGTTCGACAGGGCTTTTTTGTCGGATAATGGCTGAGTCAACGAAAAGGCAGACCATGGGCCGACATTGGCGGCTTGCCAAGGACGTGTCAGGTCTGCCGAAGCCCAAATGCGGGCAGGGCCAATTGTGAAGGCTGTTTTACAAAGGAGTTGAGCAGTGGTGATTGGACGCAAATCTCTCTACCACGTCTTGATTGCAGCGGTCGTTTTGGCTATAGGTTCCGGGGCACGCGCTCAGGCGGTGCCGGCCGGTAATGCCAAGGATCTGCTCACCAAGGGGATCGCTTGCTATAGAGCGCTGAACTTTCAGGATGCCCAGACTTCGCTCTTGAAGGCAAGCGACATTCTAAAGGCCGACCAGGCGACGCTGAGCGAGGCCGAGCAAAAACAACTGGCCGATCATCTGGCTCAGATCCCCAACGCTATCCGCAGGCAGGCCGCCGCTATGGAGGCTTACCGCGGAGCCGAAAGGGCTCTCACGGCCGGGGAACTCGCTGATGCGGTTCAGGGCTTTGCCCAGGCTGCTACCAGTGAGTTTCTCACCGAGCCTATGCGCCGCGACGCACAGGCCCAAATGGCCTTGGCCAAGAAGCGAAAGGAAGTCGTAGACGCGGCTACCGCTTCGCCCGCTTCCGTTGCAACGCCTGCGATGCCGATTGCTGCCCCGGTAGCAACGCCGGTAGCTGCTAGGCCAGAGCTTGCTGCCGCGCCCGTCGTGGCGCCCAAGCCCGTTGCCGTTCCCGAGATTACCCCCGCGCCGATGGCTGTCACCCCAGCCCCGGCCGCGACGATAGCGCCGACCGCGCCGGTAGTCTCCGACAAGAGCCCGAGCATGACCGCGCGACAGGCCAAGGCCCGACAAATGCTGGCCCAGGGAAAGCAGCTTCTCGACGATAAGAAAATTGCCCAGGCTGCCGGAATGTTCCAGCGAGCCAAAGACCTCGACCCTGACTTGGCCGAGGTCGACCAACTTCTGGCGTACTCGTCCAAGATGACCGCTCAGAAGAGTGCCAGCGAGGCCGGCGTTCTCAGCCAACTCGAACGCCGCAATGAGATCGCCCGCCAAGCTGCAATGGTGGATATCGCCAAGCAGGCCCAGCGGGCACGTGAGGGGCTCACGGCCGCAAAAACTGAGGCCGACTACAACAACGCCGAGCAGTCAGCTCGATCATCGCTGGATATTCTCCAGGCCAGCAAGAGCATCTTCGGGGCGATGGAATATCGCAACGAGGATGCCCGAATCCAGGGCCTGCTGACGCAGATAGCGAACCGACGAGAAGCATTCAACAGGTCCAAGGCTGCCTCGGTTGCCCGCGAGATCGAAAGAGTCAAAGGGCAACGAATGCTCGATCAGCAGCGGCAGAAGGTTCGAAAGATCACCACACTCAGCGAGCAGGCAAAAGTACTCAGAAGTCAGCAGAAGTACGATCAGGCGCTGGATATCGTCGAGCAGGTTCTCCTGATCGATTCGGCCAACACCTGGGCTGCCAATGAGAGGGAATTGCTCACCGAGTTCAGTATCCTCCAGAAGGATGTCAGAGCGTTCCGAACTGTGGCCAGTGAGGAAGCCAGGGCTAACAGCGATGTTCGCGTAATGGAAACCCCTTGGTACGAGTACCTACGCTATCCCCGTAACTGGAAGCAGTTGACAGAGGATCGCAAGGAGTTTCAGGCCTCCGCCGCCGGCGAGACCCCGGCTGACGCGGCCCTTCGCGAAAAGCTCAAGCGGGAAATCGAGCGGCTTAGTTTTGCCGACATCGACTTCAAGGACGTCATTGAGTTCCTTCGAGAGTACTCGAACGCCAACATTCATGTTAACTGGCGTGCCCTGACCGCTGCGGGAATCGAACAGACGACTAAGGTCAGCGTCGATGTCCGGAAGATTACCGTCAAGCGAGCCTTGGATCTGGTCCTGCGTGACGTCAGCGGTGCCGCAGCCGGTGCGGATGCTGAGCTTCGCTACGTGGTTGACGGCGGCGTCTTGACTATCTCCACCAAGTCCGATTTGGCCAAGGAGCCCATCCGGCGGGTTTACGACATTCGCGACCTGCTGGTGCCGGTGCCGGACTTCGAGGGGCCAAAAATCCAGCTGTCGGAGGTTTCGGAGGCTGCATCAGAGGCTGGCGGTGACAGCGGCGGCGGCGGCGGAGGAGGCGGGGGCATCTTCGACGAAGATGACATGTCAGAACGACGCGACGAGGAGATGACCAAAGATAAGTTGATGGAGAATTTCATCTCCTTGGTCCGCAATTCCATCGACCCCGAGTCGTGGGCGGATCCCCAGGGCGGCGCCGGGGTTGGGACTCCCGGTTTCATCCAGATTCTCGGCGGCTCGCTGGTTGTCACCCAGACGGCCCAGAACCATCAGGCCCTCTCCGAGCTCATCGAGAAGCTCCGCGAGGCCAAGACCATCCAGATTCTTATCGAGGCCAGGTTCATCACGGTCGATAGCAGCTTCCTCAACAGTGTCGGCGTGGACTTGGACTTCTACTTCAACCTTGGTTCAAATATGAGTCAGGGCGCCGCTACGGATCCGTGGACCGGCGCGTCGGTGCCTGGCACCGGGGGAAGTGCTTGGGGTCCCGGACACTCGGGCAACAACAAGTTCAGCCCGATTGGGGCACAGCAAGGCTCGATCGCGTTCATCAACGGTGTCAGCACGGGCACGGGCACCAACATCGGGTCGATGGTGGGTGCTCCAGCCCTGAGCATTGGCGGGACTTTCCTGGATGATATTCAGGTGGACTTCCTGGTTCAGGCAACGCAGGCCCGAGCTTCGACGCGGCAGTTAAACGCACCGAGGATCACGCTGTCCAACAGCCAGCGGTCTTACATCACCGTTGCTCGTCAGCAGGCGTATATTCGCGAGTACATTCCAATGGTCTCGGGCAACTCGACGGCATACAGGCCGATCGTCGATTACATCCCCACAGGCGCGGTGCTCGACGTTGCGGCGACGGCCTCGGCCGACCGGCGGTACGTTATGATGACCATCCGCCCGCAGGTTTCCGTGCAGGAAGGCCAGCCCAGAGTCCTCTATATCGGTTTCGACCCGGAGGACGTTACATCGGTTTCCGGTGATGCGCAGTCGCTGCCAATCGAACTTCCCACGGTCGTTATCCAGCAACTCGAGACGAGCGTATCAGTGCCGGATGGTGGCACGCTCCTGCTCGGCGGGCAGACTTCGGCAGGCGAGGCTACAAACGAAATGGGTGCCCCGCTTCTCAGTAAGATCCCGATTATCAGCCGTATGTTCGAGAATCGCGCCGTCGTTCGCGACCAGCGAACCCTGTTGATTCTGGTAAAGCCCAAAATCATGATCAACGAGCAGGCCGAGCGTAATGAGAAGCTCTATCTCGAAGCGCCTAGGATGCCGTAAGGTCGCTTCCCGGCTGTCGAGCCGGTTGAGTAAACAAATCAAGGCCGCGGCTCCTGATGGGAGTCGCGGCCTGTTTTATGTTATAATTTATGCGATTGCCCAAGGTTGCCGGGAGACCGGAGCAGGCGCGGCCGTATGCCACGCCAGGTTGCGCCTTTGGGCAGACTTTCTGATATGTAAATCGCGGCGGAGGTATTCCCTCGCCGCCGGAGACAAACATGACCCGTTTGCTATGTGCGACGATCTTACTTCTGGGCGTAGTGGGGACCTGCTATGGCGCCGAAGCCAAGACGCCGCCAACAAGCCAGCCTGCTCAGAAGATTGTGAAGATTGGAGAGGTCCGGGTGGACCTGAAAAAGCGCCAGGTGTCGTTCGATACCGAGGTGTGCCTGAAAGAGGGGGTCTTGGAGTTTCTGCTTGTCCAGTGGCAGTCCAAGACGCACGAGAGCATTTTGCACACGAAAGCGAAGGCTTCGCATATCCACGCGGGCCTGCTTATGCTAGGCCTTTCTGCCGGCAAGCCCGCACGGTGGTCTGGGCAGCAGATGGGTTCGCGGTTTCTCCCGCCGGCGGGGGCGGGGTTGAAGATCAAGGTCGTCTGGAAGGACGGCAAGGGCAAGACGCAAAGCGCCGAACCGGGCGAGTGGCTTACCGGCCAGGAAGGCGAGGAGATCGAGCGGCCTGATCGGTGGATATTTATTGGTTCGGATATCCTGCCGACAGGGCGGTACTGGGCCGAACTGGATGGGGAGATCATTTCCCTGACGAACTTTCCATCAGCGGTGATCGACGTGCCCTTCCATAGTTCGTCCGCTAACGATATGCGTGGCATATACGCAAACGCGAAGAAGATTCCTGCGACGGGAACGAAGGTTGAGGTGATTATTACCCCCTTGCCCGGTGCCGAAAAATCACCTGATGCCCGCGAAACGTTGGTGATCGACCGGTTCGGGCACAGGTCGGTCGACGGGCAGGTGTTCACCGAAGAGCAACTTGAAGAATGGGCGACCAGATATATCACTGCCCACGAGCGAGGCATGGTGGTGATTCGGGCGGACGGCATGGCCAGGGTGTGGGACATCGCCGAGACCCAGTCGACACTTCGCCTTGGCGGAGTGCGGGAGTTCGATGTCCAGCGAGTCAGGCCCCAGTGGGATATGCTGCCTCGCGCGGCCGACCAGGCTCGCAGCGCCATGGCTGGGTGGAAGGACAAGTTCGTCAATTATCGCGATCTGCTTGAAGATCCAGGCAAGGAGGCTGATCGTACGTTGATTAGAGTCGAGGCTGAACTCCGCGCACTGGAAGCACGCAAAGAGCTGATAAAGGACTACGCCGCACGGCTCAAGAAGTCGGTTGCTCGTTACAAGGCCACGACCCAGCCGGCCTCTTCGGAGGGTGGTAATTGACCCAGAAGGCTGCTCAGCAGGTTGAGCCACGCCCAACAGCCGGGGCCGCAGACCGATCGGGCATCAGGAAGTTTTGCGTCGATCATGTATGGGCCGTAACGGTGGCTGGCATTGTGACGGTGGCGGTGGAGTTGGGGGTCTTCGCAGTAGCGATTGCGGGGGGGATGTCGCTTATGCACGCCGCGCTGGCTGCGCTGGCAAGTTGCGTGTTGTGGGTTGCGCTTGCGACGCCGGCGCTGGCTGCTTCTGGACGTACAGCTATGGGAGCCTTGTTTCGCGGAGGAATCGTTGCGGATGCGTCTTTTGTAAGCCTGTTGGTGCTATGGGCATGCTGCGACGAGGTGACGGGCCTGGGCGCTCTGAAAATCTACACCGTCCTGGTTGCCTTGGCCGTGGCTGGGGTGGCTGTGACCCGGCTGGCTCGCACGTCGGCCGGGCGTTACATCTGGGCGATGCTGGCCTCGACAGTGCTGCTAGGTGTCCTTGCCAGCCCGTTCTGGATTGGCGGGCCAATACGCGGCGCGCAGCGCGAAACAGCGGAGAACTTGGTCGCCGCGGCCGTCTACGCCAATCCGTTCTACTCCGCGACAGCCTGTCTTACAGAGACATCTCGCTTTGTGTGGCACCGGTCCTCGGTTATGTACCGAATAACGCGGATCGGAGATTACGCGTCCGCGCCGCCGATGCGGTGGTACCCAGCCGTTCTTGTCTACCTGGTAGCCGCGGGTGCGATGGCGTGTGTTGCGGTTCTGGCCAAGGCCATAAGAAGAGGTATGAGCGACCGCGGACTGCGGCGGTCGTAACGCCGCCTTGGTCGGGTGGCGCGGTGTAGCGTTTATCGGCTTGAATGGCTCGAAGGCGGATTTGTCCTGCCCTGGCTGTGACCAGCTTCGTCACCATAGCTAGAGAGCGTCGGGGACTCTACGGCGGCGACCGAGCAGTGCCGCCGCGGCGAACATGAGCAACATCACGGAGCCGGGCTCGGGGACCGCGGCTGCCATGTTGTCGCCGTGGGGGGTGAAATTATCTATGAGCAACTGGAGATCGGCCCAGTCGATCGTGCCGTTGCGGCTGAAGTCGCCATCCCACCACTCGGCGTCGGTCATGCCGAAGTTCTTCTTCACGATGATGTAGTCTGCCGCGTCAACAACGTCGTCGTTGTTGGCATCGCCGGTTAACAGGGACCCCACGTCGGGTCCAGATATCAGCCAGATGGTCGCAGTGAGATCGTGCATCGAAATAGTCGTGGTCCATGATGTTCCATCGAACCACTTGCCGGACAGAACACCCGTGCCCAATACATCGTTGCCATCGAGGGAAAGGCCATCGCCAAGGACGAAGTCATGTCCGTAAAGAGCTATGACGCTGGTGTCGTAAGCGAGGATGTCGGCCACTGACCCGCCGGACAAGGCCGAAATACTGGTGCCGTAAGTACACAGGCTGCTCACCGATCCGCCGGAGACCTTTACCGTGCTGGTGTCGTGTGCGTAAAGCTCGCTTCCCGACCCGTCGGAGACGTCCACGGTGCTGGTGTCGTGTGCGTAAAGGCAGCTTCCCGACCCGCCGGAGACGTTCGCTGTGCTGGTGTCATGGGTTTGAAGAGAAGTTGCTTCTCCGCCGGAGATGTTCGCGGTGCTGGTGGCGTAGGTGTACAGACCGCTGTCCGCGCCGCCAGAAACGTTCAGGTTGCTGCTGTTGTAGCCGTAAAGGTTACTTACTGACCCGTTGGTGACGTTCACGGTGCTCTCGCCATCGGCGTGGATATAGCTCATGGTTCCACCGGATACGTTTACGGCACTGATGTCGTAGGCGTACAGGTTGCCGCTCACCGATCCTCGGGTGACCTCCACGGTACTGCTTTGATAGGTGTAGAGGCCGAGCACGTCCCCGCCGGAAATGTTCAGGATGCTGTTGTCGTAGCCGAAGAAGCTACTCACCGACCCATTGGTGACATCCACGATGCTGCTCTGTTTGGCGAGGAGGTTGGCCACAGACCCGCCGGAGATATTCACGGTGCTGCTGTCATAGGCCCAGAGGTAATCGCTCACCGTCCCACCGGAGACGTCCACGGCGCTGGTGTGGTAGGCGAAGAGGTTGCCTGCCGACCCGTCGGAAACCCCCACGGCACTGCTGTCGTAGGTGTAGAGGTTAATCACCGACCCGCCGGAGATGTCCGCAGTGCTGGCGTCGTACAGAGTCCCGCTATCGTGTGAGGTGGTCACATCAAGATGGTCGGTTCCCACCAGAAGAAAGTCCCCCCTCGCCGTAGCCGCCATCGGTCCCGCCAGAAGCAGCGCCGCTGCCACTGCAATTACGGTTTTGGAAAACCTGGAACAATCACCTGTTTGGGAGGCGAATAACATACGACCGTTCCAGTTTTCTCATCAGAAAGGCGATTACTTCTTCCGCCGAAGCGCCATCAAACCGCCCAAGGCCAACAGCGCCAGTGTGGCAGGTTCGGGGATCATCTCGCTCGGCATGGCCGCCAAAGATGTGGTCGACTTACCATATTGAGCATGGAGCAGCAGCAGGTCGTCCCAGTCCACGTCGCCATCTTCGTCCACGTCGCCATCGGCCCACACGGCATTCTCCGCCATGCCCATATTGCCCTTGAGGGTGTTGTAGTCGGTTATATCAACAATGCCATCCAAGTTGGTATCGCCGTCCAGGGGATCTGCCTCAGTCAGCTCAGCTACCAACCAAATGGTTGCAGTTGGATCGTGCATCGAAATAGTCGTGGTCCAGCTTGTTTCGTCAATCCACTTGCCAGACAGGACGCCCGTGCCCAAGACATTATTGCTGGCGTCGAGGAAAAGGCCTGCGCCAAGGACGAAGTCTTTCCCGTAAAGAGCCACCATGCTGGTGTCGTAAGCGAAGATGTTGGCCACGGACCCACCGGACAATGCCGAGATACTGGCGTCGGCAGTGTACAGGCCGCTCACCAACCCGCCGGTGATCTCCACGCTGCTGTTGTTGTTGACGTGGCACTGGCTGGTTCTCCCGCCGGAGACGGACGTGGTGCTGGTGTCGTAGGTTGCAATAGAATCTGTCAATCCGCTGGAGATGCTTACGTTGCTGGTTTCGTGGGCGGAGAGGGCTGTTGCCAGCCCGGTCACATTCAGGGTGCTACTGCCGTAGGAGGAAAGGTTGGTTGCCAGCCCGGACATATTCACGGTGCTACTGCCGTCGGTAACGATTTGGGTTGCCAGCCCGGCCATATTCAGGGCGCTGGCGTCGTAGGAGTACAGATTGGTCACCGGGCCAAAGATGTCCATGGCGCTGGTGTCGCGGGCATGAATATTGGTTATCTGCCCGCCGGAGATGGTCGCGGTACTGGCGCTGAAAGCTTCAAACTTGTACACCGACCCGCCGGTGACCTCCACTATGCTGGCGTCGTAGGTATACAGGTCACGCACTGTCCCGCCTTCGACGGTCACAGTGCTGCCGCTGTAGGCTCGGAGGTCGACCACCGAGCCAGTGTCGGCGATAGTGACTTGGCTCGTGGCGAGCAGCACGCCGTTGGAAAAAGCCCCTACGACCTCAGCTGCCTCGTCGTTCATTAGAGTGAAGTCTGCTCTCGCCGTGCCCGCCAGACATCCCACGAGAAGCACCGCCGCTATTCCGACAACCTTCGCCTGCATTGCTCTGGCCTTTCGAGTGAGCGCCAATGGGCTCTTCACTATCAGCATCTCGCACGGAACACCCGCGCAGAGAAAACGTCGAACCGGTCAGAAACCTACCCGAAACGGGCTGGCAAACCTCGCAATACCTCGGATGAACCGGGGGTTTTCTCCAGTTTTCCGACCGGAACACCTCGCATTCTATCGCCATCGCTGGTGGCACGGCAAGGCAAAAAACCTGGAAGTGAGATTTATGGGCTCAGAGGCCTATTATTGACCACGGTACTGTAGCTTTCTGCCGGTTGGGAACAATCGCAACACATCGCTTCTCAGTGCGACTGTCTTTCCAGCAACTGGCCCAGCAGTTTCGCAAATTGTCTCACTGCCTTCCCGCGGTGGCTTAGTTCATTCTTGAGTTCGGCGGGTATCTCGGCGATGGTTTTCCCCAGTCGCGGCACGAAGAAGACGGGATCGTATCCGAAGCCGTTGGCGCCTCTTGGGTGGCGTGCTATGACGCCTTCGACGGTTCCGGTGGTCTCCAGCAGCACTTTGCCCGGTTGGGCCAGGGCGAGGTGACAGACGAACTGTGCGCTTCGGGCGTCGTCAACGTTTTCGAGGGCTTCGAGCAGCTTTTCGGTGTTGGCGGCATCGCGATGGGGGCGGTCGGCGTCTGGCGGAAACCTTTCGGCCGCGTAGCGTGCACTATGCACGCCGGGCTTGCCGCTTAGGGCATCGACCACAAGTCCGGAGTCATCGGCAAGGCACCATTGGCCGGTGGCGCGGGCGTAGTAGAGAGCTTTCTGGCAGGCGTTCTCGGCGAAGGTGTCGCCGGTCTCCTCGGGCTCGTCAATTGTTTCGAGGGTATCGAGTCCGGCCAGGCTTATTGGCAGATGTTGGAGAACCTGCATCATTTCCCGGAGTTTTCCCGGGTTTTGGGTGGCCAAGAGTATTTCCTGGCCTGGGCTTCGTGGTGTCTGCATTCTGGGTATTATCTCGCGGAATCTTCATCAGGTACGAGGGCGCGGGTATCTTCCTGGACCGTTTGGTTTTAGCGTCGATTGTGGTGATGAGTTTTTCGCGCCCGTTGACGGCCAGTTTGGGCATTCTGTTGAAGATCATGTTGATAGCGGGATCGTTGACTTTCCGGACGACCTTGCCCTTCCTGCGCGCGTCCTGAATAGCGTTCTTGCCGAAAAGTCCGATAGTTACGATGGAGTCCACCGTGCTGTGCTTGTAGAACGAGGCCATGCCTTGCTTGCGCAACTGCTTGCAGAGCTCGACGGCGAACTTCTCCCGCCCGACGTAGGGGACGCTCTTCCCTCGCTCATTGATGGCATCGGGCACGTCATGGAACTCAGCGACCAGCACGGTGTAGACGTACTTCGGGTCGGTGTTGTCGAGATTCCATTCCGACGGGCCGACAAATTCTTTGCCCGGCATGGGCACGACGATGGCTTTGGTGAAGACCTTGACCTTGGCTGGAGTGAGGTATTGCTTGGCCTTCTTGAGGTTAGGCTGGGCGTCCTTCAGAGTTGCGTACTTGCCCCAGAACAGCAGGCTATGGTCTTCCTTGTGGACGATGAACAGGTACTTCCAACTTGCGTACTTCTCGGTGTTTGCCTTGTAGCGCTTGGCCTGGGCGATATGCGAGCCCGGGCTGCGGGAGACGTAAAGCAGGATCGAGTAGTTACCCTTCTCCGCTCCGCCGGATGTGCGCTTTGGCTTCCTGCCGAACATCTTCTCCAGAAAGTTAGGCTTATCCGCGCCCGCCGCAGTTGCGGCAGTCGCAGCCAGCAGCATCAGCAGTGCGATTGTCGTATATTTTCGTGTCATGTTCATTTTAACCCCTCGGAAATGGCGAGGCGCTGGTGGGTAAACAGTTTTCGAATGCCGCGCCTGGCCAGCTTCAGCATCGACTGGAGTTGATCGTCGCTGAACGGCTTGGCTTCGCTGGCGCC
The DNA here is from genome assembly GCA_964564285.1 of uncultured Planctomycetaceae bacterium. Lineage (GTDB taxonomy): Bacteria > Planctomycetota > Phycisphaerae > SM23-33 > SM23-33 > JAUWQU01. The sequence goes on along the minus strand of CAZMBZ010000058.1, from coordinate 662 downwards.
CTGGACCTCCACGTACAGGCCCGCGTTTGTCATTACGACGTTCATGTCCACTTCGGCCCGGCTGTCCTCGGAGTAATCCAGGTCCAGCAAGGCTCGACCATCGACCATTCCCACGGAAACCGCACCGATAAGTCCCTGAACCGCCTTGGGTTGGAATCGCTCATCACGAACGGCCCGCCCGGCCGCGATGGACAGCGCCACCTGAGCGCCCGTAATCGACGCCGTGCGCGTGCCGCCGTCGGCTTCCAGCACGTCGCAGTCAAGGTAGACGGTTCGAGGCCCCAACTTCTCGAATATCACCACCGATCGGAGGCAACGACCGATGAGTCGCTGGATTTCCACACCCCGGCCGTCGGGTTTGATCTTCGGGCGGCTCTTGCGTGTGTTCGTCGAGGCCGGGAGCATACCGTACTCAGCCGTCACCCATCCGGCGCCCTGACCCATTCGCCACCGGGGAACTTCATCGAGGATGCTGGCCGTGCAGATTACCCGCGTGCCGCCGACCTCGATCAGGCATGAGCCATCCGCTGAGCCCACGAATCCGGGAGTGATCTTCACCGGTCTCAATTCGGCGTCGCGCCGTCCGTCGTTACGTCGTTTAGCTGCCATGTAAACATTGTAACGGCTAGCCGTGCCTGGTTGAAGCCCCAACCGCAATCGGT
>CAZMBZ010000057.1:0-19593 GCA_964564285.1 uncultured Planctomycetaceae bacterium | reverse complement strand
GCGGCCGAGCATTTCGCCGAACGGGGCTTCCGGAACATGGCCTATCTTCATAGCGAAGCTTTTGCCGATTCGCCGACAAGACCGATGGCGCTGAGCTTCATCGAATGCGCCCGCCGCCTGGGCGCGAGGGCTGATCTGATCGCCGTTCAGCGTCCGGGCCGTATCGTTGAGTGGAACAACATCGAGGCGCTGGCCAAACGGTTAGCCAAGGCAATCTCCCGGCTCGAGCTGCCGCTGGGGGTCTTCACGTACAACGACACGATGGCCATACGCATCTGCCAGTTCTGTGAAACCATCGGCCTACGCGTCCCCGAGCAGGTGGCCGTCCTTGGCTGCGGCAACGAAACCTTCCGGTGTGACTTCGCGCCGACGCCCCTTTCCAGCGTGGATCTCAACCGCTTCGTTCATGGCCGGACCGCGGCCGAACTGCTGGACCGACTCATGGACGGCGAGCAGGTTTCGAAAGAGCCCATCCTGATCGCCCCCGCGGGTGTCGTCACCCGCCAGAGCACCGATGTGCTGGCCGTGCCGGATGTCGAAACAGCCCGGGCGATTCGGTACATGTGGGAACACCTCGCCGAGCCGCTGAGCGTTACCGACATCGCCGAGGCCGTCGGCGTCTCCCGGCGGAAGCTCGATCGCCACTTCCGCACATACCTGCACCGAACCGTCAACGCCGAACTGACCCGCAAGCGGATCGAGCGATGCTGCGAACTGCTGATCGGGACCAAAACTTCCGTCAGGGCCATCGCCGAGCAGGTCGGGTTCACTTCGGAAAACTACTTGTTCAAGGTGTTCCGCGCCGCCATGGGCACGACGCCGAAGCAGTACCGACTGGCGCAAGCCGCCAAGAACCGCGAGGCCGAGGACGCCGAAACGGTCGGGCAACCGTAGACCTGGCAATTTGCGAAAGTCCCGCTTCCTGCGCCCAGCTGCGAAGAGCCCCCGGTCCACAAATGGTTGCTTGCACCAGCCTGTCGAGAGTCTGGCTGTTAACCGAAGCGGGGTTGGTCGTTTTTGGTCGGCCTTGGGAGCAGTGTCGATGCCATGGCGAATCGGATGGCTGGGCGGAATGGTCGCGGTTGCCATATGGTCTTGGCGTCTCTCCCGCCCGTTGCTGGGCGGCTGAATCGCTGATGGCGAGCGGCGGATGGGCGATGACAAATGCCGGGAGGGGAAGCTGCCGGTGTCTTGGGCGGTGGTGGCTGGGGCGGATTCTCGCGGGCGGATGCTGGCCGTTGTCAGGAAGGTCAGTATCGTGGCTGACAGGTGTAAACGATTTATGAAAAGAGGCTTATCTAGATCACAGGTGCGGTTGGCGTTTGCTCGCAACAGGTTGGCTTTGTGTGTTTGCATGGAGTCTCCCCGTAGTATGCCCTTGTGTTGCCTATATTATAAACTAAGATCGACGATTGTCAAGCACAAAACCAGATTTTTTCGGGGGGCTGCTCGGCCGGGTTCCGGTCACATGTCCCTATGGGCGGTATCTGGGGTCAGGAACCGCTGTTTTCCTATTGCGAGCGGCAGAGTGATGCAACCGACTACTAAAGCTATGTTTACGAGAACGCCAAACGGGTCGGGACTATTGTATATGCTGTAGTAGCAGGTAGTTTTAGCGGCTGTTTGGGAAACAGAAACGCCGGCCCCGGACAGTTCGGGCCTGTACATCGTCACGAAGTACGACTACTCCGCCGAGGCTTGCGTGACCCGGCCCGCAGGTGGCTCCAGCAGGCAGCCTGCACCCTCAAACTGATAGCCTTGCATAGTTTAACGCAAGGCCCCCGCTGGTGTTCAACCAGGCCGCGAGGCAGTCAGGAGGAAGATTGAATACTCTCGCATCTCGCCGGTTGCTGCCGGCTTGTTGAAGTTGGTAACCTTCCTCCAAACCGTCTGGTCGAGTCCTGCCTCCCGCATGGCCCGGGCCAGAACCGATGGATCGAAACCGTTGTGTGGCACGGCCTTGGCACCGTGAAAAGACCCATCTTCAGGCATCAGGTCGGCCAGCGCAAGATACCCACCCGGACCAAGCAGGCCCGCCAGACGCCTGACAGTTCCCACCGCGTCTTCGATGTGATGCAAGACCATCGATGAGCATATCACGTCCCATGTGCCTTCAAGGGCTTGGGTCAGGGGCGGCTTGAACAGGCACGGTTGAATCAGCGAGGACATTTCCGGCAGTTCGGCCAGTTTTCGTTTGAGTTCGGCAATCATCCCATCGCTGGTATCCATGGCATGGATATGCCCTACCCGCCCGGCAAGCAGAACGCTGAGTGTTCCAGTACCACAGCCGAAGTCCAACATGCTCATGTTCTCGGCCAGGGGAATCGCTTCCTCAATCGCGTCGGCAACAGCCTTGGCGACCGCCATTCTTCTTGGGTTGTCATCCCATGTAGAGGCCACTGGATCAAACCGATTCGTCGTCATTGGAACACCTTACTCCACCCATGCGAGAGTTTTAACAACCGGGACTCTGACGCGCAGGGCGAAAGTTTGCCGAGCGGGGGCGCGGCAGGAAAAGACAACCACGGACCTTGGGGCACTTAAGTCAGCGCCACCCTGACCGAGGGCTCATTTTTCAGGGACATCCACCTGGTAAGAGCCCGTGGACTGATGCGGCGTCATCGGCCAGGTATCAGTGCGGAACGGGTAGGCCGGCAGGCCTCGGTTGTTCATCAGCCACCCGGCAGGAAGGTTCGACCAGCCGTAGCGAGCCGCGACCGGCTGGGGCACTTCCTCGCACCATATCTCAAGTTTGTTGTCCTTGACGACCCGGGCGCTGGCGTGGTGGAACTGGCGGTCTTTTCCCGCGATGTAGAAGCCGCAATCATCACCCCGCGCCAGGACCAGGCCATGATCGGCGCCCTTCTGGAATGTGACGATAATCTTGCCATCGTTGATGGCCATGGACTTGTAGACAGGCCCCTGCCACTGAAGCGGCTGACTTGAATGCCACCCCTTCACGCCGTAGGCCTCCGCCAGGGCCCACCGTGCGGCCCGTTCGCCAACCGGGGCCTTGTGGGATGGATGAATGCTCTGGCTCGTGTTGGTGTCGAACGTGACGACCAGGCCGGTGTTGGGCGTTCGTCGCCAGGTGAGGAACTGTATTTCGCGGATGATATTGGTGTGGTGGTTCATGTCGTAGGTCATGGATCGGCGACTGGACCATCCGGGAATCTGGAGGATGCCGAACGGCAGGTTCTCATCGGCAAACGCCTTGCGCCATGATGATATCACGGCCGGAAACGTTCTGTGAAACGGCTTCCAGCTTTCGCCAAAGGAGTTGTTCTCGCCCTGGTAGAACAGCACGCCTCGCAGCGAGAGACCCGCCAGCGGTGCGATCATTCCGTTGTACATACCCCCGGGCTGGTGCTTGTCGGCCGGGCTGGTGTAGGACTTGAACTTCGGCCTTCGCGGCCGGCGTTCGCCCTTGGACTTCGGCTCGGCGTTCTTGACCTCCCAAGCCTTCACATCTGCCTCGTAGCGGCGCTTCGCGCCCGGGGCTCCGCCACCGTCTTTCCATGTCCGCAAGGCCTTGTCGAAGTCATCGATGTACGGCTTCATCTCGGGGAACTTTACCAGCACGTCCTTGGGCACCCAGTGCTGAGCCATCGTGCCCCCCCACGACGTGTCGATAAATCCGACCGGCACGTTCAGCCTGCGCCGCAGCCGGACCGCGAAGTAGTAGCCCACTGCCGTGCAGTTCTCCACCTCCGGCGGCATGCATAGTTGCCACTTGCCCTTGGTGTCTTCAACCGGAAAATCCTTTTGGGGCTCGGTCCGTGCGACGTGGGGAATCCTGAGGAACCGTATGCCCGGGCTGTTGGCGGAGGGAATCTCGACATCGGCGTTTCGGGAGGACCGAAGGACAAACTCCATATTGCTCTGCCCGCCGCACATCCACACCTCCCCCACCAGGACGTCGGCCAGCACCACCTTGCCGCTCGTGGCCTCGACGACAAGTTCCCGCCCGTCGAAGCTCGCCTTCATCGGCTTGAACGTAACAGACCATTGCCCATCATCGCCGGCAACGGCGTTGACGGACTGACCGGCGAAGCGGATGAATAGTTTCTCGCCCGGCTTGGCGGATCCCCACAGCCGGACTGGCTTGTCCCGTTGAAGCACCATGTGGTCGCCGAATACGTTCGGTAGATTAACGGCGATGGCGCTGTTGGGGATGGCTACGGAACCCATGAGGCAAATGGCGATAAGCAGGCGGATCATTGGAATCTCCTATTGGTTATTGAGGCTATCGAACGTTCTTGCCCCAGACCTCGACTTCGGTAAAGCCGCACCACCCCAAAGGCCCATCCTGGACGAGGTCGGTAAACTTCACCCATGTCGCGACGCGCTTGTCGAACGTGAACGTCTGCGGCTCGGCGGTTTTCTCGATTTCGATCTTCTCGCTCGATCCGTCGGAGAACTCGACCGTCGCGCTTCGCCAGTGACGATCGTGCGGGAAGTCCGCACGGATATACAGCACGATCTTGTCGATTTCAACCTCCCGGCCAAACTCCACCTGCCACCACAAGTCCTTTCGTTTGTCCGGACCCCACGACGGGAACTTCGCGCCGTGGCCTCGGTTGGACTTCTTGCCGTCAACGGCACAGCGGGCGGCGAAGACAGGATCGTTGCGACACTCGCTGTTGCTCGATGCATGCGGATAGCTCAACGGCAGCCCCATAACATCCTCGGGATTCAGTGCCAGGTTGCGATACGCGTTGGGGGTTTCGACGTCGCTTTCGCCTGGCGCGGCCGGCGATGGCCTGCCGGCCTGGAGGGCCTGGATATTCGCCCGATCCCACGCCGCCATCCGCTGCCGCTTGGCGAAGTAGCGGGCGTACTTGCGCTTGTCGCCCAAGCTCCAGGCGTTGGCTTCGGTGTAGTCTCCACAGTACGGAACCAGCAGGTCGATCCAGCAGCAGAGTTTGTCCATCTCCTCACGCGAAAGCTTTACACCGTTGTGCCCGGCCGACAGCATGGAGATGAGCCCGCTCCTGGACGATCCGGCGAAGTAAGGAGGCAGCATCGGCGGGATGGACTGCGCGTTCAGCCACCGGACAAGCCGGTTCGGCTTGCCCCTCTGCGTCAGGGCCAGATACGAATCGCTCCAGTAGCGCTTGGCTCGCTTGTCGAGGTTAGGCTCGCCCAGCAAGCTGAACGCCTTCTTGCCACCGACGGCGAGCGGCTTGGACGGAACCGGGGCCTTGGGAGATTTCTTCTTGTTCTGGCGTGTCGGCACAGCCATCAGCTTGGCCGAGCGATCGCTATGGCAGCGGATGCAGTGCTTGTCGAGGATCGGCTGAATCTCGCGGGGGAAGCTGAACCCCCTCGCCGGGCCGTAGAACGGCTTGAGCGTCACCGCGCCTTCTCGCAGGGCCTGCGAAACATGACCTACCGCGGGCGAGGCATCGTTCTTGCCCTCGTGACAACCGACGCAGGAAAACATCTCGCCGGGCTGGAGCGTGGACCAACTTCGCATAGACTGCACGACGAAACCGTTGGCGTCCAGAAGTTGCAGATAAACCGGCGTGCGGGCCGGCACCTTGAACATGGCCGAGCCGTCCTCGTGGACCGGCGCCGAGCCAAGAACGGTTTTCACATCCCAGGTTCCATTGTCAATCGAAACCGGCGTGCTGACCAGCGCCCCGCCGGCCGGGCCACCGTTGCGGTTTGAGCCAACCCCGGCAGCCCGAAAATCCAACGCCACCACCCGCAGCCGCTTCACCGTGCCACGGGCGACGCCCTTCAGGCCCGCCCCCACATACACGTCGCGAACGTAGTACATACCGTCAGCCTTGCGGTAATCCACCGTCGAAGGCCGAACCGGCCCCGCCGGCCGGGGCGACAGCGGCACGGGCTGCTGGCAGGAAATTTTCGCATCCGTCGCAAGAAGCTCGCGCCGCCCATCAATGTCCATGAAGTAAATGCCAAACGGCCTGCCGTATCGACGGTTCCCGGTGCTGTGCGGAGTGTATGTGACGAGAAAATGCGTCTCATCCAGCGGGTATGGGTACTGGAACTGCTCGCCGTTTTGACCGTAGGCGTCAACCTTGACTGCCTTGGTATTCTGGATCGGGGCTATCAGAGTTATTCCCGTCGCCTCCTGGGTGCCCACTGATGGGTCGATAAGCGCCAGCTTGCCACGCTGATGCGTGTGATGCCCGCCGAGCACAGCGACGATCTTCTGCGTACCGGGAATCCCGCGAGCGTGCATGATCGTCGTCGGGAACCAGGAATTGTTGCCGTAAACCTCCGTCTGTCCCGTGCCGTCGGGGTTCATCTGGAACAGCGGCTGGGGATACAACTGCCCGCGGTCGTTATAGTCCCACCGGGTGTAGATCACTCTGCCATCATCGGTAACAGTCGGGTAGTTCGTATGGACTTGGTCGAAACCAACCCGGCGCATATACCGGCCATCCTTGTTGCAGAGGTACAGGTTCGACACCTCGGTCCACCAGCAGTCAACCGTCTGGACGCAGCGCGTGGAGTTGAAAACGATGTCGCCATTGGGCAGATAGGCTCCCTCGTAGTCGGCAAAGCCGAGCCCCGCCGTCAACTGCCGAATCTTGCCGCTCGCCACATCCATTTCATAGAGGTGGTAATCGTCCTGGCGATCGGACTTCTTCCAGGCAAACAATATCCGCTTGCCGTCATGAGAAACGTCCGGGTCGCGAATAACTCCGCCGACATCAGCGATAAGATCGCGAGTCCTGCCGAGCCCGCCATCGGCCTCCAGCAAACACAAGGCCGATCCGGGCTTGAAATGACGCTCGGCCTGGGCGTCTGACTGGCCCTCGGTGTAAGCGTAATGGCTGCCCCCCATATTGTAATGCCTGGTATGGACGATCTTGCGACACTTGGCCAACAACGGTGATAGACGTTTGGCACGCCGGGCCTTGCAGGTCTTGATGTACAGAGTCTTCCATCGCGCATCCACACCGGGAGTCTTGGCCTGAACAAGCTTCGCCATCTCGGCCGACATTTCCCGACCGGCCTGGCCAAGCTCACCCAGTACGCGGGCGACCATTCGACTTTCCATGTCGAAGCCCGCCTGGTTGGTGAAACATTTCTTGCCCTTGTCGGCAGAGCCCGTGTCCTGGAGACACCAGTCGGCCAGGAGATCGTCCCAACCAACCGCCGGCAGAGCCTTTGACGTCCCAGCCGCCGGAACCTGGCCAGCCCAAGCCAGCACCACAAACAGTGTGACCAATCGTGACAGGGCGTGACAATCCGAAAACATAACTACCTTTCCGTTTCGCTTATCGCGGCAATGTCCAGAAGTCCTGCAACCACAACGCAGAGCCCTTTCGAGCTAGAACCCGCCCTTAACCGCAGGGTGGCGGGTGAATCAGCGGGAAGAAGCTTGTCGGTCTGCTCTGCCGTGATAGAATCATCTCGAAGGCCGTGGTTCTCTTCACGCGGAATCCTCCAGGTTGTTTCGCACTGCGAGGGTCGCTTCACCGGCCTTGCAGGTTCATCTGGAAACGAAACGCCAAGACACGATGCCGCTGGAAACAGTGCCTTCTGCGGTAATTACAGGATGCGTCGTATGACAGGGCTGTCAAGCAAGGCTGATGCTTCACGTGGCGATGACCTCTATGGCGGTTTCTGCGATCCGCCCACCGAGGCCAGGCCGTTCGTTCGCTGGTGGTGGAACGGCGACTGCGTGACGAAAAAGGAGATTCTTCGCGAGTTGGATTTGCTGAAAGCTGCCGGGGTCGGGGGTGTGGAGATCAACCCCATCGCCATGCCTGAGTGGTCGCCGCCGATTCCAACACCCGCCCTGAAATGGCTCAGCCCGCGATGGAATAAGATGGTCCGTGCCGCCACCGACGGCGCGCGGCAGCGCGGAATGCTGGCGGACCTGATCGTCGGATCGGGCTGGCCTTTCGGCGGCAAATTCCTCGGGTCCGGCGAGATGATCCAGTCCATCGCCGTCAACGAGATTGCGCTTACCGGCCCGGGCGAGTTCGTCTCACCGCTAAGCGATATCCAGACGCTGCCCACAATGCACTGCAAGATTGACGCGGCCTCGGCACCGCGACTGGCCTGTCTGCGACTATTACCCGTCGGTGCCAGGGATATTTCCGAGACGATCGACCTTACCGATACCGTCGGTGCCGACGGCATGGTGCGATTCGACGTCCCGCCGGGCAAGCACACGCTGTACGTGGGAACCTGGAGGGAGGGCTATACCGGAGTGATCCACGGTGCCCCGGGCGCAGACGGTCAGGTGCTGGACCACATCAACACCGCCGCGGTCGAACGCTATCTTTCGCGGATGTCCGAGGCGCTTGCCCCGGCGATGGGCGGCAAGATGGGCAATGGCCTGCGGGCGATGTTCTGCGACAGCCTGGAGCTCTCGGGAGCCAACTGGACAAACGATTTCGCCGCCGAGTTCCGCCGGCGCCGAGGCTACGAGCTTGACCCGTATCTGCACCTTGTTCTTTACGACGCCAACAAGGGGTACGATGGGCCTGCACCGGTTTCGCCCGAACTGGGCGACTCGATCCGTCGGGTCCGCCACGACTACAACAGGACGCTGGTCGAGCTGTTCCACGATCGATTCATCGGAACGTTCCACAAGTGGTGCCACGCCAACGGCATGCTAAGCAGGTACCAGGCCTACGGTGGCCCGGCGCTGATGGGGATGCTGGGCGGCTATATGCTGCCGGACATTCCCGAGGGCGACACGTGGCTGTTTTTCCCGAAGGACAACGTGGGCAAGACCCTGGACGCCATTCGCTATGCTGTCTGGAACAAGTACGCCTCCTCCGGCGCGCACCTGACCGGCAGGCGACTCGTCGGCTGCGAGGCCATGACCAACCTTGCCGGCGTGTTCCGCACCACGCTGGAATACCTCAAGCAGGCCGGCGACCTGAACCTGATCACGGGCGTGACGCACACCATCCTGCACGGGTTCAACTACTCGCCGCCCGAGGCCGAGTTCCCCGGCCTGATTCGCTACGGAACATACTTCAACGAACAGAATCCGTGGTGGCCTTACTTCAAGCTGTGGGCTGACTACAACGCGAGGCTCTCCTGGGTGCTCCAGGCATCCAGGCCGGCCGGGCAGATAGCAATACTCGGACCGACGGACGATGTCTGGTCCGATAGCGGCCTGTGGCGGACCGCCTTCATCGACACGCCGGAATACCTCCACGAGATATGGCAGATGCTGCATGCGTCGGGATACTCGTGCGACTACGTTAACGGGAAGGTGCTGGCCGAGGCGGAGATGACCGACGGACGGTTGCGCTACGGACCGATGGACTACGAAATGCTCATCGTCGCCAATGTCGAGTCGATCGAGCCCGCCGCCGCTGAGGCGATACTGCGCTTCGCTCGCGCCGGAGGCAAAATCGCCTTCGTCGGCAACCCGCCTGAACGATCGCCAAGCCTGAAGAACGCATCCGCCAACGACCGGACCGTTCGAACGGCCATCGCGACCGCGATAAAGGCAGGCGGCAGGCGCGTCCGCAAGGTAACTGCCCCGCCGACCAATGGAGCATTGCTGGCGTGGGCGAAATCGCTTCCGAAACGCCTGGGTGTCCGGCCCGACGTCGAAATCTCCCCACCGCATGAGCGGCTTTTCCAGGTTCACCATCGCCTCGACGGGCGGGAAATATTCTTCTTCTCCAATCAGCAGCGAACTGAAAGCGTGGATTTCCACGCCAAGTTCAACACGGGCGGCCGAACGCCCTGGCGATGGGACGCCGAAAGCGGCAAGCGAACCCCCATGCCCCACCGGCGAAAGAAAAACATCCTCGACATCCACCTCGACCCGCTCGAGTCGCTGCTGGTGGTCTTCGAGCCGTCAGACACCGAACAACCCGCGCCCGTCGCCCCGACGCCCGCGCCACGCCGGGTAACAAAGATAGCCGGCCCATGGTCGCTGACGCTCACCCCGGCCGTGGGCAAAGCATTCCACCGCACGAAGCGTAAACTTGCCGATCTGTCCCGAGATCGAGACCCCGCCCTGCGCTCTTTCGGCGGGACGGTGATATACCGGACCGAGTTCGACCTGCCCAAACCGCCCCGCCGGTTCCTGGACCTCGGCACGGTCCACGGCGCCGCCGAGGTGACGCTGAACGGCCAAGCCGTCGGCGTCAGTTGGTGGGGACGCAGACTGCTGGATGTCGCCGACACCCTCAAGCCGGGACGTAACGTGCTGGAGATTAAGGTCGCCACCGTCCTTGCAAACTACTGCCTCTCGCTGCAAGACAACCCCACCGCCGTCCACTGGACGCGCGATATGAAACAGGAACCGGCCCGTACGGGTCTGATGGGTCCCGTCCGCCTGCTCGGCGAGCGACAAGACAAGCCAAAAGCCAAGTAGGACCACAAGAGGTAATGTGCCATGTGTGATATCAATCGATCAACCCGGCTCGTCGCCTCGCCCTTGACGGGGACAGGCCGGCGGTTTCAATCTCTTTTGGGAGTACTGACAGTGTGCGCTATTGCCCTTGGTCCAGCCGCCGAGGCCCCCTCGGCCGACATCCCACCTGCTCGCGGACTCGAAGAAATCTCGCATCGGCAGGTGGAGCTTCGCGGCGGGTTCTGGGGTCCGCGTCTCAAGGTCAACCACGAGGTAACCGTCCCGCACGCGCTTGACTGCCTGGAAAAGGATGGCCACGTCACCAACTTTGATAAAGCCGCCGGCCTGACCGAAGGCCCGCCTTCCGGTCATCATGCCTTCGATTCGGACCTCCACAAGGTCCTGGAAGGCGCGATGTATTCTTTGCAGCATTACGACGACGCTCCGTTGCGCAAACGCACGGAGTCGATTCTCGATCGCATCCTGGCCGCTCAACAGCCCGACGGATTCCTGATCTCATACTACATCATCCGGAACTCCGACAAACGATGGCAGGACATGCGCCTGGAGCACCAGTTGTACAACGCGGGTCACTTTTTCGAAATGGCCGTCGAGCACAATCGGCTGACCGGCCAGACCCGAGTACTGGACGCCGCCAGGCGGTTCGCCGACCATATCGACGGGGTCTTCGGGCCGGGCAAACGCTACGACGTGCCCGGGCACGAGGAGGTCGAACTGGCGCTGGTCAAGCTCTACCGTGCCACGGGCGAAAAACGATATCTCGATCTATCGCGCTTCTTTCTCGATGAGCGGGGCTACGCTCACGGCACGGAGCGGAAACCGTTTGACGCGAACACCGCCGAGCGTAAACCGATACCCGACGGCCTGACTGGCCAGGACAAGATCCGTGAGCTTCGCCGCGCCCGCAACCGCGCCCGCAACGGCAGAATGCAGGACCACAAGCCGCTCATCGAGCAGGACGCCATCGGCCACGCCGTGCGCGCGGGGTATGTCTATTCCGCCATGGCGGACATCGCGCGATTCATGGATGCGCCCCAGTACGCCCGGGCCGTCGAGCATATCTGGCAGGACGTGGTCTCCCGAAAAATGTACATCACCGGAGGCCTGGGCACGGCCCAGTACCACGACGAAGGTTTCGGCGACCCATATCTGCTGCCCAACAGGACCTATTGCGAATCGTGCGCAGCCATCGCCCACGTGCTCTGGGAACACCGGATGAACCTGCTGACCGGCCAGGCGAAATACGCCGACGTGATGGAACTGACGCTGTACAACGGGATGCTCTCGGGGATTTCGATTTCCGGCGATAAGTTCTTCTACCAGAACTCCCTGGCCAGCAAGGGCGCCCATCGCCGGTCCTGGATCGGGCTTTCGTGCTGTCCGACCAATCTCACGCGGATAACCCCCGAAGTCGGCGGCCTGGTTTATGCGCGCACCAAGCAGCGGGTGTATGTGAATGTCTATGCAGCCGGTGAGGCTGCGATCAAATTGGACGACGGACCGACCGTCAAGCTGACCCAGCAAACCCAATACCCATGGGACGGCCAGGTTAAACTGACGGTCGCACCCGACAAGCCGGCTGAGTTCACGCTATGCCTGCGAATCCCCGGCTGGGCGCTGGGCAGACCTGTTCCCAGCGACCTGTACCGCTTCGCGGATACCAAGGCGCCACCCATCAAGCTGAAGGTCAACGGCAAGGTCGAGAACGCCTCGCCGACCGACGACGGCTACGTGTACCTGCATCGCCGCTGGCAGGCCGGCGACGTGGTGGAACTGGACATACCCATGCCGGTTCGACGGGTCTACGCCCACGAGAAAGTTCAGGCCGACAAGGGCAAGGTAGCGCTGATGCGCGGCCCGGTCATCTACTGCCTGGAAGGGATAGATCAGGCGGGCGAGGATGTCTTCAAGCTGGTCCTGCCACCCGATGCCTCCCTGCAAGCCGAGCATCGCCCGGACCTGCTGGGCGGCGTGACCGTCATCCAGGGAAAGGCCATCACCGGCAACCAGCGCCCTGTCGCAATCACCGCCGTGCCTTACTACGCATGGGCAAACAGGGACAAGACGCCAATGACCGTCTGGATCAACGAGTCCACCGAGGCGGCACCGGCGAACAAGTAGCATCATCCCGCCGGAAGGCGAGGACCCCACCACCCGCAAGCTAAGGCCCGGCTGGTACGTGTAGGAGCTTTCAGAGCTTGCCCGTCAGCTTGCCGAGCTTGGAGCTGTGGGCGATCTGCTTGCCGCCCGCCAGCACTTGCAGGCCCGCGCCCCGGCCATACTTTTTGCCGGTCTTATCCCAGATGATCGTCAGAATCCTGCCGTGGTACAACACGTCATCCAGGCAGAAGAAGTCCCACTTGCCTTCGGGCACGAGCGGGTTGACCTCGACCACATCGTCGCCGCGCGGGCGCAAACCCACCAGCCCGGTTATGACGAGGTCGCAGTAGCTGGAGTGGTTGTAATCCTTGCCGCGTTCTCTCAGGCCCGCTGGCTTGCCCTGTTCCTTGCGGCGTTTTTCCTCCGCCAGCAGCATGGTCCGGCACAGCCAGTCGCCCGTCAGCGGGTTCATATTCTCGTCGATCCACGGCACGATGGTCCCATCGTCGAGTTTGCGCTGCTGACTGTGGGCGTAAATGTGCAGGATATCGAGGTAGTCGGCCTTGGTGATGGCGTCCTGGGTATAGTTGTTCAGCACATTTGCCATCGCGGTCAGCGTCACTGCCGTCGATAGCGGCCAACTCGGGCCGTTCCACTGGCATGCATGGCCCTGGTAGGACAGCTTGAAGCCCGGGTGCCTCTGTTCGGCCGTCGTCGGGCCGTACGGCGCGTAGAAACCCTTGGGATCCATCAACTGCTTCCAAGCCACCTCGTAGCCCTTGCCCGGACAGGGCAGATTGAAATACCAGGGCGTGTACCCGTGCAACTCGCGGACGTCCACGAGCGTCGCGGCCTTGCTTCGGCCATCGCCGTCGTTGAGCGTCTTGAGCGTGTCGCCCCGACGTGTCTTGCGGTGGAACGAGCAGTTTATCTTCGCCGACGGCGCGACGTTCTTATCGCCCGACAGCACCCGCCACTCATAGAGCCCCGCTGCCTTGCCGGGCTGGGACTGCACTTCCATCCGAAGCGCGGCGGTTTCCACCGGCTGGAAGCTAACCTTGTTGAGGGAATCCTTCTTCACGGCGTACGGAGTGGAATTGGCCACCGGCTTCCATTGCCCGCCCTGCTGGTAGAGCACCCGAAACGACTTGGGCAGGACTATCCCGCTGTTGTCGCTGTGCCAGTATACCTCCGCGCTTTCGACGCGAACGGGTTTTGGGAAGTCGTACTGAAGCCACTCCAGCGTGCCGCGATGGTCCTTGTCGTACCAGTGGTAACGAAACACGCTGCCGTCGGATGAACTCTTGGGCTGGATCAACTCGTACTCACTGCGAGGCAAGGTCTTGAAGAACTTCGCCTGCGGATCCCAAAGCTTGCCCTCGACGAGATCGCGAAGCTGGTCTGCCTTGGCATCGTACTCCTTCGCGACGTCCGCCCTGCCTGCCAGAGTCGCGATGCGGGCAATCGCCCTGGCGTCGCCGTACATGTAGCTGTTGATCGTGGCCCGCTTGCCGCTCTTGCCAATCGACACTTCCATGCCGTCGCGATCGTCGATCTGCCAAAACAGTCCATCAGAAAGCAGGCGCGACTGCTCCCAGACATGGTAGTTCTTCACCAGGTCGTCCAGCAGGTCCGTCGCGCGGGCCTTGTCCATGTGAACCAGGTACGTCGCATATATCGCGTCGGCTGCCCAGAAACTGTACGCCCGCGCCCTGCCGCCCTTGCGGAACCAGAACACCGAGTAGTCGTTCATGTACTTCGGGTCGTGTATCCAGCGGCCCTCGTAGAAGTGATGGCCGGCCGGGCAGTTGATGGTGTTGTGCTTGCCGCTCCAATTCACCTTCGGCAGAAACTCCGTGATGACGTAGCCGTCGGGCGTCTGCTTGACGTGCTTGCGATAGGACCACCAGCGGTAGTAGTACGTCCGGCGGATGTCCTCGTCGGGACAGTCAAACAGCGGCACATTGCCCCGGAGAAACTCCAACGCCTTGGCATTGGGGATGTTGGCATATAGTTCCTCGTCATGCCGGTTGAACGTCTCGACGTAGCCCTGCAAGATGCCCGGGTCCAGCACGGCCGGGGCGGAATCGGCGCAGAAGGCCCGAGCGGGCAACACGCACAACAACGCCACGACCACAGCAAGGACGACACAATTCTGAGCTGACACTGCCATCAGACTTCTCCTTCACAATGCGGAATCAGGCCAAACGACTCTGACTGTAAAACCCCATGCGTCCGCAGGCGGGCCGAGCCGATATCAGCCATCGACATACGATTGACCAAATGCCCCCCGGCGGCCTTCTCAGCGTTGGGCCACCGGCGGCCCCTGGTGAGGGCGCGACGTGAAACAAGTTAAGATCGTGTTCAAACAGACTGTCGAAGGATATCATGCAAGCGTATCCCGGATGGGTTTCGGGGCTTTTCCAAATCCCCATTCTAGCCAGTTCGGGAGCGATTGTAACCCATCGTTGATTCATGATTGTTTTGGACAAAAGTGAGAACTGATAAATGACACCACAGAAAGCTTACACGCGAAGGGACTTCATGATGAAGACTGGCACGGCGGCTGCGATGATGGTGGCAGGGACTTCGCCGGCCAATTCAGGCGCAACCGAAGCGCGCCGCAAGTCCAAAAAGCCCAACGTCATTTACATCCTCGCCGACCAGCTGCGCTACCAGTCCGTCGGCTACGCGGGGGACACCAAGGCCCGCACACCCAACATCGACCGCCTGGCCTCGCAGGGCGTCAACTTCCGCCAGTGCGTCTCCACCATGCCGGTCTGCGCCGCCTATCGCGCATCACTGTTTACGGGCAAGTACCCATCGAGCACCGGCATGGCCATCAACGAGATGCGCATCAACCCCAATCAGAGGTGTCTCGGGCACGTGGTAACCGAGGCCGGCTACGAAACGGGCTACCTTGGCAAGTGGCATCTGTGGGCGAACCAGGCCGGCAACCACACCGCTATGAGAAACTCCTACATCCCGCCCGAGATGAAGAAATACCGCCTCGGCTGGGATGGGCTCTGGGCGGCGTACAACTTCAACCACCAGTACTACCGCAACTTCTACTACATGGACGAGCCGGTGAAGAAGACGTTCGAGGGCTATGAGCCTGACGGCCAGACCGACATGGCCATCGACTTCATCCGCACCCACGCCGGGAAGGACAACCCCTTCTACCTTACGCTTTCGATCGGCACGCCCCACGACCCGTGGGGAGCCAAAAACGTCCCCCCAAAGTACATGGAGATGTTCAAGGACGTGGAGTTCACGCTTCCCGAGAGTTGGTCCGACACGCCAGACCCGTACATGGACCGCAACACGAACCCCAAGGCATGGCTCGAGCGGTGGAAGCCCAGAATTCCCGACTACCAGCGGGCGTACTGCGCGATGACGGCGAACCTGGATGACAACGTCGGGCGAGTAATGCAGGCCGTCAGCGACGCCGGGATCGAGAACGACACGATCATCGTCTTCACGAGCGACCACGGTGAGATGTTCGGCGCCAATTCCCGCGTGTTCAAACTGACGTTCTACGAACCATCCGCCCGCGTTCCGATGATCGTTCGCTGGCCCGGGACGATTGCCCCGGGACAGGTCTCCGACGCCTGCATGGGCACGCCGGACATCATGCCCACGCTGCTGGGGCTGATGGGCCTGGATATTCCCGAGTCCGTCGAGGGCATGGACCTCAGCCCACTGGCAAAAGGCGACAAGGGTCCTGAGCCCGAGTTCGCCTTGCTCCAGGGGCTCGGGCATACGTATCTGTGGAAGGACGGCTTCGAGTGGCGGGCCGTGCGCGACAAGCGTTACACCTACGCCGTCTATCTATACGACAAGTGCGAACTGCTGTTTGACAACAAGGCCGACCCGCTCCAGATGAAGAACCTCGCCGCCGACCCGGCCCACAAGAAAACGCTGGACCGCCTTCGCGCACAGTTGGCCAGGAAGATGAAGACGCTTGGCGACACCTTCGAGAAGTGCTCCTGGTATCGGGATCACTGGACCGACGGCGAGAGAAACATCATCGCCTCTGCCAGGGGCAAGTTCTAAGGCCTGCCCCGTCACCACACCATCAGGGTCCCTCGTCGCGGGAAATCATCAGCCCGCTCAGATCGTAATGAATGGGAGTTGCTATGCCTTCAATGCTGACGGGCTTACTGTTGATCATGGCCGGGGTCATCGCTGCCCCGGCGGAATGAGAAAGGTTATCTTCACCTGATCTGGACTCGCCGACTTCTTTGAGAGACTACGAATGAAAACACATGCCAGGATCATCGCTTCCGTTATCGTCTTGTTTGTCGTTGCACCTATGGCGGGCTGCACCAACGGCCCCGCCGAGGCGATATCGCCGGCCGGGGATATCCGCGTCATCACTTACAACATTCGCTCGTTCGAGGGCTTCACCAGGAACTGGGATCGCTGCAACGATGTCGTCAAGCGCGGGCAGATGACTGAGCGTTTCGCGCTGGAACTGAGCCTGTACGATCCCACAATAATATGCCTTCAGGAGGTCCCCAGCGAGGCCAGCGCCGCGGCTTTGGCGACCCGGCTAGGGATGCACTACGCCCATTTCAAGGGCGGATGGAAGTCCAAAGGCTGGCCCGAGGGCATCTCCGGGGCAGTTCTGTCGAAGTATCCGATCGTCGAGGCAACGCCTCACCCATCGCTGAATTGGACTCAGCGACCCAAGGATTTGTTCACGCGATTCTGGGGGCGGGTCGTGCTGGAAACGCCCGCCGGACGGCTGGCCGTGCATGCCATGCACGGCTATCACAAAGACAGCCAGATTCGCCTGCGAGAACTGGCGGAGGTCCTGCCGGTGATCCGGAAGGACGTCCAAGCTGGCCTGTCAGCAATTCTGCTGGGCGACCTGAACCACAGGCCGGACTCAGCCGAATACAGGCTAATCGCATCCGAGGGAATGACCGACTCGCTGGGCGGGCAGACAGACCCCGCCCCACTGACCTATGCCAGCATCAAGCCGATCGAGCGGATCGACTACATATGGTCCGCCGGGCCGATCGCCAAACGCCTGGCATCGTCGAAGGTGCTCTTCGAGGGCGCGTTCCGTACGAACCCCGACGATCCGAACTCCTACGCCCTGAGCGACCACGTGCCAGTGCTCGCGGTGTTCTCGACGTCCAAGTGACGCCGGATCCGCGGACTCGGCGGTTTATCGCCCGGCCACGGTATCGCTGACTCGAATGACCTCCATGAAGTTCACGACCGGTGCGCAATCCGCTCCGACGGCGCGAGGCACAAACTTCAGCATCAACTTCTCTCCGGCGCGAACCGGACCGATCTCCTTGACGAGCACCTTGCCGCAGCCGTCGGCGGCCTTGACGACATCCAGCCCCGTCAGGACGGTCTTGCCCTGCACCACCACGTCGAAAACGCGCCGTCCCGGCTTGTCGCCGACCGGAGCCACGAAACCTAAACGGAGCCGATAGAGCCCTGTATCGGTCCCGGAGGCCTTGTCTGTAAGCGGCACGTCGCAGCCCAGCAGGCCCACGCACCCCGATGACGCCAGCCAAGGCGAGTCGCCATCGATATCCCCGCGACGGAAATCCTTGCAGAAGAACCCCATGCCGCCCGCGACCTTGTGGTTCAGGTCGAACTTCAGTCCGTAGAGACCGTACCCGATGCCGGAAACCGCCTTGAGCCGCGGGTACGCCAGCCAGAGCTTCCCGGCCGAGTCGCGAGCGTCAGCGGTCGCGCCGAAATTAACAGCAAGATGCTTGACCGGCAGAACCGGAGCGTTGTCGATCAGCAAGGCGCTGTCGTTTATCCGCCGTGCTGGCTTGGGCACCAGGGCGATCGAGCATCGTATCGGGAACGAACACGTGCAGCCACTACTGGCCTCGGGCATGAGCATCACCCCGCCGACCGGGAGCATGTTGATCCAGCAACCCGGGCGAATGCCGCCGAAAAGGCTCATCCCCGAATCATCAGTCAACCCGACCGTGGCGGCGCAGTAGGACCGGTAAAACAGGGCATCGGCAGAAGCCGAGGTAATCCCGCACGAATGGCCCGGCCTGAGGAATTCCCACGGAACCTTCTTGCCGGTAATCGGATGCGTACGCATCTTGATCTCGCCGGTCCGCAGATAGCAGGCGCGAGGCTCGATTACGATGGTATCCCCGACGATCAGTGGGCGTCGCAGGTAATTCAACGGGCGCGACCAGAACATCTTCCCGTCAGTGGTCGACAGAGTCGTAATCCGCCGCCACGTCAGTTGGTTATTCTTGAAGTACCCGGTGTCGTGGTTGCTGTAATGGCCAAAGATCGCCAGCACGCCGTCGCGGATGGCCATGCCCGTCCGGTTGCCGCCGCAGCCCGTAACGTCAACGACCTTTCGCCACAGGACTTCTCCGCCGTCGATCTTCACGGCGGTGATGCACCGGACATCCTGCCGCCTGGTTGCGGGTTTGGCGGCGGGCTTATAGACGCCGTCAGCGGTCAGGCGCTTCATCTCGGCGGCGGCCGCGACGCGCTGTTGCTCGTCGCCTGCGCGAGCGAAGTAGACCACGCCGTCATCGATGGCGATGCAGATGTTGGGAATGTCTTTGCCTTCCTGGCGCCACAGTAGCTTGCCGGTTTTGACGTCGCGTGCGAACAGGCAGTCGCCGCTCATCACACCGGCCAGTTGCTCACCGGCCGGCGCAGGCTTACTGCCCCAGGAAGGGAACCGGTGCATCTTACGCCAGAACTCACCACTGCGTTGCATAGCCTTCTGGGTGTCCTCGTTGGGAGGAAGAAGCGGCTGGCCCGCCAATTTACTCGGTCGGCGGGGATTGGGGCTGGCTTCTTTGTAAGGCTTGGGCTGATCGCCCCTGCGGCGGGCGCGCTGGGCTTCGAGCATCAGGCCCCATATCGCGGCGTATTGCTGCTGCAACGGTTTAGCGGCCGTGCCAAGCACCACATCATCAACAACGGCAAGGTAGCCCCATCGCCGCTTGCTGTCGCCATCGGTCGGCGGCAATTCGTAGGTTCTGATGGTCTTGCCGGTCGCGACATTCAGGCGATGGCAGGCGTCGAACGCCGCGACGAACAGTCCGGCCTCGCCAACCACCGCATTGCCGCCATCGACATCAACACGAACGCGGACCGCGCCGGGCAGGTCGCGCTTCCATAGCACCGTACCGTTG
>CAZMBZ010000056.1:0-19899 GCA_964564285.1 uncultured Planctomycetaceae bacterium | reverse complement strand
TGCCGGGTCGGCTTCAGAGAGTCGAGGTCGATGCGCCGTTCAGCGTCTTCGTCGACTATGCCCATACCGATGATGCACTGGTGAATGTCTTGACGGCACTTCGCCCGGTGACAAAGAACAAGCTGACTGTCGTGTTCGGCTGTGGTGGCGACCGTGATCGTACCAAGCGCCCGCGCATGGGGGCCGTGGCGGAGAATTGCGCCGACCAGATCATCATTACATCGGACAACCCACGGTCGGAGGATCCC
Source organism: uncultured Planctomycetaceae bacterium (assembly GCA_964564285.1). Classification (GTDB taxonomy): domain Bacteria; phylum Planctomycetota; class Phycisphaerae; order SM23-33; family SM23-33; genus JAUWQU01. The sequence continues at coordinate 19,651 of CAZMBZ010000056.1, read as the reverse complement.
GCGGCGATTATCGAGGAGATTCGCGCCGGCCTGAGCTCCGCCGGTGCCGGCAAGACCGTCGTCGAGGGCGATCGCGCCGCCGCGATAGCCCTGGCCATCGACGGCGCCGCCCCTGGCGACGTTGTACTTGTCGCTGGCAAGGGTCACGAGAACTACCAGGTAATCGGTGACAAGAGGATACACTTTGATGACGTCGAGATAGCTGCCGACATGATGCGCCAGCGAGGGACCGCTTTATGAGGCCCATGGCCGTCGAAGAAATCCGCGATGCCGTCCACGGCCGATGGATGGCGAGGGGGCAGGTGGCGACAGTTCAGGGAATTACCACCGATACTCGCCAGGTTGGGGCGGGGCAGGTCTTCTTCGCCCTTCGCGGAGACAGGACCGACGGACATCTGTATCTGTCCCAGGCTGCTGCGGCGGGCTGCGTCGCTGCGGTTGTCGCTGCGGACGCTGGGATTACGGAAGATGTGCTGGAGTTGTTCAGCGGCGGCGTCATCACCGTAGCGGATACCACAGCCGCCCTTGGTGCCCTTGCGGCCCGGCACCGCACGTTGGTGAGTGCCCCTGCCGTTATCGGAGTGACGGGTTCCAACGGCAAGACCACCGTCAAGCGGATGATTCATCACATACTCTCAACGCGGATGAAGGGCACATGCAGCCCCAAGAGCTTCAACAACGAAATCGGCCTGCCGCTTACTCTGCTGGACGTTTCGCCGGCCGATGATTACGTCATCTGCGAGATAGGGACGAATGCTCCCGGCGAGGTCGCGGCCTTGTCGAAGATAGCGCGGCCTAACCTGGCAATTATCACCTCGATCGGCCCGGCCCACCTTGAGCGTCTTGGCAGCGTGGATCGCGTGGCGGTCGAAAAGGCGTCGATCCTTGGTGAGCTTGTCGGTGATGGTCTGGGGGTGATCTGGGCTGACAGTCCGCAGTTGGCAAAGGCGGTGCGGTATCACAAATGCAGGCAGATCAGCTTCGGCGAGTCGCCGGATGCGGATCTTCGCCTGACGGGCTTCGCACAGATCGGGCGGACCCAGCGGTTCCAGTTGAATGGCAGGCTGTGGGTGGATATGCCCCTTCCGGGCCGGCACAACGCGATTAACGCCCTGGCTGCCATCGCCGCCGCGCAGCGGTTCGGCATCGATCAGGCGGACTCCGCGGCAGCCTTGGCGGACTTCGATGGCGAGTCGATGAGGCTGGAGTGGATCGAGGTCGGTTCAGGGGTGATTATCAACGATGCCTACAACGCCAACCCCGCCAGCATGGCCGCGGCGGTGGATGTGCTTTCGGGCTGCAAGGGCGGACGAAAAGTCTTCTTCGTCGGCGATATGCGCGAACTCGGCGACCAGGCCGAAGAGATGCACTTGGAAGTTGGCCGCGGGGCCGCAGATAAGGGCGTCGATTTGGTAATCGCCATCGGCCCGCTGGGTCGATATATCGCTAGAGGAGCATCCGATCGCGGTACGGAAGCAGTTGAGTTCGAATCGGTCGAATCCGCGGCCGGGGCTTTGGCACATTTGCTGCGCCCAGGCGATACGGTGCTCCTGAAGGCATCGCGTTCGATGGGCATGGAAGGCCTGATCCCCGCGATTCGCGCCGCGCTGGAAGAGCCCGGCGTTGTCGGCGAGAGCGACGGATCGAAAGGGTCCGAGCGTTGATCTATCTGTTCACTCATTCTCTGATACTTCGCATGTCCGGGGCTGCCGTTCTCAGCTTCCTGATCGTGCTGCTGCTGGGTCCGCGAATGATACGCATGCTGATTCGCAAGAAGATCGGCGAGAGGCCCGAGTTCGACCATGCCGACCTCAACCAGATCACCCGCTATAAGACCAACACGCCCACCATGGGCGGGGCGTTGATCGTCATCAGCGTGTTCGTGTCGGTATTGCTGTTCGGCAATACGGGCAATATGTACGTTCGCATGTCGTTGTTCGGGCTGATCTGGCTGGGGTTATTGGGCGGAATCGACGATTACACAAAGCTTCGCGACTCGGCCCGCAAGGCCAACCCCGGCGGGCGCGAGGGCCTGCGGATGTGGCAGAAGCTTGTCTTCCAGATCGGTCTTGCGGTAATGCTGGCTATTTCCACTTACCAGTACGGCAGCGCAAGCACTATCGGCGACGTCGTGCGTGTCAACCCCGCACACAGCCTCTATCTGCCGTTCACCATCGCTCCCATCCCGCTGTCGATCATCGCCTACACCGTCATCATGGTTTTGACGATGGTCGGCTCGTCCAACGCCGTCAACCTAACTGACGGCATGGACGGACTGGCGGCCGGCTGCACGGTGATCGTGGCGGCGGTGTTCCTGTTCGTCTCCCAGATCGTCGGCGTGCGACTTTGGGCGAACTTCTTCCACTTGCCGCTGGTGGTGGGGTCCGAGGAGATGACCATCGTCTGCGCCGCCGTCATTGGCTCATGCGTGGGGTTCCTGTGGTACAACGCCCATCCAGCGCAGGTGTTCATGGGCGATACCGGCTCGCTGCCGCTTGGCGGGCTGCTGGGATACATCGCGGTCGTGACGCGTCAGGAGTACCTGCTGGTGATAGCAGGCGGCGTGTTCGTGATGGAGGCTGTCAGCGTGCTGCTCCAGGTGAGCTACTTCAAGCTCACCAAGCCAAAACCCGGCATGCAGGGAAAGCGTCTTTTTCGCTGCGCACCGCTTCATCACCACTTTCATCTCGGAGGATGGGCCGAGAGCAAGGTCGTGGTGCGGTTCTGGCTGCTTGGGATTATCTTTGCAGCCATCGCCCTTGCTACGTTAAAACTCAGGTAGACCAACGGATGGTTCAGATCCTGCCAAGGAAGGCAACCTGAAGATGACCGATAACTCGACCGACCTTCTTCGCATGACCTGGCGGGAGAACTCCACCGGGCTGGGCCTGCAACTTGTGGCGATGTCACTGCTGGCACTTGGGGTGGTGATCGTTCACAGCGCTGTCGCCAGCGTGGCCGAGCCGGGAGCCTGGTATGCCAGGCGCGACTACCGCCATACCGCGTTTGCCCTCATCGCGGCGCTCGTCCTTCTGACGGCCTGGCGGTTCGATTACCGCCGCCTTGCGGGTAAAGGCGAATTTCCAACTTTCCTTTTTGCGTGCGTCGTGATGACGCTGATCCTTGGCGTTATGGTCTACCTGCCCGGGGTTGGTTACTCCGTGGGCGGCAAGTTCCGCTGGATTCGCGTTGGCCCGGCCGAGTTCGGCATTGGTTTTCAGCCATCGGAACTCATCGAAATATCGATGATCGTTTTCCTGGCGGCTTGGCTGAGCCGACGCGGCGATGCGATCCGCAGTTTCAAGTGGACGTTCCTGCCGGCGATGCTGCTGATGCTGGTGTGCGTGGGTCTGGTTATCCGCGAGGATTTCGGCACGGCTGCGCTTATCGGCATCAGCGCGGTGGTCGTAATGTTCCTGGCGGGCGTGCCGGTGTTATACCTGGCATCGTTGCTGGCGCCCGCGGCGGCGGCGTTCTATTACTTCGTTGTCTGTGATGCGCATCGCTGGGGTCGCATTCTGGCGATGATCGACCCGTGGTCCAGAACCAACGCCGCCAGCTACCAGGCAGGCCAGAGCCTGCTTACGATCATAACAGGTGGCTATTTTGGACGCGGGCTCGGCAATGGGATGCTCAAGCGAGGCTACCTGCCTGAAGGCGAGACGGACTTCATCTTCTCGGTTTTCTGCGAGGAGTGGGGGCTCGTCGGCGCGATGCTGCTGGTGGGCCTTCTGCTGCTGTGGATATGGCACGCACGGAAGGCCGCAACCAAGGCCGACAACGGCTTCGGCAAGATGCTTGCCGGCACGCTGGGGTTCATGATCGCTCTGCAAGCCCTCATGCACATTGCCGTTGACCTCGTGGCCGCGCCGCCGACGGGCATCGGCTGCCCATTCATCTCTGCGGGCGGCACGAGGCTGGTGACGATATCCATCGCCACGGCGATGATTCTCTCGGTTACCGCTCACCGGCGTGCCGTCGAGGAGTTGCCCGATCTCGCCCCCAGTCCGCGCGGGCGGAGCCAATCCCCGGCCAGACGCAGGCCCCAGCAAATGGCCGGATAATTCAAAGGACCAACCCGTGCCCGGTGAACCCATTTTTATTTTTGCTGGAGGCGGAACCGGTGGGCATATCTACCCGGGCCTGGCCGTTGCCGGCGAACTCGTGCGCCTGAGGCCCGACGCGAAAATCGTCTTCGCCTGCTCCGACAGGCCCATCGACAGGCACATTCTTGAACCGACCCCCCATGCCATTGTCCCCCAGTCCGTCAAGCCACTGCCTCGAAGCATTCCCGCCGCATGGAAGTTCCTGCGCTGCTACCTGGCGTCGGCGCTTCAGGCCAGGCAGATGCTCACGGACCTTCGCCCGGCCGCTGTGCTGGGACTGGGTGGTTTCGCGGCCGGGCCGGTCGTCTGCCGCGCAGCCCGGGTCGGCCTGCGGACAGGAATGCTCAATCCCGACGCCGTGCCCGGCAAGGCAAATCGAATGTTGGCTCGCAAGGCGGATGCGATATTCACTGCCTTTTCTTCGACGATGGACCAGTTCCCGTCGGCGGCGCGAGCGAAGGTTCGACATGTCGGATGTCCGGTTCGGCGTGCTTTCATCGGGGCCGACCGGGCCGAGGCCATTGAGCACTTCGGCCTGCGGAGCGACCGCAAGACGCTGGTGATAAACGGTGGCAGCCTCGGCGCCGCCAGCATTAACGGGGCCGTGGCTTTGCTGGTCGACGACCTGGCTGAACTGGCCGATGCGTGGCAGGTGCTTGTCATCACCGGCAAGGACAAGGCCGGCGGGGCCCTCGATGCTCGCGGTGGGCTCCACGTATGCGTTATGGAATACTGCGAGAGGATGGACCTGGCTTGTGCGGCTGCGGATATATCCCTGGGCCGGGCCGGGGCGGGGACCGTGGCTGAACTCACCGCCACCGCCACCCCGGCAGTGCTCATGCCATACCCCTACCACGCGGACCAGCACCAGCGATTGAACGCGGCAGAGCTCTGCCAGGCAGGGGCGGCCGTGATCGTCGAAGACGCCAAAGACCCCAAGACCAACGCCATCCGCCTTGGCGAGACGCTTTTGCCGATCCTTCGCGACCCGGCCCGGCTGGAGCGAATGCGCCAGGCGGGCAAGTCCGTCGAAGGCGCCCGCGCCGCCGAGTCCGTCGCACGCTGGCTGCTGGGTGGAGATGGGGACAAGTCGTAGGTCACCCGCGTTCGCTTTGTTCGCTGAAGCGAGCAGACTCTTGACAAGGTTTTACCACCGATCACCGAGTAGCGTCTCATGGTTCGAGGTAGTCGAACTCTCGTTTAACGCAGCAGGGGCAGGGCGGGTTTCGGCGCGGCTGGCCCAGGGACAGGCGATGGTGCGTGTTGGCCCAGAGGTCGATTTTCAGCAGGTGTTCGCTGACGGCGTCGCGTCGGCCGGCGAGGAGTTTGACGGCCTCCATCGCCTCCAGCGACGCGACGGCCGCGACTGCCATACCCAAGACGCCCGCCTGCATGCATGTGGGGCTGCTGGCTGGCGGGGGGGCTTCTTCCAGCCAGCATCTAAGGCATGCGGTTCGGCCTGGAATGATGGCGGCGACTTGCGCTTCAGCCCCGACGACGCCGGCGAATACCCACGGCTTGGAATTCTTGACGCAGTAGTCGTTAATCAGGAACCGGGTCTCGAAATTGTCCGTGCCGTCGATGATGACGTCGGCGTCCTTGGCTAGTTCGTCGAGGTTGGTCCGGCCGACGCGGGTTATGACCGGTTCGACGGTGCAGTTGTCGTTTATCTCAGCGAGTCGATGGGCGGCGGCGGTTACCTTGGGTCGGGCTTCGCGAGCGTCTCGTTGGTCGTAGAGGGCCTGTCTGTGGAGGTTGGTGAGGTCCACGACATCGTCGTCGGCCAGTCGGAGGAATCCCGCGCCAGCCCGTGCAAGCAGCTCGGCCGTCCACGATCCCATGCCGCCGACGCCCACGATAAGCGCCCTTGAGGCGGCCAGGGCTTGCTGGGCTTCGAGGCCCCACGGCGCGAAGACGATCTGCCGCGCGAAGCGATCGGCAGGCTGGCGGTCGCGCGTCATCGGCCTGGCTCCTGGTCGCTTTCGGCGCGGGTCTGTTGGGTGGTGAGAACTTCATTGCCCGAGCCGCTTCGGAAGCCCAGCAGGTCCATCGTCGCGTAAGCGTAGCCGGCCTGCTTCATCGCCCAGGCCACCTGAACGCGAAGCTCCAGCAGGCGGGGCAGGTCGTCGGTGGGCACTTCGATGCGGGCTACCCTGTCGTGGTCGCGAACGCGGACTTGGCGGAAACCAAGCGTGCGGAGGGCCAGTTCGGCCTGTTCGATGCGCCCGAGTCGCTCGGCAGTGATGGCCTGGCCGTAGGGCACGCGGCTTGCGAGGCACGCCATCGCGGGCTTGTCCCAAGTCGGCAGGTTCATCTGCCGACTTAGCTGGCGGATATCGGCCTTGGTGAGCCCGGCCTCCATCAGCGGGCTGCGGACGCCCAGTTCCTTGCCCGCCCGCATGCCCGGGCGGAAGTCGCCCGTGTCATCGGCGTTGGCGCCACTGAGGATTGTTTCAAAGCCGCGGGCCTTGGCTAGTTTGCCCAGTCGGCCAAAAAGGTTCTGTTTGCAGAAGTAGCATCGCTCGGCCGGGTTTGCGGCGTATCGCGGATCGTCGAGTTCTTCGGTCGTAACCTCGACAAGTTCAGCGCCGAGATGTTTGGCGATTTCCCTGGCGGCCTGTCGTTCCGCCGTTGGCAGACTCGCCGAGACGCCCACGGCTGCGAGGACGTCGGCGGGACCCAGCGCTTCGACGGCCAGCGCCAGCAGCAGCGTGCTGTCCACGCCGGCAGAGAAGGCGACGACGACTCGACGCATCTGGCGGATAGCGTCGAGGCAGGCGGCCAGCTTTTCCGCGAGTTCTTCGTCCAGTTCCAGTTTTCCGGTTGCCTTAATGGGTGCGTTCATGGTTCGCCCCGGCTTGTGGTCGGTTCGTCCAACAGGCCTTCAGGCCTGGGATGTCTGGAGGGCCTGGTCCAGATCGGCGATGATGTCTTCCACATCTTCGATGCCAACTGATAGTCTGATGTATTCCGGCGTTACGCCGGTGGAGGCCTGTTCCTCTTCGGTAAGCTGCGAGTGGGTTGTCGAGGCCGGGTGAATGACCAGTGTTTTTGCATCGCCTATGTTGGCAAGATGGCTGGCGAGCTTGACATTATTGATGAACTTCACGCCGGCCTGGGCACCGCCTTTAATGCCGAACCCCATGAGCCCGCCGAAGCCATTGGTCAGGTACTTCGCCGCGTTGGCATGGTGGGTATGGTCGGGCAGGCCGGGATAGTTCACCCAGGCTACGGCGGGGTGTTTGGAAAGCCACTGGGCCACCTTCATCGCGTTGGATGAATGCCGCTCCATTCGCAGATGGACCGTCTCGACGCCCAGTAGCGTGAGGAACGCCGCGAACGGGCTCATGCACGCACCCATGTCGCGAAGCCAATGTGTCCTGGCATGCATTATGAATGCGATATTGCCGATTGGCTTGAGCGCCTCGGTCAGCACCACACCGTGGTAGGAGGGGTCTGGTTTGGCGAACTCAGGCCAGCGGTCGGGATTATCCGCCCACGGGAAGGTCCCGCCATCGACAATCGCTCCGCCGACGTGTACGCCGTGACCGGCGAGAAATTTCGTCGTCGAGTAGACCACGATATCCGCCCCGTGCTCGATTGGCCGAAACAGCATAGGTGTCAGCACGGTGTTGTCCACTACCAGCGGAACGCCCTGCGCGTGGGCGGCCTGGGAGATGGCGTCGAAGTCCGCCACGTCGTTCTTGGGGTTGCCCACGGATTCCATGTAGACCAGCCGCGTGTTCTCGTCGGCCAGCGCGGCGATCTGTTCGGGGTGGTCGGCGTCGAAGAACCGCACCTCGATACCGAGCTTCTTGAACGTCTGGGCGAACAGTGTCCACGTCCCGCCGTAAAGGCTGGTGGAACTCAGGAAGTTTTGCCCGCTATGGGTGAGTGTCGATATGGCGGCAGAGATCGCAGCCTGGCCGCTCGCCAGGGTCAATCCGGCGGCCCCGCCGTCCATCGCGGCCAGACGCTTCTCCAGCACGTCGTTGGTCGGGTTCATCAGCCGACTGTATATGTTGCCGAATTCCTTCAGCGCAAACAGGTCTGCCGCGTGCTCGGTGTCCTTGAATGAATAGGATGCAGTCGCATATATCGGTACGGCCCGAGCCATGGTTGTGGGGTCCGTCTGCTGCCCGGCGTGAACTGCCAACGTGCCCAGTTTGTCAGTAGCGTCAGTCATTCGGTTTCTCCTCTGGTAGGATTATCTTCAAGGCTGGGCATTATACCGCGATGTACTTCAGCAGGGGGCCGGTGAAATAACGTTCTCCCAAACTTGGGAGCCGTGCCACGATGGGCTTGATTTGCTCTCCGCCCGGTCTGCGACGATGATGTCCGGGTCCGACGCATCGAGAGCCAACACGGCCAGCATACTATCCGAGACATTTCTGTCAGGCGTACATCATTAAACCTATGATGTTAATGTATATTATTCATTCGGTATAGTCAACTAGAATCATGATGAATATGTTTGTTATGTATGGGTTTTTAAGACAAAGACTTATATGTGGTGTGCGAGCCGTCGCGACATGGTTTCCGGTTGCATGTGCATACCATATGGCACATAATGACAGTGCGGTGCAACTTACGTTGCAGAAGGAGTGGCCTTGTGAATTTGTCCCAGAAATGCCAATATGCGGTTCGGGCGATCCTGGAACTTGCCAAACGTTATGGCCAGGGTCCGGTAACCGCCGGCGAGATCGCATCCAGCCAGGTTATTCCGCAGCGTTTTCTCGAGGTCATCCTCAACGAGCTCAAGCCGACGGGTCTGATCGAGTCTCGCCGCGGCGTGCGGGGCGGGTATTTTCTGGCCGGCCAGCCCAAGGACATCACCGTCGGCCAGGTGATCCGCCTGATTGACGGTCCGCTCGAACCCGTCCATTGTGTCGGGGACCACGGCAAGCTCGCGTGCTCACTCAGACAGCAATGCGCCCTGGTCGAGCTATGGGCCGAGGCCCGCCAAGCCATCGAGCAAATCTACGACGGCGCGACCTTCCAGGATCTCCTCGAACGAGAACACCAACTAGACCGCCAAGCCGCCATCGACTTCTGCATCTGACGGCTGTGGAAAAGAAGGTTCTGGCCTACAGTTGTCAGGTTCCAGGTTGGGAGAATCCCCATTATCGCTGTCGGCATTTCCGGCCTGGTTGGCATACTCACGAGTAATCGTCGCGACAATCCGCCGCACGCGTTTTCAGCGCGGTTGCTTTGATTTTGTAGCATTGTATACTGATTGGCGCAGGCCTCGACCGGGCGTCGTGTGTCGTTGGAGCGAACAGTTTGCCGAGAAGTGCTCTTTCGTCCACCTATCGTGCGCGGTATCATCTAATCTGGTAAAGTCTGCCGCAGGCCCCGGGGACGGGCGCGAGTCAACCAGGAGAACGCACATGTTCGAAGGCAAGTCCGTCGCCGTGGTGGTGCCGGCGTATAACGAGCAGACGCAGATCCACCAGGTCCTGGACACCATGCCGGACTTCGTGGACTGCGTTATCGTGGTTGACGACGTAAGCGATGACAGCACGGCCGAGGTTGTACGGCAGTGGATCGTGGAGGAAAACCAGGGCGACAACTCGCGCACAGTGCTGCTGCAGCACGAGGCCAACGCGGGCGTCGGGTCGGCAATCGTCACCGGCTATCGCGAGGCCATGCGGCGGCAAATCGATATCACAGCCGTGATGGCTGGCGACGGGCAGATGGACCCCGACGAGCTCGAATCGCTCGTCGCGCCCGTGGCGAGAGGCCAGTGCGACTACACCAAGGGCAACCGCCTGTTCTACCGCAACGCGTGGGAGATCATCCCCCGCCACCGTTTCCTGGGCAATGCCTTCCTGAGCATGTTGACGAAGATTGCCAGCGGGTACTGGCACGTGGCCGATTCGCAGACCGGCTACACCGCCATCAGCCTGGAGGCCCTGGAGACGATCGACCTCGAGGGCGTCTACCCGCGGTACGGCTATCCCAACGACCTTCTGGTCCGGCTGAACATCTACGAGTTTCGCGTCGCCGACGTTCCGATCCGCCCGGTCTACAACGTCGGCGAGCAGTCGAAGATGAAGCTCTGGAAGGTCATCCCGACGATGAGCTGGATGATCTTCCGCCGCTTCTGCTGGCGGCTGGTGCACAAGTATGTCATCCACGACTTCCATCCGCTGGTGCTGTTCTACGCCTTCGGGTTCGGCTCGTCGACGCTTGGGCTGCTGTTCGGGCTGCACCTGATTGCCTTTCGCGTAATCGTCGGCGCAGTGGCCGGGACGAGCGCCCTGTTCGCGGCCTTTCTGTTCCTCACAGGCGTTCAATTGCAACTGTTCGCCATGTGGTTCGACATGGAAGTAAACCGCGACCTGAAGGTGCGCCTCAACCGCCGGCCGGAGCGTCGGCTCCCAGAGGCTCGCGGAGACAATCCATGAGGGTTCTGGTCGACCTGGGTCACCCGGCGCACTTTCATCTGTTCCGCTGCGCCGTAGAGATCCTTCGCCGCCAGGGCCATGACGTACGCATCTACGCCCGCCAGAAAGACTGCCTCGCGGCCCTGCTCGACGCGGCCGAGTGGGAGTACACCATGCCCCGGCGCCGTCGCGACCAGACTTGGGCGCTGGGCTTCGAGGCCCTCGGCGTGCTGGGCCAGGTTCTCCTGGAAGCCTCGCGCCGGCCCTTCGACCTGATGGTGGGTACCAGTATCGTCGTCGCCCCCGCGGCCAGGCTGACCGGGGCAACGTCGGTAGTTTTCTCCGAGGACGACGCCGACCAGGTTCCCCTGTTCTCACGGTTGGCCTACGGCCCGGCCCACTGTATCGTCACGCCCCGTTGCCTGGCCTACGAGGTGCCGCGCCACGGCACCAAGCACCTGACGTACCAAGGCTACCAGGAGTTGGCGTACCTGCATCCGAATCGCTTCACGCCCGACCCGGACATTCGTCAGTCACTGGGCCTGGGGCCGGACGAGCGGTACTTCCTCGTCCGCTTGGTGGCGTTGACGGCCCACCACGACGTAGGAGAGAAGGGCCTGAGCACCGTGCAGGCCCGTCAGGTCGTCCAACGGCTTGCCCCACATGGGCAAGTATTCGTCAGCCAGGAAGGTGGGCTCGGAAAGGATCTTGACGTCAAAGCGCTACCCACTCCGTCGGAGCGCATCTTCGACGTGCTCGCGATGGCAGACATGGTCGTCGGCGACAGTCAGACCATAGCCGCAGAAGCAGCCGTGCTCGGCACGCCTTCCTTGCGATGCAATACGTTTGTCGGACGGCTGTCCTATCTGGAAGAACTGGAACACAAGTACGGTTTGACGGTAGGCATTCGACCGGATCACTTCAGTAAAGTCCTGAACCGGATTGACCACTGGCTTGCCACACCGGACCTGCGAGACCGCTGGCAAGCCAGACGACAGGCCATGCTTAATGATTGCGTGGACGTGACCGACTGGATCCTCGATCTGCTGCATCGATTGGCCGCTCGACGAGGCGGGCGCTGCCGGACGTAATCGGCCGATCCGGCGGCACGTGCAACTCATGCGGGTTGGGCGACGTAGATCACCTGGTAGCTTAGCGACACGGGGGCAGGCACCCAGGCCCGGCCGAGTTTCATTCCGCAACCAACTGTCTTGACGACCGTGTAACCCGACATTTCCAGAAGGCGCCACACCCAGCGAGGCGGGAAGTAGTACAGATGGTCCTTCGTATACAGGAACCGGCGGATCAGCAGGTACTCGGCCACTACAGCGGGGATTCCCAGCGGATTCGGAGTCGAAAGGATCAACCGTCCCGATGGCGCAATCCGCTCTCTGATCGCACGCAGCAAGTCGTACGGGCGTTCGACGTGCTCGATGAACTCCCCCAGGAGAATCGTATCGAATGTCCGCCCCGCCATCACGGAAGGGAAGGTGAAGACATCGCCTGTGATGTGCTCTGTGTAAGGATCGCCGACATCCATCCCCGCCAAGTCGAACCCCACGACTTCCCTGGCGGTCAGGAACCGATTGGGCAGTTGGGCGCAACCGATGTCGCAGAGGCGCTCGCCCACCGACAGTCGAGCCATCGTCCGCAATCGCCGCGATTCGTAGTAATCCCGCATAGCGTGATTGTACGAGACCGCCGTCCATGATGCGATGATTCGTAACCTGAGACCGCTTAGAATCGTCCTCGCGGCGAGTGGGCTTGGGTGTATGGCGGACGGCAGATGGAGTTTATTTGGCCATCCTGTGGCTCATCGGCCGCGATGTCCCACGTGCTGAAAATCCGCGCGAGCCTTCCGAGGACGATTAACGCTTCGGTCGGGTCAGATCGAAGACCAGATACGGCAGACTACCTCGATTCATCGGCATGCTCGGGTCCAGGGGGATCCCATCCACGCGCGCGACCCCGGGAACCTGCTCTACGATCGGATACTGCCTGGCCAATTCGTTGATCAGCGGTGCCAACTGCTGGACCGCCGGAACAAGATACCTTGGAAAGCGTCCAGTGGCGGCTTTGGCAAGGATGTCCTGGAGGCTGTTGCTCGGGACGATCCTACGATCGAGATACCAAGCGATTTGCGGGCGGTAGTGGCTGCCCTTGGCGGGATTGTCCTGGACGACAAAGCTCTGGAAACTCAGCAGGGCCTTGTCAGGCGGGATCGCGTCACGCAGGCGTTGGAGCATCTGGATTTTCGGCAGGGGATGCTGGACGATATCGTAGTAGTACTTCGTGCCCTTGGCGGCCTGGAGGGCGAATAAGACAAGGGTTAGACCCACCATCGCCCCGGCGAGCGCCACGTTGAGCTTTCGCAGCAGATCCCAGAGCCCCATCACGGCGCATGCGGCTGCGACAGATAGCAGGGGCGTAATCGGCCGAAGCCAGTAATGGTGATGCCACATCGCGCCCTTCAGCAGGAACAGTTGTGCCAAAGGTGTCAGCAGCAACAGCCAGAACAAGGGATTCGCCCTGGGGAACGTGGCGCCCTTGTCGGCAGTCTTGCGAAGGACCAGTTGGCGCACCCATGCCACGCAATGATAAACGCAGTGCCCCAGCCCCAGCGCCAGGGCTATCCAGGTGAAGTTGAGGACCGACAGTACGCCGAGTCTGCCAAACCAGGCGACCCAGTCGAAACTCACTCCCTGGCTGCTGGTCGCCTGAGCCGTCGTGCGCCACTTGTATATCTCCAGAAGAGCACCTATGTCCCCGCCCCGCGCCATGGCCAGGGCCGCCATCACCGTTCCCACGCTTGCCAAGGGCGCCACGACAAGCACCGCCAAGAGCCACCATTGCGGCCAACTGCGCCGCCAGACGCACCGGGCCACGTAATGGACGCCGATCGCAAGAGCATAGAAGAACCCCCCCCAACTCATCTGGATTGAGAGGAACAGCGACATGCCGAGCGCCGGCAGATGCCACCACCTCCGTTCGGTGTTCTGCATTCGGCCGATGATCACCAGATAGCACCAGACTCCGAACAGCCCCAGAGGGCTCTCAAAAGAGCCGACTCCAAAGTAGCCCGAGATGGGAAAAAGGACCGCGAACAGCCCGGCCAGCAACGACGTCTTCGCGTCCAGCGACTTCAGCCCCCGCAATATCATCAGGAGAATCAGTAGTGTTGCGACCGAGAAAAATATCCGCCCTATTCGCGTGCTCCAGTCATTCACGCCGAAAACTGCCATGAATGCCGTCGTCGTCAGAACGCCCAACTGCGGGTGGTCCAGGTATCGCCTCGGCGGCTGCTGCGGAGGGTCGCCAACAGCCCACGTCGTGAAACCGCCCGTGTAACCCAGACCGTAGGTGACATGGACGCGCGCACACCACGCACCGTGGGCCTCGCCCCAACTGTGCAGGCCGTTGATGGGGCGAGTGATGGCGTGGCCCTGGATCAGCACCAGCAACAGCGCCAAGCCGACCGCGAAGAGCCAGTACCGCCTATCGAAGAGGCCCGCTTCGGGCTTCAGCAGCTTCTTGTACGATTTCTTCTTGCTCATCGCGTCCTTTCCCAACTAGGCGAAAAGATCATCTTGACCGCTTCCTTCCGGCGCGGCCGGTGGAGGGCTTGGGCGAGGCGATCTCGCCCGGTTCGCCCTCGGTCGGCACGCTGGCCCGGCGGCGGCGCCAGACCCAACCGGCCAGGGGGATTGCTCCGGCCAGCAGCAGACCGGCGATGCTCAGCATCACGCCTTGGCGGAACTCGGCCGGGGCGTATTCGAAGACGACTGTCTGCTTACCGGCCGGCACGGCGACGGACATGACCTGGTCGTTGGTCTGATATATCTTCGCGTCGGCGCCGCTGATGGTCGCCCGCCAACCGGTGTCGAATCCTTCCAGGAGCACCAGTTGGGCCACCGCATCGCTGTCGGTGTCGATCTCCCAGCGGCCGGGCACGGTGCGGATGTCCACCACGCGGGCGGCCGTCGCCATGGACGACTGCGTTTCCGACGGTGCCGGACCCAGGACGGTCGCGGCCCGGTCCAGGGGCACTTGCCCCGACAACAGCGTCCGGAGCGCCCCGTCGGAATCCGGAACGGACACCACCTGCCGGACGAAATACGCCATCGGCAGGACCTTGGTGTTTTCGTAGGCCCTGAACCGCTCGTCCTCAAAGACTTTCTTGAACTGCGCCTCCGGGTAGGTTTTCCGGATCTGCGCGTCGGTGAATTGGGCCAAGACAAAGACGTATTTCGTGCCGCTGAGCGTCGCCATCGGCGAATACCGCGAGAGCAGCCCCACGTATCGCAGGCGAGGCAGGGAGTCGATAATCCCCTCGGCCTTGCCCCCGGTGTTCCGCAGGCCGAACTGCACGCTGCGGGCGCGGACGATCTGCTCGTCTTGCGGCCAAACGTTCGGCGGGCCCGGTATCACGGCATAACGCTGCTGGCCCAGGTTCTCCTGGAGCCACTTGACCCGCGGAGGAGTCTCATTGAGGATCTTCCAGCGGTCCTCGTACATGATCATCCCGAACGACAGGGCCACCAGGTCGGCCGCGACAACGGCTACCAGGATCGCCCCCCCGATCTTGCCCACTGCCTTGCCGCGCCATACCATCGCCACGAAAACGCCCACACTGGCGACAATCGCGGCCACCGACACCCACGTCGCCGGGTCGTAGTCATGCATCACGGCGGCGGGCATGCTCTGGGCGGCGCGGATGTTCATCGACCAGTTGAAGTCGGTGGTCTTAAGCCACGCCACTAACTCCTCCGGATGTCCCGCGTAGTAGGCCAGCGACAGCAGCGCCCCGGCCAGGACGACCACGATCACCCCGCCGGAAGCGACGCTCAGCCATCGGACGGGCGTGCGTTTGTCCTTGTTCAGCCCGGCCGACAGAGCCCGGTCGATCCCCACCGCCCCGAGCGCCGCGATGGCCAGGTCTGCCAGCCAGAAGATCCGCGTGGGGTTGCGCAGCTTGGAGAAGATCGGCACGTAGTCGTAGAGGAACCGGTAGAGGGGCAGGTACTTGCCCGCGCCGACCAGGAAGCCCACGACGGCCAGCACGACCCAGAACCTAAGCTTCCGATCACGCCGGACCCACACCAGCGACACCACCGCGCCCATCAGCACGACAATGCCCGTGTAGTGGGCAGCTCCATGGTACATGTACTCGCCGTAGTAGCCCAGGCGACAGTTGCCGTAATAGAACGGGGCGACCAGTTGAAGGCTGTTGCGGGCCGGATGGGCGCTGGCGCGAGTTATGAACTCCCACTTGGCCTCCTGCCGGGAGGAGCGTTTGCTCAGCGAGTAGGCCGGGAGCATCTGGGCGGCGCTGATGGCCCCGCCCAACACCAGCGCCGCCAGCGTCATTGCCGCCGGATTGACGATGGGTTTCCACGCGAAGAGCTTGCGGTCCTTCCACTCGCGGAAGGAAGCGGCTGCCGCGACGATCGTCTGGTAGAGCACGTATGTGCCCAGCAGCACGCCCAGCAGCAGGAACAGGTGTACCGAGCCGACCAGCCCCATCAGTCCCACGCACCCGCCGGCCGCCACCGTCCAGAGCCATCGCCTCCGCTCCACGGCCAGCCATAGACACAGGATGCACCCGAGGAACCAGGGGTAGCTAAGGAAGTACGTCGTGTGAGTCATGTGCCCCATCGAGAACCCGCCGAACGCCACGCTCATCGCGCCGATCAGCCCCGCCAACGGCCCCACTCCGACGGCGACTCGCAGCAGAAGGTATGCCGCTACGGCCGTCAGGAAGTAGTGGAGCATCATCGTCGAGACGAACCCCGGCACGTAGTCCATGAAGAACATCGGCCAGCGCAGCGGGTACAGCAGCGATGGCTGGAGGCTGGCGTGGAAGGGCACGCCCATTTTCGTGTACGGGTTCCACAACGGGAATCGTCCCGCTTGCACCTCGGCGGTGGCGTAGGTGTAGTACGGCTGGTAGAAGTGCGCGGCGTCCTCGCGAAGCATCTGGTCCGGCTGGACCAACGCCTGCCAGAACACCACCAGCGTCATCACCGCCATCAGCGCCACCGCCAGCAGATCGCCGCGACGGTTGGCGGGCTTGTCCGTCTGTTCGCTCATTATTGACCTGTCCGCCCCATCGCGGGCGCCTTGGCGGCCGGTCGGCTCGGCCCTCACTTGTCGTCCTCTTCTTGCGGCTCGTCGTCCTCGTCCTTTGCCCTGCGGACGACGCGTTCGACCAGGAACGACGGGCGAGACTGCACGCGTTCATAAATCCGGAGGATGTACTCGCCCTGAAGTCCGATCAGCAGGAACAGCACGGCGAACATCAGGGATATGACGATTATCGTGCTGGTCCATCCCTCCATGGTCCGGCCGGCAAGGTACATGATCAAGGCGTAGAGCAGTTCCAGCAGGCTGAGTCCCGCGGTGATCACGCCCACGACGATGGAGATTCGCAAGGGCAGGGGCGAAAACGACAGCAGGCCGTTCTTGGCGAAGGCGAGCATCTTCCGCATGGTGTACTTGGTTTGCCCCGTGTACCGCCGGCCGACCTCAAACTCCACCACCGCCCGCCGGTATCCCATCCAGGCCAGCAACCCGCGGAGGAATAGTTGCCCTTCCTTCATCTCGTTGAGTTCGGCGACGATCACCCGGTCCAGCAAGCGGAAATCCGCCATGCCCGGGTCGATGCGGATCCCGCATAGCTTGCTGAACACGCGGTAGAACATCCGCGACGTCAGCCGCTTGACGGCGGGGGTTTCCTCGGCGTCGACGCGGCGGGTCTGGACCACGTTATAGCCGGACCGCCACTGCTCGATGAGTTTCGGCAGCAGCGATGGGGGGTGCTGCATATCCGAGTCCATCATGATCACCACGTCGCCTTGGGCATAGCGAAGGCCTGCCGCCAACGCGCACTGGTGCCCGAAGTTGCGGGAGAAGCTCACGATCACCACGGCGGGGTCTTTCGCCATCGCCGCCTCGATCTGCGCCATCGTCCCGTCCGTGCTGCCGTCGTCGACGAAGATTAGCTCGTAGGCGCCGCCCGGCTTGAGCACGTCGGCGATCTTCTCGGCGATCAGCGAGACATTGCCCTCCTCGTTGTATGCGGGGAGCACCACGCTCACCATCGCCGGATACGGACGAACGAACGGGGCATCCGACGCGGGAGGTGAGTCCTGGGAATGCTGATCTTCGGTCATAGGTATCTTCCGACCTTCCTGTCGCACTCGAGCCCGCTGCAGCCCATCCGTTGACCGGCGCCGGTATCGGTACACCGGGACCATCGACCTTTTTGGCAAGTCTATCGCCAATCACGATATCCGCAAGCATTCTTTCCTGTCGGCAGGGGGGGGGTGCCCAGCCAATGGCAGGCCCTCATGCCGACCAAAACGCTCTGGGCGGGAGCGTCAATCAAAGCATGCCGGGCGGTTCGGGTTTCGGCCGGCGGCGAAGGCTTTGGCTAGTTCTTCGTACGTGTTTCTTGACAAGCTCAGCGGGGGCAGGGCATCTTCGGCGAAGAAACCCACTTCGGTGGTTTCCAGGCTTGTGGTCGGTTGGCCCCCGAGAAGCTTGCAGAGGAAGAAGATCGTGTAGATGTGGAACGGATGGTCTGCCTTGGCGGATTTGCTCATCGGGTCTTGAAGGTAGAACAACCGCTCGGCGCGGACGTCGTAGCCTGTTTCCTCGAAGACCTCGCGTTGCACGGCGCGGCTTGGCGGTTCGTTTATCTCGGCCCAGCCGCCGGGCATGGCCCAGGCGTTGTCGGCGCTTTCGCGAACGAGCAGGATGCGATCGTCTTTGAACACTGCCGCCCGGACCACGAGCTTGGGAGTGCCCGGGCCAAACTCGCCGGTGAGCGTGCCGCGGACGGCCTCGATGTCGGTGTCGGCGAGGTGCGCGAACATCTCGGCTGCGACGTCGCGCAGGTATTCATAGCGCTGCGCGTCGTAGGGGTTCTCGGTGTAGTGCAGTCCGGTGGCGGCGAGGGACTCGATCCGTCGCGCCCAGTTCAGGAGCCTGTCTTGTGGAGCGTCGTCTGTCATGGGGCGACGGTCCGGGCTTTGCTGAGGGGTTGCCGGATCACCTCGTAGCCGATTGGTCGCGGCACGCGGAAGACCTTTTTATCGACGGCCTTGTTGGTCTGGATTTTCTTGAACATCACGGTTGTGGTGTTGCGGTTCTTATCGCGGCTCTTGAGTTTTACGGGCAGGTTGGTCTTGGCGTCGATCCACATTTCCATCCGCGTGGTGGGCAGGTCCCTGAGGTGCTCGGGGCGCGTGGTCAGCCGCAGGTAGATCGTGTTTTTGGGGTCGCTTTCGACCGGCGGGCGAGTAGTGGGCTTGAAGTACTTGACCATTTCGGCGGCGCTCTGGCCAAACGGCAGGGGGAACGGACCCTTGCCGATTTTCAGGGCCTCGACCTTCTCGCCCTCGGCGGCGAGCTGGTATAGGGCGATGTTCTTAATCTTGTGCTTGGCCACAGTAAGCCACTGGCCGTCGAAGGCGTAATCGACCTTCTCCCTGGTCTTGGCGCCGGCACCGAGCTTGAGTGTCTCGAAACTCACGCGGAACCGCGTTGGCGTCTTGGTGTCGCCTTTGCTGTATGCGACCCAGCCGGTGCGCCGCTCGCTGTCGCCCAGCACCGGGTTGACGATCTGGTAGTCCAGGTCGCCCTTGATCGTGTGGTACTTATCGCCGGCTGCCTCGAGGTCGCGGAGAATCTTCATCTCCGCTGCCCCCGCAGTCGGGGCCGGGGCGGATGCCGTGGTGATGGTGGTGGGGGTGGTGCCCGCTCCGGCCGCGGGGTAAGCCGACAAGACCAAGGTCGCAATCGCTACAAACGCAATGGTTCCCGTTCGTAGTGTGCCCGTAAGGGCATATCCCCCGTTTGCGAAGTTTGAGGGATATCGTCTTACAACGTCACTACAAACGCGTTTGATTGTTATTATGTCGTTCCTGCGTTTATTCATGCTATCCATTGTGTACGTTTCGTGGGCCTTGTGGCAAGGCCGACGTCCTTTCGATTATTGGACACTCAATCGCCGCGAGCGTTGGTGGCGGGGCGACGAATTGCCCGCATCGCCGCCGGCAGGGCTTTGAACGCCGCCAGGACAACCGCCACGCCCAGCAGTCCCAGCACTGCCCAGTGGCCCTTGTTGCCCAGCGAATACGTCACGTATGCGAT
>CAZMBZ010000055.1:0-20038 GCA_964564285.1 uncultured Planctomycetaceae bacterium | reverse complement strand
CACAGGCAGGACGACCCAATCGCTCGACCTTCTGTTAGCTATCAGAGAACTGGCCTTAGGGATTCGCAATGACCGACCAGTCTTGGCTGGCCTGCGCGTAAACGCATCCGCATCGGCGCACCCGTCAAGCAGCTGAACACTTTCGGAACGTTCCGAAAATGTGCTCCCCAATCTCCGCAACATGACGCTGGTTCGCCGGCGAATCCACCGCATTTTCAAACCGGCGCCTTCATGTAGCTGAGCCCTCGCAGCACTGAGCACACATTGATCCAGTCCCTCCGCGTGCGCGGAGGCCGGTTTCTTCGAGACCGCCGCCTCCGCATTACGAAGCCAGAGCATGCGATCAAATGATAGGAAAGCCTATTTGCCTTGGCCTGCTCGACGCTTTAGACCCTCCCGGCCGCAAGCTTGAGCAGTTCGAAGGCAGTGGTGGTTCATTTGAGTCGCGATTTCCCTATGAGTCACTTTGCTGTTGACGTGCGATCCGGATTCTAAAGGTCAATTCGGCCTAGGGTTAGTCCTCGCCTGCCGGGCCGCCTTCCACTTCCCCACAGCGTCAACCACACAGACATTGCTTGGATTCATCCCCGAGCGCCACCGGCCGTTACTTGTACTTTTCCGGTATGGTCTTCAACAGCTCACGGGCCCGAACTGCGTAATAGCCGTAGTTATCCTGGTCGATTACCATCCGAAGTGTACGGACGGCATCGGCGTACCTTCTTGCTTTGGCAAAAGCCTTTGCCGCTGCGAGGTACGTGCCGGGTGATTTGTCCCCAAGGTCAATGGCTTTACGATACTCCTTCGACGCTTGAGGCCAATCGCCCTTCAAGGCATGCAACTTGCCCATGCCGGCGCAAGCCTGAGGGGACTGGGGCAAGGCGTCGGCAACGGATTTGAACTGGGCCAACGCCGACTCATAATCACCACCAATCAGGTATATCTCCCCCCTTGTCAGCGCCAGTTCATCCTTGCTAAGCAAAGGCTTTCGCCCCTCGCCCAGCAACTCAACCGCACGCTTAAACTCTTTCTGTGTTAGGGCGGCGAGGGCTTGTGTGATGTTCTCGCCGTCTTCCATCCGCTCGAAGCCTGATTTCGGCAGCGGCTTGCAGGCCTGATTGGGGGCCTGAAGCAGGTCCGTCGCCTCCCCGGCCGGGACCGGCGAAGTTGAGAAGCTGACCTCTCCTGCTGGTCGCACAGATGACGCCTACCACCTCGGCCTTGGAATTAAGCAAAGGTCCCCCACTGGAACCGCGGCTGATAGCGGTGGTAACCTGGATGCGATCCTGGCCGCGCCAATGCCGCAGCCCGCTGACTATCCCCTCACTCAGGGTGTTCCGCAGCCCCTGGGGGCTTCCCAGGGCGTACACTCGCACCCCGGGCTTCGGCTCGCCGTCGCGGCTGAAGCCGAGAAAGGGCAGATTCTCGCCGCGCACTGCCAGCAAGGCCACGTCGGCTTCGGGATCTCCGGCAAGCAAGCCGATCACCGGTTTCACCGTCCCGTCCGCCATCAAGACGCAAGCGAAGGCGGCATCGTCGATCACGTGATAGTTGGTGATAAGCAACCCGCGCGGACTGACGAAGAACCCGGATCCCCGGCTGAATGTGTTGAACGTGCGGTCGGTGACAATAACGGACGCCACTGCAGGCGAAGCGGTGGCAAATAGCTCCTCCGACGAAAGCTCGACCTTGGTGGACTGCATATCCACGTTCCGCCCCGCGCCGGGAGGGCCTTTGCGGCGATCGGCATTGTCCCCCGTGCCGCCGGACCAGGAGTAAGCGACAAGACACAAGGCCACGCTGACGAGCAGAGCTACCCAGGCTGAGTGTATGGCGATTCTTGCTCGATGGGAAAGCCTGCGATGGTCCTGGTCCATCACGCTTACGAGCTTTCGGCCGAGTTTCCTGGCAAATGTGTTCCCGCAGTCCGGACACCTGACCTTGGAAGCCCTGGCAAGCAGAGGAATCCTCAAGTGAGTCCTGCAGTATGGGCACACAACCTTCGACATATCGATTCCACCATATTCGCCCAAAGCGCGGGCCGGCATATGTACGCCTTTGCTGGCGAGATCGGCCAAACAGGCCTCACCAATACAATCAAGACTGATGCTACACTAGCTTGAATTGGCGCCCGCTACCTCACTGAACATGGCAAAGGTAAGAACGCCGCCAACAAGCATCTGTTGTATCTCCATTGCCAGGTCCGGCAGGGACGCGGCCTCGGAATGATGACGCCATCCGGCCCGGACCCGCTCAATCAGTTGTCGGCTGCACTGTCGCAGGTCCGCGAGCGTCTCCACCGGCCGGTCCGTTTGATACTCTCCCAACATCCGCTGCGCCAGTTCCATCTGGGCGAGCAGCGCCGATGCAGCCCTGGCGCTGCCACAACGGGCAACCAGGGACGCGAGGTTCCGGTCAATCATATTCAGCTCGCGGGACCTCCGCCGCCTTGAGATGGCCACCGTGGCAATAGACAGGAGAATCGTCAGCAACAACCAGAGGGGCACGCCGATACCCACCAACCAGAAGGGAATGAGGATTCCATCTATGCCCGTTCCGCCACCGCTCTCCGTGCCGCCGTGGGGTCCGTGACCCGTCTGTTTCTCCGCGGCGGAGCCGCCTGTCCCCACGGCCTGCCCCGGCGGCTCGGTAGAGCCGTCGGGATGTTCGCCCACGCCGCCTGGCAGCGGCGCCCGCGACCCACGGGTCTCGCCACTGTGCCGTCCGGATTCCCATCTGGAACTGGGAGTCCCAGCCCATGGAGGCGATCTGTCAACCTTCGGTCGGGTTCCCGAGATTAGAGGCGATCTGTCAACCTTCGGCTGGGTTACTGAGATTGGAGGCAATACGGGAGATGGCCGTGGCACGTCGACAGGCGATGGCTGCTCCGGGCGGATGGGCGGAGGGGTGACGGTGATCTGCCGTTGGGGCCTGACGATCTCAGACGCAGCAGCCTTCATTGCCTCTTCCGCCACCCTCAGCAACCCGGGGCTTCTATTGAAGAGCGGATGCCGCTTCCAGTTCGCCATCACAGTTTTCCTGTACATGGCGAGAACCGCGCCGAACTTGGGTCTGACGCTGTGGTTGATCTGGGCGTCCACCTCCTTCTGCACCTGCGGACGACAGCGAAAGACGAGTTCACGTTGTTCATCACCGACTTCAGTGCCCAGGACCTCGTCGATGATACCGTTCAGGAGTTGGGTGGACTGCACTAAGAGGTCTGGATATGCCTCACCGGCCTGGGTGCGGTCTGATGCGGCGCGCCAATTCCTCGTTGCTTCGTCCTTGTATCGCTGTCGCCACGCCACCACGTCCCACTGACCGGACCTGCGGATGCCGGCTTCAATGGCCGGCTTCATCGCGGTCACAGACTTCTCTTGGCCAGCCATTGCCTCCCAACACAGTCTGAGCCGATCCCCGGCCTTGGAAAGAAGGCGAGCCCACGTCTCCGCCAACAGCAGCTCATAGGCAGGAGGCGGTTTAACCCAGACGGGCAGCTTCTTAAGGCTCTCCCGGGAAATATCCTCGGGCGGGTTCTCTTGAGCGGTCGCTTCCAGCGGCCGCCAGCGGTCGGTCAGCAGATCAGGGCAGTACAAGCCGACCTGTTTCTCAACCAGATCCTTTCGTATCTTGGAGTGGACGCCTTTGAGTTCAGCTGCCATTGGGTTGTAGAGCGCAAGCCACCGGCGCTGGCACGGTGAGTTCCTCCTCACCAACTCCTCGAGCACCTTCCCCGCCAATCCAGCCAGTCTCTCCTGAGTGTCACCCGATTGTTTCGCCTGGACGGCCCTTTGGTGATAGACCTCCGCCACCCGGCCCTTGACCTCCTCTATCATCTTCGACTCAAACGTCCGAAGGCTATCTGCGGGGTCGTTATGCTCCTTCGGGGCCTGCTGAATTCTCTCGAGCATCAGCCTGGCGGTATCCTCGGGTATCTGTCCCGGCATGCTCGCCAGGACGCTGCCGACATTCCGCCCGACGCGCCGGGCGGTTTCATCGGAAACCATCGTGTCGCCGTGCTTGAAGAAGGGGCCGTATCTCCTCACGCCCCGGGGAGGAGTCGGTGCGGCCGCCAGGCTCTTCTCCACCGCGCCGGTAAGTTCCTTGCGGATGCCCTCGGGCGTGAAGCAGGCCACCTTGGCTTCCTGCAAGACCTTCACCTGCTCTCTGTATTGCTCCAGTCCCAAATCGACCAGTTTAGCAGCTGTCTTCCGGAGGCGATCCTCCGCCTCCGACAGCCAATCGCCCTGTTTTCGGCCCAGCAGACGCGTCAGTGTGGCCCGCTCTACCTCGGCGCGTTGCTCGGCGCTCAAGTGTGCCTGGATGATCGCCTTCTCCGAGGGAGCGATCTTGCTGGTGTCCTTGACCAGACGGGACAAGGCTTCCCGCACCTGCCCGTTGGCCGTCTCCTCCCGGGCCAGGCGATACGCAGCCCGGAGGATGCTGCCGCCCCGTGCCAGATCCGCGACGACACGGCGACTTGCCTGGTCCTGAAGGCTCTCCGCCTGCCCCGGCAACGGCGAGGTCAACTGCTTGTCCAGCCAGTTACGGATTCCCATAGCGCCCTTGGGGTCCACCTTCAGGCTGACAGTCGCCACATGCTCGCCCAGCCGCCGGTTAGCCACCTCCGTAAGCAACTTCTCGGCGACGGCTCCATCGTCGCTGCGGTGTTCGGAGAGATGGGCGAGGATATCCGAAGCCAGTAAGCTTGGAGGAATCCGCAGCAGGTCGTCGGATTGGATGAACTTCACTATCGACTGGATTGCGGCCAGCCGGTGGATGGCCTCCTGGGCCTCACGTTTAATATCGACCTGACCGTCTTCGGCGTGCAAGATACCCAACGGCCAAGAAACCAGAATTATCATCGCGATGAAGGGGCAGCGATTTCTTATCCGCATGTTGACTGCCTCCAGATTTTCCTTCGCCGGCAGTTGATCTGCCGTACCACTAGCGCCACTGCAGCAAGCGCTGCGCATCGATGGGCTAGCGAGCCAACTCGAGTTGCTGTCTGACCTCCGGCAGGAGTTTCAGGTCCGCGTCCAACTCGTCCAGCAGGCCGGCCAACGCCCGCTCTATATCAGACGAAACGCCCGGCGCTATTTTCCGGGACATCCTGGCCGTTGACATGCTCATGACGGCCTTGAGCTGCACGCGAGCTGCACCGCGCCGCAGCGATACGAAATCCGACTGAATCTCCTCGGCCAGGAATTGCAGGTTCTCCCTCGATGCCACGCCTGCTCGGGTCCTGCCGTGATTGTCCAGCAACTCCATAGCTTTTCGCGACTGGGCGTTTCGGAGCCACAGCGGCACCTCGTCCTTCCAGTCGGGCATGTCAAACCCGGCTTCGGCAACAGACTTCACGACGCACCTGGCGATCTCGTCGGCCAATTCGTCGGCCGGCTCGTCCGAACTGGCCGTCCCGCCGAAGAACACGTCCACGCGGTCTCGCATGTAAATGAAGTCCGCGTTTGAAAGCAGATCCCTCGGAGACATGTGCTTCATCAGGCCACCAGGCCCGCCGAACAGCTGAACTCTGAGGAACAGCGGGTGTGCGGCGCGAACCTTCAACCAGGCGTTGAGCAGCCTCATCCGGTCCGCCATCCCTATGGCCCGGTCTGCCTCGCCTAGAATAACATCCTTGGACGATCCGACCAGTTCTACGTAAACCGCCTCAGCCCGTCGGAGGCGCTGGCCGATCGCACTGCTGAAGGCGCTCTCGTCGGACAGCAGGAAGCCTAGGATAATCGTGAAGGCCAGACTGACCTGCAACAGGACCTCCTCCGGGGTGATCGACTCGCCCCGAGTCCGCCGTCCGCTATTAGTCTTTCCGCTGAACATGCACGCTACCTCTGCGAGTCACCCCGCTCAACGCAGCCATCCGAAAAGTCGCCGCCAAAAGCCCTTTCTCCTGGGCGTACCTGAGCGGACGTCCCTTTCCGAGAGCCTCTGAAGGCTCTCTGCCGTACGAATGACAGTCCTATTGGCCGACTCTCCATTCCTCTCGATGTTCGTCGTCTCGGTCAGGACCTCCTCCTGTTGGGTCTGGAGGACTTCGACGCAGTCTTGGAATTCAGCCAGAGCCTTGAGCAGAGTCGCGGCAGGCACCTCGCTGGAGGGCGCCTCCTTAGCGCGCCGCGCCCGTCTTCCTCCACGGCCCTTCCGGGCCAGGCGGAGAAGCTCCTCTGCCGCCTTCGCCATCTGCGACGTTGCCACCCCGATGGGATTCGCGCAGGCGGCGATGTGTTCGGCCGACTCCTCGGTCAGGCTTTGCTGGCGGCGGAGGACGCTGAATATGGCACTGACGCTCTCCTTCAGACTGCCGACCATCGCAAGCACTGAACCGACCAGTCGCCCCGAAGGTTCGATCGCGTCCTTCCGTACGGCGTCAGCCAGAGCCTTGAGTTCACCCATCGCGTTCGTGCTTTCACGAACGGCCGTCTCGGCGGTCTCCTGCAGCCTCATATTGGTGGCTTCTGACTGCTCGACCTGTTTCTTGTACTGTTCCGACGCCATGCCAATGGCGGCGCATGTGCTCTGTAGTCCAGCCGACGCTGTCTCGATGGACTCCCGGATTTGCCGCGTCTCCTTCAGGCCCTCAATGGCCAACTCCATCTCCCGGCGCACGAGTCCGAGATGCTCCGTGGACTCCTGGAAAACGCCGCGGCATCCGGCTAGATCCTCCGTCATAAGGCGAACGGTGGCGGCCTGCTCGGTCAGCAGCGACAGTTCGAACGTCGAATCACGCAGACGCTTGGCATACTCCCCCTGAGCGATCAGGATTTCGTCCTCGGGCGACTCTACCTGCCCGGCAGCCAAGGCGCCGATGCCGCTGATCACCGGTGCTACCATGTACCCTACGCAGCATCCGACCAACGTGCTGTAGAGCGAAGCACACAGCAGCAGGAACACGCCGGATGAGGTGCGGCTTGCCGGAGACTGGTCGCTGATGCCCAGGCGGCTCCAGGCCCCACTGGCGGGCGATGAGGTAGGCCGGCTACCCGCGAAGGTATGGGTGGCCGCCGCGATATCCGCACGCCGCAGCGAGGGATCATCCTTCGTCTGCTTCGGGGAGATTACCATCGCCACCAAAGCGAAGCTCAGCAGTGTGCCGATCAGCCCGAGACGAACCGCTACTGCGCCGAACTTCTCAGGGATGAGACGGTCCGAGTATCGGTGCGACGCAAAATCCTTCCATGAAGAATGCCACAGGCGTTTCGCTATCAGATTCGACGTGCCCAGAAGCACGCTTAACGCCAGGAGAAACAGGATCAGGGCCGACATCGTCGAAATGTCGAGCCGCAGCAGCTTGTCGATCGGCGAAACGTTCGTCACCCGGGCCAGTTCGATCGACCCTTCGCGGAAGAACTGAGACGCCATCCCCAGCGTTCGCCACCAGGCCCAAATCGAAGCGACCAGCAGCCCCAGCGAGAGCACTCAGAGTATGTAGACTGCCGTGAAGGCCGCGCGCCGCTTAGCCGGATCAGATTCCGCAAGAGTGTTCTCTTGAACGCCGAGCCCCCGCGGTTTCACGGGCCGGCTCTCCGGCGTGCGGTCGGCAGTGCTTGGGCTGCCCGAGCTCTCTACGTTGACAGGTCGCAGGATCGCCGGCTCGTCAAGGGCTCGCCCCTTGTCGCCGTCGCCCTGCACGGCGCGTGCCTCCAGCCGGGCCAACTCTATAAGGGCCAGATCAGGCGGCCCCAACGGGTCGCGGCTCGATCGCCGCCTCAACGCCGACGACATCAGGGCAGCAACGTAGGCTTCGTGCAGCAGCCGCAGCCTTTCCCGAACCGCCACCAAGTCGCCCTTGGAATACTCCCCGTAGCACTTGAGCACGGAACTCTCGTATGCCGCACGCACCTCCTGCAGGGAAGCGTCGACAGTCAGGCCCAGGATCGTGTGAGGATCGTCTGGATTCTGCATCGGCTCCGGGCCGGCAATATCACTGGTCTCGTCCAAACGCATTGCCCTCGAAAATCTCGGTTAAAAGAGAAGTCCCTAGACTCTCCCTGTGGTGCGTACGAAACATCATCGGCATCATGGCGACTCCGAAGATCACCCAGGTTCCGATCCTGAGCCGACAACGTTAGATGCCGGCCAATAGAAAGGCCAAACCCAACCTACCCGCGTACGACCATTATAAACTACTTCCGCCGAACCGACAACGGTGAGTGCATAAAGACAGAGGTGAATTACGGCGACTGCTTAGCAGTCATGGCCTCAAATGGTCTGGTGTAAGCCTCCAACTCATGGACAACAGCCGGGTATATGTGGCTTCTCGGCGCGGTTGTCGTTGTGATGTCGATTCGAATCCCGGCCGCCTTCAGGTGCCGTGCCGCAGGTTGCTGTCGGGTTCCTACTGCCTGTACACGTTCAAATGCAACCTGGAATACACTCTCGATCCCGGGCGGCAACCACGGAACGCCCTGGTGAACAGCTTGTTGAATCGTTACTCCGGCTCGGCTGGAATCCAGCTCTCAACCCGTGTCGAGAAGGATAGCCCTATTTGGCTTCCCAGACGCGCTCGCTCCGCGGCCTGACGCGAGCGGGTTGTTTCCTACGTGGGTCGTCGCCGCCGGAACATCGCCGCCACGCCGAGAGCCAGGACCACCAGCACTCCCACTGCTGCCAACAGCAGCCACCAGTCGAACCGAGGGGTCTTGTCGACAGGGGGCATCGCTCGCTCCCGGTGGCGGCCAGCGCGGTCAGCGGGGACTTCGGAGGCGACACGGAACCCGACCCAGCCGATGTGGATCTTGGCGCTGGTGAGCGGGGCGTACCATCCCCGATGGGAGGATGCGAGGCCGCGGGCGACGAAGCCGAGGGACCCGCCACGCCGCACGCGATAGGAAGTGGGGGCGTAGTTGGTGACGTCGTTAGGGCTCTCCAGCAAATCAGAGATATTGCCCATCATGTCATAGGTGCCGTTGAGTTCCTGGATGCCGCTGCCCACATCCCAAACTCCGCTCCCGGCAGAAGGTCCGTAGTTCCATTTCGTAGGGTCCGGCACGCCGGAAACAAGGTCGTCAGGCGACGCGTTCGCGTAGGTCTGGAGTGTCGTGCCGTTCCAGTAAGCCGCTTTGACCCACTCATTCTCCGTAGGCAAGTAGTAGAATGCGTCCTTGTGGCGGTAAAGGTTTGTGCCGTTGTCGGCTTCCTCGGCGTTCCAAGTGGCCAGCGTGTAGTCCCCCGTGCCCTGCGTGCCGGTGAAATTGTACGCTGCATGATGCCCTGTGCTTGTGTTGAGCCAGTTGACGAACTGCGCCGCCTGATGCCAGCTCACTTTGTTGACCGGCACGTTCGCGCCCGTCCAGTCGGGGCGGTAGTCATACGCAGACAACGGGTCGCCCGTTACCGGAATACCCAGGCTGGCGACAAACTTGTGCCACTGGTCATTGGTGATTTCGTACGTGCCCATGCGGTAGTCGTTGTTGACGCCGGCAAAAATAAACTTGCCGCGTCCAGGAATCCCGCTGGTGGGGTTCGTGCTGCCCGAGATCGTCACGAAGTCGATCTTGAATTGGTTGCCACCCGTGCCGAAGCTGTCCGCCGAGGTGTCCGAAACCGTCGCCGGTAACAATACCGCCGGTGCCCCGGAGACTCGCCTGGCGGGCGGAGACTTGGTTTCGGGCGGAGATGCCCGCTGCCATTTTCCGGCCCTGTAAACCCAACGGGTACCTGCCCTCGAGCCGGCAACCGTAGGCTGGGTCTGGGGAAGGTGCGATTTCGAGGGGACTCTCGCTGGTCCGCGCCCGGCTTGGTCGGACTTCGCGGTCGAGGGAGTCTTCGGTCGCTTAGGCCCAGGGATCGTTACGGCCGACGCGGGTTTGGCGCCGGTCAAGCCCCGAAGCGATTTTCCCAGTTCGCGCAGGGCACGATCAGCTTCGCCGGCTCGGCGATTAGAGTCATTTGACTTTTCAGTACGGGGGCCTGACTTAGGCTCCTGCGAGACCGACGGAAGCGCCAAAGAAATATTTGATGGAGCGGACGGCAAGTCCACGACAACACGGAACCCGATGTAGACGATGCTCGGCCAGTGGGTAATGTGTCCGAGACGGGAGGCAGACCGGCAGAACTTCAGATCGTGGAACCAACTGCCGCCGCGCAGGACGCAATGGGTCCAGCAATCCGGCCTCGCCGGGGCACGCTTATCCGCATTTGCGTAAGAAACATACCGGTCGCTGCACCATTCCCATACATTCCCATGCATGTCATACAGACCAAACGCATTCGGTTTCTTCCCGCCAACCGGATGCGTCTTGCTGGCGCTGTTGCTGGCATACCATGCATAGCCGTCTAAGTCGCCGTCATCGTCCCCAAAGCAGAACCGGGTCTTGCTCCCCGCACGACAGGCGTACTCCCACTGTGCTTCTTTGGGCAAGCGGACGGTCTTGCCCGTCTTCTGCGAGAGCTTCTCGCAGAACTCGGCAGCATCAAACCACGAAACCGTCTCCACCGGATTCTTCGCGCCTTTGAACCACCTGGGATTCATGCCCAGGACCTGCGCGTACTGCTCCTGCGTCACCTCATACACACCCATGTAGAAGGGCTTGGACATCGTCACCTCATGCTGTGGACCTTCGTTCGCATGGCGGCCCCTCTCGCCCTTCGGGCTGCCCATGACGAACTTGCCGGCGGGGATCAGCACGAGCTTCATCGTGACCTTGTTGCCTAGATCAAGCTCCATATCCCTCCGGGTTCCCATGGGCTTGGCGGTCTCTTCCTGCTGCCGGATGGCCGACGCGGGTTTGGTGTCGGTCAATCTCTGAAGCGCTTTTCCCAGTTCGCGCAGGGCACGATCAGCTTCGCCGGCTCGGCGATTAGAGTCACTTGACGGCTCAATGACAGCCTTTTCAGTACGAGGATCTGACTTAGGATCCTGCGGCTCAGGAGGCAAGGCCAAAGAAACAGTTGCTGGAGCGGCAGGGGCAGATTCGACCACCACCCGAAAACCAAAAAAGCTGAGGCGGAGGCCGGGGGAGTTCCAGCCGCGACCCGCAGCGCGGCAGCCGTCGGGATCGTAGACCCACGCCCCGCCACGAAGAACACGGGCTTTGCCGGTGGCCGGACCTTTCGGGTCGCGAGCATCCGCGTTCGCGTACGAACCGGCATTCCAGTCGGCGCACCATTCGTAGGCGTTGCCGTGCATGTCGCAAAGACCCCAAGTGTTGGGCTTCTTCACGCCCACCGGGTGCGCGTACCTCTCGCCCTTACTATCCGAATTGCCCTTGTACCACGCATAGTCGCCCAGCTTCGACGAATCATCACCGAAACTGTACATTGCCGCCCTACCCGCGCGACAGGCGTATTCCCACTCGGCCTCCGTGGGAAGGCGGACCGTACGACCTGTCTTCTTCAATGACGCCTTGCAGAATGCCGTCGCATCGTCCCAACTCATCCAACTGGCCGCATTGCCCGCGCCGGTCTTGGCGTCCTTCTGTCCCTCCCACGGCCGCGTGTTCATCACAGCCGTCCACTGCGCCTGTGTCACCTCCGTGACGCCCATGTAGAACGGCTTGGTGATCGTCACCTGTCGCTGAGGGCCTTCGTCATCGTCGCGGCCAGTTTCGGTCTTCGGCGAACCCATCGTGAACTTGCCCGCCGGGATGTGGACGAGCTTCATCGCTACACCGTCGCCGAGATCCAGCGTGAGGTGTTTTTCGTCGCCTTGTGACTTGGGAGTTCCGGCTGGAGGAGTCAAGCACTCTCTCCCATAGAGCGTCTTCACTTCTGCGGCCGACAGGGCGCGCTCATAGATGCGAACGTCGTCCATGTACCCGCCAAAGTAGTGGCTGCCGCCCCCTGAATACGCGCCCTTGCCAAACATCAACGCCCTATCATGCGACGTGGGGAGAGCAGAGAACGTCCCATTTGCATCCAATTCACCATTCGCGTAGATCTTGACATTTCTCAGGGGATCCACCGTGAATGCAAGATGAGTCCAAGTATCGAGTGACACAGAGCCATTGGGCCCATCGGTGTTCCCCCTGCCGACATTCGATGAGTAATAGATCATCCGCGTTCTAAGATCATCTCCATCGAAATCCCCCACAAGGCCATCTTTTCCGCCATCCGTAGTCTCAATACTCCCGAAGATTTGGTTTGATCCGGCCTTGCCTGTGGACTGAATCCAAAGACTCACCGTGCTGACCGAGGGGATGTCCCTCGCAGGCAAGCTGTCCATATAGTCATTAAGCCCGTCGAACAGATACGCATGGTTGGCTCTTCCAAAGCGATCCTTGGTGAGTTTCGGGCCGTGGACAGTGGCGTTGTTACCGTTTCCGCTCTCGTCATTGGCGTCACCATCAAACGGGTAATACGCGACCAAGCCATCCGGTCGACTCGCCTTTCCGCGTGACACGAGCGGCCGGCTCGGCGCCGGATCAGCAACTACCCGACTATTGCTCGGGTGCGATACCGCGTTCGCATCAGCGATCCAGCCATCGGGCCAGCTATCGACGGCGGTTGCTTCGAAGTCCTCGCCCAATACGACCTGGCCTGCTGCGAACGCAACTACCGCAATCTGTCCGCTTCTGGTTGGAATGAGTAACTCCACCACGCCATCAGCATCCACATCGCTAGCGGCGATTTGGCCGGCTCGCGTAAGCTGCAGGCTGTCCAGCAGGACCAGTGAACTGTTGTAAACTCGGATGAGCCCGGAGGCATTGCGGGTAACGATTTCCGGGTTGCCATCGCCTGTTAGATCACACGCCAACTCGACCTCACCGTCATCCGCCACAGAAACGACATCGTTCAGATGTTCATCCAGGATCACCAGCGTAGTTTGCCCTCCAACGATCACATTGTCCTTTCCATCACCATCCGTATCGGCGACCGCCCACATCCAGGCCTCATCATTGGGACCGTCATACGAGTAGAGCGTATTGCCAGCCGTATCGTAAAGGTGAACTTGGCTTATACCGTGGTAATAGGTCGGGTCATGCCGCTCAATACCAAGGACCTCCGTCGTGCCGTTCCGGTCCAGATCGACGAACAGATGTCCCACTTTTCCGTTGCTGGGCGACGGATATATCTGACTAACAAGGTTTGTGCCGTCATCGTCAAGGACCACCAGGTACAGATCTCTGTCCGTGGTTCCGTTGGCGGAATTACCGTTGCCCACGGTACTCCAGCCGATGGTGAATTCATCCTTTCCGTCACCATCGATGTCCGCCATCGATGGTTGGAGTATGCCGAATCCTCCTAAGTCATAGCCCCACACCTCAGTCCCGGCAGCAAAGCCGTAGGCATACAGGCCTCGAGGATCCTTTGAATAAGCAGCGTATCCTGCAATCAGAACCTTGCCGCCATCCAAGACACCCATCGGTGTCATGTATCCATCGTAGCCTACAGTACGTGTAAGTGTTTGGAGAAGCGTTCCGGCTCCGTCATAGAAATATACGTGTCCTCCGGCATCCCCCATGCCTCCGATTCCGATATCAGCAACACCGTCCCCATCGACATCCTCGATCATCGTCACACGGCCGTCACCCGGCATGGTGACCTGTGTCTGGATGGACCAATCCTCGGCGCAGACGCGAAGTTGATCACCTGACGTCGTGACAGTCTCTAGGATGCCATCCCCATCCACATCTCCAGTTAGGACAACCGTGCCAACGAGCGATGTTTCCAACAACAGTTGGTTCGTAGTTGGGACTTGACTGCCATTCGGATATGCCCTCAAGCCTTGCCTATTCCCGCCCGGTTGGGCCCAACCGGCCCTATTCCCGCCCGGTTGGGCCCAACCGGCCGGAGCCACGCTATCGTTGTTCCCCATCCACGTCCAGTAAGCCAGGAAGATTGTGCCGATCAGAAGGCATAAACTGACCCCGGCAAGGCCAAGCTTGCGGACGAAAATGGCCTTGGGCTTATCGGTCCCCTTGGATCCGAGAACTGCCTGCGTGGCCCTCGATCGCTCGATATCAGCCGCGACATCAGCCATAGTTGCGTACCGATCACGCAACTCCCTGGCCATGGCGCCTTCGGCTACGCGCGCCAAGCGTCCGTCTGCCTTGGGATTGACCGACATGATCGGCTCTGGCGGCCCTGCCTGGATCTTGGCAAGAACTCCATGGAACGTCTGGCCGCTGTACGGCGGTTGACCGGTAAGCATCTCGTACAGCATGGCGCCGAAAGAGTAAACGTCGCAACGAGAGTCGCCGGCATCGCCGCGTACGATCTCCGGCGCCATATAGGCGGCCGTGCCGACGCGCTTGTCCTCCTTGACGTAGGTAATGGACACATCCGTGAGCGATTGACCGAGACCGAGGTCGCAGAGATACGCGCGTCCTTCACGATCCAAGAGAACGTTGGCGGGTTTGATGTCGCGATGGATCACCCCTCGCTTGTGGCAGTAGTCCAATGCCTCGGCGATTTGTAGGGCCACATCGCTCACGGTGCCGTGGTCCAGTGGCCCAGTTGTCCGGATGTGACTCGCAAGGCTCCCTGGCTCGATCAGTGGCGTGGCGAAGTACGGCCCGCTTGGCCTGTTGGATAACTCTATAATCGGAAGAATGCCCGGATGCGACAACGCCTGCATAAGCCGGGCTTCCCGCAGAAAGTGCCGCACCGTAGCCGCGTGCTCCAGCAGGTCCGGTTTCAACACCTTGACCGCCACGCGCTGCCCGGAGACACTGTCCCTGGCTAGATAGACCACTCCCATCCCACCGGCACCGATTCGTTTGAGTAACTCGAAACGGTCGAGGTTCCCAACCAGACCAGGTCGAACCGGAGGATCAATGATACCCAAGCGCAGCAGGCTCTGGTCCGGGTCGAATAGAACGGAGACTTCGATGTCCTCTTGCTTCGGATCAGCATGTGGGTCAGGCTCGGTCATAGAGTTGCTTCCACGCCATCTTCCAGAGCCTTGATTCCTTCCTGAAACAAGTTCCGCGTGGCTTCATCCAGCCACTGCTGGTCTGTCGCCCATTCGAGCCCATTGCGGATGGCAGCATCATCCAAACTGCTGATCCTGCGATGGCATCGGATCATGGCCACCGTGATGCTGGCCAGGTACAAGACGCGGGCGATCTCCTGCGGCAGCGGGCTCTCCGGGTGGCCCAGATGGCGTTTGGCGAAGTCCTTAGTCAGTACCAGCAGCTCGACGGGCGGGCACTGGTGCTGGAAGAGGTCCTTAAAGCTCTGAAGAAGCAGTCCCTCGGCTGCGCTGACGGTTCGCAGCCTTCTGGAGAGGCCGGCCTCGAGCTCCCCGAGATCAAACCCCACCGAGGCGGTCAATTGATGCCTCAGAATCGCCTCAAGCTCCGAGCCGCGCCAGATGCGTTTGCCCAACTCGCTTGGGTCCAGCAACTGCGAAAGCAGGCTCATATCGGTTTTTGACGTATCCGTTTTGCACACGGCCCGAAGATCCTTTCTCCGCCCCTGCCAATATCTACGACCGGCAGCGAGTCAACTTGCGCCGGCTTCAGAAAGAATCCGCCGCAGATCCGCCATTTCCTCGTCGATCTTCGACTCGTCTGCCGCATACGCGCCGATGATGGAACGCAAGTGTCGCTCGAACATGCGCTTGCCCGTAACCAGAAGGTTGAACGCCACAACGGGAGACTTCAGCCCAAATCGCGCCACAAGCTCCTCGTACGGTACCTCGGGCTGGCCGTTCAATATCGGCTCGACAATCCTCGTCTGGAATACCTCCCAGACGTCCGACCTCTTCTTGGCCTGGCACTCGGCGCTCATGCTCTCAAGGGCCTGGCTGATGGTCTGCTTAGCCCACTCACGCTCGAACGCCTCTTGCGCCGATGCAGCATCATCTTGGACCTCATCGCCCGTCTCGATTCCGCCGGGAAGCGGAGACCGCTTCACGCGCCTGAACTGATCGATGGCGTAGTGTTCCAGAGATGTCAGAAGAAACGTTCTGAATTTCCCCTTCGAGCGATCGGCGGCGCCCAGGAGCCTTCTCTCCAGCACCTTGTCCGCCAGGAAGCCCTGGAGCAGGTCGTCAGCCCGGTCCTCAGCCAGTTGCCATCGCCGCCTGAGTATCCGCGAAGCGGTGGGTAGTAGATGCTCAGTAGGGCAGCCAGCGAAGACTGCGTGCCTCCCTGGGCCGGCCGCACCAGATCGGTCCATTGAGTAGGAGGAAAGGCTTCTCCCGATGCCGATTGTCCTGCAGATGTCATAGAAGCACCCCTGCGGCCGAATCCACCTGACCGCCAGCTTAGTCTAAAGGCTAACCTGGTTTTTCACAAGCGCAAAGTCTGTGCCCTGCTTGTACTGCGACGCATTCGCCCGGAATAGATCGAGCCCCGCAGTTACCTGGGTGGGCGATCTTCCTCTGCCGCAGATCTCGCAGGCTGTGGCTCCGCAACAGGTAGGCGAGGATTTCTGGCGCTCCTGGCGCAAGATCGTATGCTTGCTTGCGTACCAATAGTTGAAGAGTCATGCTAATCGGCCCGAAAAAGTCATTGGTGGCGCGGCACCGAGCAGAAGAACGCTCAGCCAACATAAGCATGCCCCCCGTCGGGGGGCGGGGGGATCTTGCGGGAACAGGCGAGACCTGTGGATTGCGAAGCGGAGTAGAGCAAACACGTTGCGGCACGAAAACGTGGCTGCCCCGTCTGGTCGCAGGCCACGACATCTGCCTTGCCGATCTTCCGAATCGTGATATACTTGCCAAGAAGGCGTGCCGTGGTCGTTGGGCGCGGATTCATCTGGGAAATGTCGGTTCATATGGGATATCTCGGCTAGGCGAGATTTAGCGGCGTCGGCCCCCGTCCATGTCGCCTACGGGGCCAAAGGGAGATGTGGGATGAAAACTCTGGGAATTACCCTCCTTTTCGTGATTGTCTCTACGATCATCGCCGGGGTGGCTACATTGGTTTGGCTGGAGGCGGCGCCCAGCTATACCTGCTCGGCAATTCTGGAGGTTCGTCCCCTTGCCAAGTCCGCATTCGAGCCGGACCCGGCCGTGTTTTCAAAAGACCTGCTGGAGGTCATGACCACGAAGTACGCCAGCTTGGTAGGCAGCGAATCGGTGCTCCAGGCCGCCTTGGCCTCCGAGGATATACGCGACACCACCTGGCTCCAGAAGAGCCCGTATGACGCGCTGCTCAGGCTCCAGGAAACGCTCAACATATCGCCAGTACGCTGATTCGAATCTCC
Source organism: uncultured Planctomycetaceae bacterium (assembly GCA_964564285.1). Classification (GTDB taxonomy): domain Bacteria; phylum Planctomycetota; class Phycisphaerae; order SM23-33; family SM23-33; genus JAUWQU01. The sequence goes on along the minus strand of CAZMBZ010000055.1, from coordinate 2,926 downwards.
CTCACCGGTACCAACAAGAACGAACTGCCCGCTATCGTCAACGCCGTTGCGGAAGCAGCGAGGGACCAAAGCAGCGAGATCGCCAACCGCGGCAAGCAGAACCAGATCCGCCAACTCCGAGAAGAGCGGACCCGCCTTGCCGACCAGCGAGACCGCATCCGAGCCGACAAGGCCAAGCTCACGCGAGACGCCCCGGTAGCGGATATGCTCAGCACTTCCAGGAGCGTGCTGGAAATGGAACTGCACCAACTGGCACCGCAGATATCGGCGCTGGAAATGGAGCTGGCGCAGGCTAAAGGGCAGCTTGATTTGATCCGACGGCAGATAAAGACCGGCGATATCGGCAGCCTCCCGGCCGTGCTTCAGGCGTTGGACCTCGACCCGTCGCTGCGGTCGCTTCAGATGTCCCTGCTGAACATGAAGGCCCAACTGCTGAGCGGGGAATTCAAGTACGGAGACAAGCACCGCGTGTACATCAGCTACGTCACCCGCATGGAGAACACGGCCAAAGAGGTCCAAGAGCGCACAGACCAACTCATTGAGGCCCAGGTCAAGTCTATCCTTGCCAACACCGAGGCCGACGAGGCCATCATCCTGGATCGCCTTACCAAGATGCGAGAGAAGTACCGCTTCGTCGACATAAACGTTCGCGGTATGCGCGCGACCTACAGTGCCTATGCGCAATTGGAAGCCCAGGACCTCATTCTCAACGACCAAATCCACCGCATCGACAGCCGGCTGGTGGACCTGCGGATTCTTCTTCAGGGCAGCCCCCCGCTGCAGATTATGACGTCGGCCTTCACTCCACTTAAGCCGTCCCTTCCGAAGTGGAGCGTTATGCTCCCGGTCGGAGCGGTCACAGGCCTGGTCCTGGGCTTGCTGTTCTGCCTGATCCTGTTCCTGAACCGCAGGCGCAGGCTCACTGCCGAGCCGCAAGCCACGAGTTGACGTCAAGCCCAGACCGCCGAACTGACATTACAACCGAGGCCTCCAGCGGATCCGCGAGCCACCTAACCACCCCTGCCAGCCGGATCGAGGTCTTGTCTGCAGCGATAAGCAGGCCTCAAGAGGCTTGCGAAGCCGTGAATGTGAGATAGAATTGAGAACCAGCAGCCTATGGTGGTCGTGGGCAGACCCCGTTGGGGAGATCCCGGTTCGTATGCGCCGTGAGCCCCGCATCGAATGCGTCTGGGAATCCGAATGGGGCTGCCTGCTGCACCGATACCTCGGTCGCAGGCGCCCCCGCCCGCCACTTCTGATTTGTGGAGGGAGGGGGCTATCCTGCTGAGCCGAAATGGCTGTGTCTGGGTAGAATATGGCCGCAGATTACTACAAGACTCTTGGCATCGATAGAGGCGCGGACCTGGCAGAGGTTCGGGCCGCGTATCGCAGGGCTGTGCTGAAGTGCCACCCGGATGTGTTCACCGGCGGCCAGCGGGAGGCCGAGCGACTTTTCCGAAAGGTGACCGCTGCCTATAAGGCAATCCTCCGGAAACGCGGCCAGCGGCGCATGGGCCCGCACAGGAAGACTTTTTCGCCGCAGGACCTGGCCATCATGGAGATGGCGCGGTCCGCGACGGGAAAGAGTGCCCCACCTCAAAGGAGCGCCCCACCTCAGAAGACTGCTAAGCCTGAAACCATTTCCTTTGCCCAGTTTGCTATTGCCATGGCCATTACTTTCACGGCCACTGTTTACGTTGTGCTCGGGTTGAACGTCCTGGCGTCCTTGATGTGCGTGCGGTCCAGCGACAGACATATTGCTCCCGGAGAGAGTATCACACATGCCCACCTCATCTCCCTTGACCTTGGCAAAGCTGTCACGATGGAACTGGTTTTGATCCCCGCCGGCAAGTTCACCATGGGCAGCCCCGACAGCGAGGAGGGCCGCTCAAGCAGTGAAGGCCCCCAGCATGAAGTGACGATCTCCAAGCCATTCTACATGGGCGCCCACGAGGTAACGCAGGAGCAGTACGAGGCGGTGATCGGCAGCCACCCAAGCAAATCCCATTTCATCGGCGCTACCAACCCGGTGGAGATGGTTTCCTGGGAGGATGCTGTTGCCTTCTGCCATGCGTTGTTCCGCAAGACGGGTAAGACGGTCAACCTGCCGACTGAAGCCCAGTGGGAGTACGCCTGCCGGGCGGGCAGCAAGACGCGGTTCAGTTTTAGCGATTCCGATGCGTACCTGCACAGGTACGGCAACTACTGCGACAAATCGAACACGGATTACTTGTGGTGGCAGGACAAAGCCCACAACGACGGGCATGATAAGACGGCTTCGGTAGGTAGTTTCTGGTCGAACGCCTTCGGGCTATATGATATGCACGGCAACGTATGGGAGTGGTGCAACGACTGGTACGCCGATTCTTACGCAAACGCGAAGAACGTGGACCCGGCGGGGCCGGATTCTGGCTCGCTCCGTGTTCTGCGCGGCGGCGGTTGGGGCCGCGCTCCGGCCCTCTGCCGCTCAGCGTTCCGCTACGGGGGCACGCGAGCCTTCCGGTACCTCCACGTTGGCTTTCGGGTTTCCGTGGACTTGAAATAGCCCTTTGTTCTGTGTTCTTTTGCGCTTTGTCCTTCCTGGGCAGTTGTGGTGCCCTCATTATCGTCTCCTATGTCTTCCCCAGAATCCTTTTACTTGCAGCCTACAAGAAGGCAGCCCTCATACGCAGTATGGCGGAGAGTTGTTGACCTCTTGCAGATGCCCGGTAAGCTATGTCCTTTCAGTTACTGTGCCCGGCCGTCTCCCCCCCGCGGCTGGGCAACCCGCAGAACCCGACCGCATCTCCCCCCCCCCGCGGTCGGGTTTGTTTTTGCGCGCGAGACATAGCGCCTGCCGCCCGGGGCGAGCTCATTGCCGACGGCCATGGCCCGGTAGAGTCGAGACGTGGCGCGGTGGCGGTGGGATCGGGGAGTGGCTGTTGGC
>CAZMBZ010000054.1:0-20303 GCA_964564285.1 uncultured Planctomycetaceae bacterium | reverse complement strand
TTCTGACGCCCGGCAAACCCGGCCGCCCGAAGAAGGCGGCAGAGGCGGATAAATACTATGGTGTCCCCGGGATAGCGCAGCCCTTCGCGAGAAGATGTTGCGATTGATAGCCGCCCAAGTGAACCACCATCCCTTCGGCCGGTGGGAACCGCGAAAGGTCAAACGTGACAAATGCCGATATCCATATCTGCAAGAACCACGGGCGGTTGCGAGAGCGAAATGCTTAACTTCGGGCCATTGGTTAGCGTCCCTATTTTCTTAGGCCTTCCACCCCCGATCCAACCAGTGGATCGGCGTGGTGCTGACCATCGACGCCAAACGCGTGTACTACGCCGGCGACACTGACTTGATCCCGGAAATGGAAGAGCTTCAGGGAGTGGACGTCGCGCTGCTGCCGGTCGGCGGAACCTATACGCTCAACGCCGCCGAGGCCGCCCGCGCCTGCAAGGCCATCGGCTGCAAGTCAGCCGTGCCCTACCACTGGGGCGACATCGTCGGTTCCATCACCGATGCCGAACAGTTCGTGCGAACCGCCGACTGCCAAAGCAAGCTCGTCCAGCCGGGCGAGACGATGACTATCTAGCAAGCCGTCTTAAAAGCTATCTCTGCTGCCAGCGACCTGCTGGTCTAACTCTTGGCCTTGGGATAATTCGCCCCGTAAAGCATGTTCTTGGGCCGAAGCTGCAACTTGCCATCTGCCACCCACTGCGGACCTCGCTCGGCAAGGTGCGTCACGAGTCGGCCTCGCCATTGGTCGAGAGTCTTGGCGTGCTTTGTGTCGCCGGCCAGGTCGCATGTCTCGCCGGGGTCGGCATCGAGGTCGAACAACTGCTCGCTGCCGTCGGCAGCGCCGTAGATGTACTTGATGTGACCGTCGGTCAAAGCGCACCACTGGTTCTCCGTCCAGTAGCACCGCGAGTGCTCCAGGTCGATGAACTCTCGCCAGTCGCCCGCCTTACCCCGAACCAGCCCCAACATGCTTTGCCCGTCGAACCGCGAGGGATCGACCTTTACTCCGGCCACGTCGAGAAAAGTCGGCAGCACGTCCCGCAACTCCACCGGCTCATCCAGAAGTCGGCCTCGCCCGGCAGATGTAAACCCTTCCGGCCAGCGTATCATCATCGGCACGCGGGCCGAGCCCTCGTAGGCGTAGGTCTTGCGCCAAAGGTGATGGTCGCCAAGCATATCTCCGTGATCGGCGGTGAACAGAATCAGCGTTTTCTCAAGCAGCCCACGTTTTTCGAGCGTCGCGAAGATTCGCCCTACCTGCTCGTCCAGGAAAGTCACCGACCCGTAGTAGCCTTGGCGCGAACTGCGAACCTGCTCGGCACCGAAATCGCCTCTCGCCGTCGATGACCCGAGTTTTTTGCCCTTCATCGCGTTGCCCTGAGCCCACTGTCCGACGACCGCCTTGGGCAGGTCCGCATCGGCGTACATATCGAAAAACCGTTGCGGCGGGTCGTAAGGGCTGTGCGGGCGAGCAAAGGACACCTTCAAGAAGAAAGGCTGGTCTGCCTTCTCGCCGTTGGCGCCACTGCCGTACTGGCTGAGGAACTCAACCGCCCTGTCGCCCGTCCAGACTGTCGGGTGAAGCCGCTCCGGCAGAGCGTAGGGTTTGGCTTGATTGCTGTTCCATCCCACACCGGTTGCGCCGGGTTTGAGGTCCGGCGCCTGGGTCTTGAACCACTGGCGATAGTCGCTGACGAAGCCCTTGGTCTCGGATCGGCCTGACTCATCGAGAAGCGTCTTGTGGAACCCATGCGTCGTTCGCTGGGGATACCAGTGCATCTTGCCGATACCCATCGTGTAATACCCAGCATCGCGAAGCATCTTAGGCATTTCGTTGGTATACTCGGGCGCAACCCGCCCATAGCCGAGCATGCCGTGCCGCCAGGGACCCAGGCCCGTCAGCAGCGTAGCTCTTGCCGGCGTGCATGACGGCAACGAGGAGTAGGCGTGCTTGAACAGAACCCCTTCGCGGGCGATTCGGTCGAAGTTCGGCGTGTGAATCGCCTTGTTGCCATCAGCGCCCGAACAGTCACCGCGTAACTGGTCGCACATAAGCAGTAAAATATTGGGTCCGCCCTTGGCGGCGGCGACATCGGCGACGCCATCCGGCGACACTGCCGTAGCAACACGCGCGGCCCCCGCAAGAGGCCTTGCCCCCGACGCCGCCACTGCCGCGGCAGCGCCGAGACCAGCCTTGAGTATCTTCCGCCTACTGACTTGGGATTTGTTCTGCATATCGCAATTCCTCTCACTCAATTAATCAACATCGACTCAGTGATCCAGAGCCTTGATCGGAAACAGCTCCGACGGTTCGTGTTGCTCGGCCATAATCCGCTCGGCCTTCTTGACGATCTGTAACACTTCACTGACGTGCAATAAGAATCGCACACGAGTGGTGTTCAAACAAGTGGGAATGATATTCGGGGACGCGTTATGCATTTAGTCTGACCAACAGGCTTGGTTCTCGCAAACGGCGCGTAATGCTTCGAAGTCGTTTTTTGTCCCGTGTGTCCCGTATGCATTCCCGGTCGCCCTTCTGGGGCTGATGGTTTGGCGGGAGGTCGGCGAGGCGACGCGCGGATGTTCGTTGCTAAGTGCTCGCGGCTTCGTGGACCCCACTGCCTTGTCTCGTGTCGGGCAGCAATTATAAACCGATGTCTGGGAGGGGGAAAGGGGAAAGAGGCGGGGGAAATTAAAAATGATGAATGACAAATGCCGGGGAGAACGCTTGCGAGCGGGTGGTGGTGTGGCGGTTTTTCGCTTGCGAGCGGGTGGCGGTTGTCGGCTAGTACTGTTGCACGATGGCCTGGTTTTGTATAATACATGGTCTTGGCTTGGCCTGTGGTCTGCCCGTGGTATGGGTAGTTCCGGGGCTGGCGAAGTTGTTACGACAGGCGATGCGACATGGCTGATATCAAGGATGCGACCAGACTCGAAGGGCTGCTGGCCCCGTACGCTGAGCGGGCCGGGGAGCTTTTGGATCGGTTGCTGGTCGAGCCGGGCGCCGAGACGCCGCTGGCCGAGGCGATGCGTTACTGCGTCTTGTCGGGCGGTAAGCGGTTGCGGCCGGCGATCTTATGGATGAGCGCCGAGGCCGTAGCTGCCGGCGATGGCGGCGTTGACCAGGCTGCGGCGGAGCGGGCGGCGGTGGCGATAGAGTTGGTTCACGGGTACAGCCTGGTCCATGATGACCTGCCGGCGATGGATGATGATGTACTGCGTCGAGGCCAGCCCACGGCTCATGTGAAATTCGGCGAGGCGATGGCGATTCTTGCCGGTGATGCTCTTTTGACGCGGGCGTTTGGCGTGCTGGCCGAGGCGCCGGCAAAGCTGGCCGGGGCCTTGGCGGCGGAGTTGGCTGCCGGATCCGGCGCTGCGGGTATGATCGCCGGGCAGGTTGCGGATATGGGCTTAAGCCTTGTTGCCAAAGGGCTTGAGGGCGTGCAGTATATTCACGCTCGCAAGACGGCTGCGCTTATTCGTGCCGCGGCGAGGATGGGCGGTTTGTGTGGCGGGGCGGATGAGCGGTCGCTGTCGGCCTTGTCGGACTGGTCGCTGGCTGTTGGCCTGGCGTTCCAGATGATGGATGACCTGCTGGACGTGACCGCCAGTGCCGACGAGATGGGCAAGACGCCGGGCAAGGACGCCGACGCTGGCAAGCATAGTGCGGTGGCCGTGGTGGGTGTTGATGCCGTCGAGAAACTGGTAGGTGAACTCAGTGGCCGGGCCGTGGAGGCGCTGTTGCCGCTGGGCGCAGCGGCGGATAAGTTGCGGGAACTGACGGGCCTTCTGGTTCGTAGAACTCGATGATGGCCGTGGCGAGGAGAGGATTGTCGCGGAGTCGCAACGGTTTGTAACAATGGAAGATACATTAAAAAGGTATTACATGGGTCGGAGGATTTGTATATGTCTCGATCCATATAATTCCCGTCTGGTTTTTGTTTTTTACGCTTAGCGGCCTCGGCGTTATTGTCGTTGAGGTTCGCGGCATGTGCAGATGATGGAAGAATCAAAATGCTTCAGAGAGATTCGAAATCCAGTGAAGATATTTTGTCGCGTATATCCTCTCCGCGGGAGTTGCGGCGGCTTGGCGGCGATGAGTTTCTTCGTCTTGCCGATCAGCTTCGCGAGCGGGTAATTGGTGTGGTTCGCAAGCAGGGCGGGCACCTTGCGAGCAACCTTGGCATAGCGGAGTTGACGATTGCCCTGCACTACGTGTTCGATTTTTCCAAGGATCGGCTGCTGTGGGATGTGGGTCATCAGTGCTATGCGCATAAGTTGTTGACAGGCCGGGGCGATAGGTTCGATGGGCTTCGCCAGGCGGGGGGGATAAGCGGTTTTCCGGCCCCGTCGGAAAGCGATTACGACCTGTTCGCAACCGGGCACGCGGGGACGGCCATTTCCACGGCGATGGGTTTGGCCTGGGCAAACAAGAAGCAGGCCGACCGCAAGGTGGTCGCGGTCGTCGGCGATGCCAGCATTGCCAATGGCTTGTCGCTGGAGGCGATAAACAATCTGGGTCACCTTGGCAGGCAGTTCCTCATTGTCCTGAACGACAACTCGATGGCCATTGATCGCACTCAGGGTGGCTTGGCTGACGTTCTTGACCGCGTCCGTATGACCAGCACTTACAGTGGTTTGAAGCAGTCAGCCGAGCGGATACTCCAGAGCCTGCCGATGGGCGAGGAGGTCACCGACGCCATTCGTCACCTCAAGGACGGCCTGCGGACGACGATTCGCGGCGGGCGCTTGTTCGAGGGGCTTGGCATAAGTTACTTCGGCCCCGTCGACGGCCACGACATCCCAACACTTATTCGCGTGCTGAAGTCGCTTTCGGATATGGATCGCCCAGCCTTGTTGCACGTTCACACCGAGAAGGGCCGGGGCTGCCAGTACGCGGTCGAGGACCCCTGTCGTTTCCACAGCCCGTCGGCCTACAGGATGGAAGCCGGGCAGGCCGTCTTCGCGGTAAAGGAAAGGCCTTCCTGGACGGAGACTTTCTCCAAGGCGTTGATCGCCGAGGCCGAGAAGGATGACCGCATCATCGCCATCAGCGCCGCCATGCCAGATGGCACGGGCCTGGCCGACTTCCGCGAGCGTTTCGGCGACCGCATGATAGATGTGGGCATCTGCGAGTCGCACGCCGTTGCGATGGCGGCGGGGCTTGCAAAGGGCGGCCTGAAGCCCGTGGTGGCGATCTACTCGACGTTTATGCAGCGGGCGATGGACCAGGTCTTCCAGGAGGTCTCGCTCCAGAATCTCCCGGTGGTGCTGTGCATGGACCGCGCCGGGCTCGTCGGTTCCGATGGGGCCGTGCATCACGGAACGATGGACATCGCCATGCTTCGTCCGCTGCCGGGGATGGTTCTGCTTGCCCCGGCGGACGCGGCCGAGATGAGCGCGGCGCTGGCGTTCGCGCTTTCGTGCGACAACCCGACAGCGATTCGCTACCCGCGCGACATCGTGCCGGAAGACTTGCCTGGTCCGTGCCCGGCCTTCGAACTCGGCAGGGCGAGGGTGCTGCGAGAAGGCGATGATGGCACGCTGCTGTGCTACGGCACGATGGTCGAGCCGGCAATGGCGGCCGCGACGATATTGAGCGAACAGGGACAGGCGGAAGTCGGCGTGGTTAACGCCCGCTTTGCCAAGCCCTTGGACGCTGCCCTGATAACCCGTTTGCTCCAATCTGGTAAGCCAATGCTGATTTGCGAAGACCACGCGGTGGCGGGCGGGTTCGGCTCGGCCGTGCTGGAACTCGCTGCCGACCGCGGCTTGCGGGCCGATCAAGTGCGCCTTATGGGCCTGCCTGATCGGTTCGTAAGTTTCGCCGCTCGGCAGGAGCAGTTGACGGAAGTGGGCCTGGACGCCACCCATATATCGGCGGCGATAGGTGAACTCATACTCGCCCAGCGGCCCGGCCCGGCCCGCAAGTGTCTCTGATTGTGGCCTGTTTTCCAGGGCCCCCCCGGCCTGCTGAGAGCAAGGCTCGAAAGGCGGAGTCGAAGCTGGCGCCCATACCTTCGCATTTCCCCTGCTGTGCCAGGCTTGTGCAATCTTTGTCGCACACCGGTTAGCCGTGCCGGCGAATCCATTGGAGGAACATCCACAGCTTGTAGGCGCGCGAGCCCTTGACTCGCAGGGCGAAGGTCTCCAGTTGCGGATGCAGCCACTGGCTGGCGAGGTCCGGTTTCTCGGCCCGCGTGGCCGCGACAAGCCGCGCGAGGTCCTCGGCCATGAACCACTGTTTCACCGGGGCGCTGAAGCCCTTTTTCCTGCGGAGGCGGACGGATTCGGGCAGGCGGTGTCCCATGGCCTGTCGAAACAGGCCCTTCAGTTCGGCGTTGGGGTTGCGGATGTCCTGTGGCAGTCCGATGGCGTGCTCGACGACGTGGTGGTTCAGCAGAGGCACCCTGAGCTCCAGTCCACAGTACATGCTCGTGCGGTCCGCGCGGGCCAGGGCCAGGTCCGGCAGGAAGGTCATCATGTCTACGTATTGCATGCGGGCTATCGGCGGGAGGTCGTCTCGCCAGTGGCGGCGGAAGTATTCCGCGCCGTCTCGCCCGGCCATGATGCGGGACATATCTGGCGAGAAGACACAAGCCTTATCGTTTGCCGACATGGCGCCCATGAGTTGGGCATACAACTCCACGGACCCCAGGGCGGGCAGACGCCACCGGCGTTTCGGATGGCGCAGGATCCCCTCCAGCACCCGGCGGGCGACCTTGCCCGAAGCCGTCCGCCAGAAGCTCGGCCTTTGGAACTTCAACCACGAGCGATACCAGCTATACCCGCCGAAGATCTCATCTCCGCCCTCTCCGCAAAGGGCTACCGTCACTTTTTGTCGCGCCAGCCGGGCCAGATAGGTCATTGGGATCGTGCTGCTGGCGGCGAAGGGCTCGTCGAACATGTCCACGATGGTCTCGTCCAGATCGTGGGCCATCTGCCGAGTCACGATCTGCTCGGCGTGGATCGTGCCGAACTCCCGGGCTGCCTCAGCGGCAGGTAAGGTCTCGGTACGCCTGGCCTCGTCGAAGCCGATGGTGAAGGTGTGCAGGTTGCTGCCGCCAAGCCTGCGCCCGGCCGTCTTTGGAGCCTGGAACGCCCGGGCCGCCTGACGCGTTACGATCCTGGAGTCGACTCCCCCGCTGAGGTACGATCCGGTCGGCACATCGGCGACGAGGTAGTCCACGACCGCTTGGTCCAACAACTCGCGAAGCCTGTTGGCCGCAGTTTGCGGATCGGTGTCGAGGCACTCGAATCGTGGCTGCCACCAACTGCGCAGCTCCATCTTGTCTGCGGAGTACCTCAGCAAGTGTCCGGGCGGCAGTTTGGCGATGGATTTGTAGATGGTCGCGGGAGTCGGCACGTAGCCGTAACTGAAGAAGTCCCATGTCGCTTCGGGTGAGATGTCGCGGGGAACGCTCTCATCAGCCAGGACCGCGCGAATCTCGCTGCCGAAGACCAGTCGTCCCTCCTCCAGCGAGTATACCAGCGGCTTGATCCCCAGCCGGTCGCGGACCAGCCAAAGTACCCCTTCGGTCGAGTCATACAACGCGAAGGCGAACATGCCCTCCAGCCGTTCCAAACAGTCGATGCCCCATCGCAGGTAGGCCTGGATGATTACCTCGGTGTCGGTGTCGCTGCGGAAGGTAGCGCCGGTGGCCTTTAACTCGGCACGGAGTGAGCGAAAGTTGTATATTTCGCCGTTGAAGACAAGCTGGACACGCCCGGCCGGGTCGGTCATCGGCTGCCTGCCTCGCTCGGACAGGTCGAGGATGCTCAGCCGCCGGTGGCCGAGACCTACCGTTGCGTCGGGTGAGACCCACAGTCCGGCATCGTCGGGTCCGCGGTGCATGAGCGTATCGCGCATGCGCGCGAGGGTGGAGGCTTCGACGTGGCCCCGGAAATCTATGATGCCTGTTATGCCGCACATAGTGTAGATTGCCCAGCCCGGCCCTGCCGACGACGGTCCGTGGGGGCGAAGGGGGGCAATGTGATGAATACGGAATACAAAACCTTTACGGCGGCAAAACTGCCGGGCTACATCTCCATCTTGGGCAGTTCGCCACGGATCGCCAAGTTGGTCTTTCGCATCAGGTCCACGTAGTTGACCTGGGCGCTGAGGTATTGCTTGTAGATGTCCGAGGCGACGAGCTGGTCGTTGATTGCCTGGAGCTTATGTTTGTCGTCCGGGCCGATGGGCTGATTGGACTGCTCCATCTGGGCCATCTTCATGGCCAGTTCCTGGTAGGTATCCAGAATCTGTCTGGTGGCGGGGTCATCGCTCAGCTTTTTGTGGGCGGCGACCAAGGCGGTCGATTGCGGCGATTGGGCCAGTGCCTTGCCCAGTCTGGTTGCCATTTCTATGCAGGCCGTGCTCAAGGGGCGTCTCCTGTCGAGTCCATTGTCGTTCGTTAAGTCGCGAGGGTACAACCCGAAGCATATCCGCCCGGGCAGGCGTTGGCCAGTTGAATCTCTCGCCCCAGGGGCCGGCAGTAAACAAGTAAGGCCTATTTGTCAGCAGAGATAAACTTCGATAGCGGAGGACTTGGCCCCTAAATGTCCCTTTCGCTGCGCTTTAGGAACTCCCGAGGGACCAGCCAGGAAAACCTTTACAGAAGTCTATTCGCGGGGCGCCATGGCCCGCGAACGGCTCGATCGTATCGTCATGCAGGTCGTCATGCAGGACAAAAGGCGGAACCGGATGTTGGGATCGCGGTTAGAAGTTTCAAAGAGGCCGGCGGTGGTTGTCGACCGGAGTTCATCTGGGAAATCTCGGATAGGGAGAACCACGGGTGCTGATTGATATCTCGATTGAGACGGATAAGGACACATACAACCCCCTGCTCGAGCCCAATGTGACCGGGCGCGTACGCGTATGGGGGCACTACTCTGACAGGAAGTCCGAGAAGATCACCGGGCCGGAGCTGGTTCTGGGAGCGAAGACCAAGCTTGCCAGCGGCGACGTTGAGGTGATCAGGCTGGATGGCGAACGCATCGTCCCAATCGAGGGCGGCGTCGGAACCATCGAAGCGGTCGTTTCGGCACGCGGCAGGACCTTCACGGATGAAAAGGACGTTGTCGTGCGTCCCTTTTACCACGAGTATCACCAGACGCTCGTGCTCAAGATATTCACTATCCATCCCAGGGATCATCTGGGCGAACCGACCTGCACCTTTGCCCAGACGCTTGATATCATCAGGAAGACCGACGCGATCACCCGCGGGATCCCGAAGATCCTCTACCTGCAGGGATATCAGGAGGGCGGATTCGATCAACTCTTCCCGGCGTGGCTTCCCGTCGATCCCAGGTTGAAGCGGAAAGAAGACAAGACCGCCCTTGAGAGTTTGCGGTGGCTCATCAGGGAAGCCAGGCAGTACAACACGATCGTCAGCCTGCACATCGACATGATCCAGGCCTATACCAATAGCCCGATGTGGGATGAGTACGTCCAGAGAGATATTGTAGGCCGGGACGAAAACGGCGAGATCATCCTGCTTGACCAAGGCAACAACCCCAACGCCAAGATGAACTGGACAAGCTACACCCGGGAATGGGAGGAGGGACTGGCCCAGCGACGGATTGACGACCTCCTCGACGCGGTTCCCGAGTTGATCGACGGCCACACCATACACCTCGACAATCTGAACACCTACTACAAGCCTGAGAACCGCCCCTTGAGTCCCTGGCACGCCAAGCCTGAGAATGGCGGGATCGACATGTACAAGGAGGTCGAAACGATCCGGAAGATTTTCAGATATTTCCGGGACAGAGGGATCGACGTCACCGGCGAAGGCATCCTCTGGGCTCATCCTCCGGGAGAGGGGTTCTACGGACTCCAGGGCTATTCCTGGTGGGGAAGAGGCTCTGAACACTCGATGCGGGTGCCGGAGCGGCTTTCGGCTCGTGGCGCACAATCGAGATCGGAAAAGGATTGGGACGTTCTGCCGGGCGACTTCCGGTTCGCATCGAGCATGCACGGCGAACAGGTCTGGCTCAGAGACCCAGAAGAGATGACCGGTTTCCTGAGACGCTTCTGCACAATGGCGCTGCCCTATTTCTATCTCAGTCAATACGATCGACGGTCACTGGTCGACGATGTCTTATACTACTCCGGCGGGGTTGTTGCTGGTGAATTCGACGGAAGAAAGATCATCAGGCAGGGAGACTATGTGCTGGTTGAGAATGGCGATGTCTTCGTCAAGGCTATTTGGCGTTCGAAGGAAATCATCGCCTACAGCACTGATGGATACGCGGACAAGCGCTGGACGATGCCGAGTGGTTGGGAGAACACACCGACCGTTGACCTGTATCGCATCACGCTCGAGGGCGCTGAGTTAGTTGAGAAGGGAAAGGCAATTGAGAATGGGCAACTGACGTTGTCACTCGCAGCGGATGAGGCAATCTCAATTGTCCCGGGTTGATCGATCCTGCACTGACAAAGCCCCCTTTCAAAGGCCTTTTGTGAGCGGACCAACAGTTCTTGCCCCCGAGCCTCCAGCCAGGCCTCGTTGGCTTTGCCGTGGCGATTGGGACAGGCCAGGTTGCGGCAGGAATGATAGACGTAGTGCTCTCGGCTGCAATGAACGCAGACGTAAAGCTGCTCGCCTGGAGCGGCGGTTCGGCAATTGCGCAGGTCCCGCAGTGGCCGACGATGACTGGCCAGCATGTTCCGGGCGAAGCGTTCCAGATGCCGGGCGTCGCAAAGACAATCAAGAACAGTCCTTGCCCATTCCATGATCGGTGATAGAATCTTCAGAAAGGTCGATGGTCCCGATGTACATTGGGATCGGCGATAAGCTATCCAGGAAATCCCGGCCAAACAGGCAGTCTTTAGGACATCTCTGACGTTTCCCCCAGAATAAACGGGTGCGTTTGCATTAAGACTTTATTGGTGACAACAGGAGCAGCACATGCGTTTTATTCAGGTTGGTGTAGGTGGTTTTGGCGGAGCGTGGGTCAGGGCTTTGAAGCAAAACAAGCAGGCCAAGGTGGTCGGCATGGTGGATATCAATCCTGCCCCCATGGAAAAGGTGTGCCAGGAGCAGGGCTATGACCCGGCGATCTGCTTTCCGTCTTTAAAGAAGGCTCTTGCCAGTGTCGAAACCGATGCGGTGGTTTGCGTTACCCCGCCGGCCTATCACCGGCAACCGGTGGTGCAGGCTCTGCAGGCCGGACTGCATGTGATCAGCGAAAAGCCGATGGCTGAATCAATGGCCGACTGCAAAGCCATGCTGACAGCCGCCAAGAAGGCCCGGCGTCACTATGTGGTAAGCCAGAACTATCGCTATGACCATGCCATGTTCACCATCGCGGACCTGGTGCGGAAAGGGCGCATTGGCGAGATCGGCCAGGTCAAGATCGACTTCTACAAGGGGGTTGACTTTGGCGGCTTCCGGGCGGAAATGGACTACCCGCTGCTGGTGGACATGTCCATCCATCACTTTGACTTGATTCGCTACCTGACCGGGCTAAATGCTGTTACCGTCCGTGGTCAGGCCTGGAACCCAAAGTGGTCGCACTTCAAAGGCGACTGCTCGTCCAGCATCTGCTTCGCGATGGCCAACGGTGCCCGCGTTCTCTACAACGGCAGTTGGTGTGCCAAAGGCGACTACTGCGACTGGAACGGCAACTGGCAGATTGAAGGCAGCAAAGGCACCATCCGCTACGAAAATGGCGTCATCACCCTCGACAAGGTCGACAAGGGCTACAGCTCCACCAAGACCACGGTTGTAAAGCAGCGCAAACTTCGCAGGGTGGGCCAGGGCTATGTGCTCGACAACTTCATCAAGAGCATCCGAAGTGGCGACCGTCCCCTGACCGATGTCTATGACAACATCCATAGCGTGGCCATGGTCTTCAGTGCTGTCAAAGCGGTCAAGACCGAACGCCGGGTCCAGGTAATCGATCCCACCCTCAAAAAGCTGATAGGCCGGAAGAAATAGCAGACAGATTCCGGCGCGGGATAGCCCTTGCCGATACCGGCGAAGCCGGACCGAACAGCCGGCGACTTGTCGGCAGGCTCAGGGCAAGCCTGATGTCTGGGTCATTCTGATCGACTACATGGGCTGGCGGGATATGGGTCAATATGCTGTCGGTCTGCGTAGCTTCGCGATTCCAGCCAATCCCGAACATCAGACCAGGGGCAGCGGATGACGCTTTGCGGCCGCGGCCAATGGCGGTCGGTCGGATGCCTGCTCCTCCGGGCCATTGGCGGACGGCGGAACGGGTGGTGTCCAACTGCTCGGCTGGAGTCTTGAGGCCGATGGCCAGGGGGGCGTTGGGTTGCGTCGTCGTGTTCTTGCCCATGGGGGTTGTCTTATCGGTTGATCATTAGGTTTGGTCAGATCCATTACTGGGGCGTCATGCGCACTTGCTGTAGCCGCAGGTTTGACAGATGAAACATCCGGCCTGGTGACTCAAGGGCTGCTGGCATTCAGGGCATAACAGTTTACAACCATGGTGACTTGCGATGTCTTGTTCGTGCGAGACGTGGGCTGGCATGATATACTGACCTTTGGACGCAAGGGATGCTGGCGGGTCGAAGCCAGGTTCTGACGACGATGAGGTATTCGTGGGAGAAGCACATGAAGCGCATGGCGTTTCTGGCAGCATTGAGTGGCTTGTGGATTCTGACGTTCGGCGCCGGCGGGGCTGTCGCCCGCGCTGGCGAGGCCGTGCGTTTCGACTTCGAGTCCGGCGCTTTGCAGGGCTGGCGCGTCGTGGAGGGCAAGTTCGATAAGTTCCTCTGCGACCGCGAACGGTTTCACAACGGCGGCTCGCCCTACAACAAGCAAGGCAAGTTTTTCCTGTCATCGCTGGAGCGGCGTGATGGACGGCCTGACGATAGTTTCATTGGCGTGGCGGAAAGTCCCGTATTCGTGCTGACCGGCCCGGAGATTCACCTGCTTGTAGGCGGGGGCGCACACCCGCAGGTCTATGTCGCCCTGTGCAATGCTGACGGCAAGGAGGTAGAGCAGGCCCGCGGCGGAAACACCGAGAAGATGTCGCCTGTCACGTGGAAACGCCCGGATCTTGTCGGAAAGGCGGTGTTCGTTCGCCTTGTGGATGGCCACGCCGGCGGATGGGGGCACATCACGATGGATGGCTTCGAGGCTGCGGGCCGGATCGATCCCAAGGCTACGAAGAAGCATTTTGAAACTCGCAAGCGCGTGCTGAGCGATCGCCCTGCGGGCGCACCTAGACCGAAGCCCAGACCCGCTGCTCGCAGAGTCCGTCCGGCGAAATCGTTACCCTCGCCGGGCAGCCCGGAGACCTTGCGGGCGGCGATTAAGGACCTCTCCGCCACGTTCGGCCCGCGATATCCAAAGGCCGATGAACTGCTGCGCAGGCTCGACGACATCGAAAAACGGATGAAGGCCCTGGCTTCGGACACCCCGGCCGGGAAGGTGGTGCAAGGGGAGTTTCTGGCTCTTCAGCGCCAGGCATTGGTGGCCAATCCGCTGATTGCGGATCAGCCGATCCTGTTTATTTCGCGTCCGCAGTACCGAGGGGATCATCACAACACGGCCACGATTTTCCAGACTGGCGAGATCAACACGGGCAGTTTCCGAGGTGGTTCGGCTGTCAAAACTTTCGATGCTGGGACCGGCGAGGTCCGCACGCTGCTTGATGTGCCCGAGGGAAGCGTCCGCGACCAAGAGGTGAGGTTTGACGGTCGGGGCGTGCTGTTTTCGATGCGTAAAGACAAGGCGGACGACTATCACGTGTACGAGTTGACGGTATCCGGTTCGGATGCCACCGCCTCCAGGCCGCGTCAGCTTACCAGCGGCGCGGGCGTGTCGGATATCGACCCGTTGTACATGCCGGATGGGCGGATCGCTTTCGGTTCGACCCGTGAGCCCAAGTACTGCATGTGCAATCGGCACATCATGGCCAACCTGTTCAGGATGAACGCTGACGGGACGAACATCGAGCAGATCGGTAAGAGTACGTTGTTCGAGGGGCATGGATCGCTCACGCCGGATGGGAGGATTCTTTACGACCGCTGGGAGTACGTGGACCGCAACTTCGGCGATGCCCAGGGCGTCTGGACCTGTAATCCCGACGGGACGAACCATGCGGTGTTTTACGGCAACAATACGAACTCGCCGGGCGCCATGCTCGACAATCGTGTCGTGCCCGGAACCGGAGGCAGCCTGTTCATTTCGACGTACTCGTCCTGCCACGACAGGCCGTGGGGGGCCATCGCGCTGGTCGATCGCACGCGCGGCCTGGACTCGCCGGCCGGTGAGCTGCGCACCTGGCCTGCCTCGGGTATGACGCTGCTGGGCAAGGGCAATTACGACACGTTCAAGCGCGTTTACCCGAAGTACGAGGACCCGTACCCCCTCGCCGATCGCGACCACTCGCTGGGGGCGGGGCGGTATTTCCTCTGCTCTCGCCAGACCGGTGCCGGCGAGCAGATGGGCGTCTACCTCATCGACGTGTTCGGCAATGAAATACTCCTCCACGCCGAAGAGAACACCGCGCTGGGATGCTACGATCCCATGCCGCTTTGCTCGCGCGTCAAGCCCGCCGTCATGCCCGATCGCCGAGACCTCACCGATTCCCATGGGCGATTCTACATTTACGATGTCTACATTGGGACCGGCATGGAGAAGGTCAAGCGAGGCCGGGTCAAGTCCATCCGCATCGTCGAGTCGCCGGAGAAACGCTTCTGGACGCCGACCGCCTGGAGCGGCGGCGGCACACAGGCACCGGGCATGGCCTGGGACGATTTTAACAACAAGCGAATTCTGGGCACGGCGCCTGTCGAGCCGGACGGATCGGCCTACTTCTCGGTCCCGGCTGACAAATTTGTGTACTTCCAACTGCTCGACGCCAACGGGATGATGGTCCAGTCCATGCGAAGTGGCACGATCATCCGCCCGGGCGAAAACATCGGCTGTGTCGGCTGTCACGAGGATCGCCAGAGTGCTGCGGGCCACCATGAAATGGCCGCGATGCAGCGGGCACCGAGCAAGCTCAAGCCGTTTTACGGCCCGCCGCGTCTTTACAACTATTGCACCGAGGTCCAGCCCGTATTCGACCGCAATTGTCTTAAGTGCCACGACTACGGAAAGCCGGGCGCCAGGAAAGTGACGCTTTGCGGCGACCTTGGTCTGATCTTCAACGCCTCGTACTTCGACCTGCGTTCCAAGAAGCTGGTGACCGTTCCCGGCGCGGGTCCCGCGAAGATTCTCAATCCGTACTCCTGGGGCAGCCACGCCAGCAAGATCGTCCAGGTCCTGCGGAAAGGTCACAACAACGTCAAGCTCAGCGATGAAGACTTCGCCCGCCTCGTGACGTGGATGGACATTAACGCTCCCTACTATCCAAGCTACGCAAGCGCGTATCCATCCAACCAGTACGGACGAAGCCCGCTGAACAGAAAGCAACTCTCCGAGCTCAGCAAGCTTGTGGGCCTGCCGCTCAATCGCCAGAACCATGCCACTGCCGTCAGCTTCACCCGTCCGGAGATGAGCCCGTGCCTCTCCAAACTCGATAAGTCCGATCCGAAATACGCCCGCGCCCTTGAGATAATCCGCGCGGGCAAGGAAATGCTCGCCCAGCACCCCCGGGCCGAGATGCCTGGCTTCAAGCTGACAGGCATAGAAGCCCAGCGCCAAGCCAAATACGATGCCCTCGCCGCCGAAATGGAAAAAATGCGACAAGCCATCGCCGCCGGGCGAAAACTCGCCCCCGCCAGCGGCGCAGGAAAAAACTAACCATAGCGGCGTTGAGGCTCATAGTTTATAGAAGAATGTAGTAGGAAAAAGAATCAGCCAAAGCCCAGCGATAGCAACCTGCCTGAAGGTAGGCTGGTCCCTGGGAGCAGAAGCGGCGTCGCGTCATGGGTTCGGATGAACCCCAATCGCGTGTTGTACTGCGGTTAGACTTGCCTTTTCGATTCCTCCTTTTTTTTGGGACATCCAATGCCGGAACAATATATTGACGCCATCATGAAGTTCCTCGCCGGGCGGGAGTATCAACCGCTCAAGGAAGGGCAGTTGGCCCGCCAGATGGGCGTTAAGGACAAGCAATTTGGCGAGTTCCGCGAGGCCGTTAAACGCCTGAGAGACGCCGGGCGGGTCGTCATCGGTGCAAAGAACTCTCTGACGCTTCCGCCGATGGGCTCCAGCGTTGTCGGCAAGTACCGGTCGAATCCCAAGGGATTCGGCTTCGTCGTGCCAGACGACCCCAACAGCCACGGCGACCTGTTCATCCCCCCCGAGGGCACTGGCGGTGCCATGAACGGCGACACGGTTGTCGCCCGCGCAGCCGCGGCAGGCCGACGCGGTGGAGAGATGGTCTACCGCGGCGAGATCGTGAAGATCCTCCGCCGCGGCGAGAGCCGGTTCGTCGGCACGCTTACGCAGTCCGACGGCGCGTGGTTTGTCATGCCGGACGGCAAGGCTCTGGTTACGCCCATCGTCGTGCGCGATATCGGCGATGCCGGACCCAAGTCGGGCGATAAGGTCGTCGTCGAGATCGTCAAGTACCCAAGCGCCGGGAAGTTGCCCGTCGGCGTTATCGTCGAACGCCTGGGCGTTTCAGGCTCGACCGAAATCGAAACGCTCGCGGTCATCCGCGCCCACGGTCTGGTGGATGAGTTTTCCCCGGCAGCGATTGAAGAAGCCCGCGCCGCCCTGGCCAGGTTCGAGTCCGACGACAAAGGCGGGGCCTTCGCCGATCGCGAGGACCTGACCGGCCTGACCGTTATCACCATCGACCCGCCGGACGCCCGCGACTTCGACGACGCCATAAGCCTCCAGGCCGACAGCAACGGCACGGTTACGCTCGGCGTGCATATCGCCGATGTGTCGAGTTTCGTCGTCGAGGGCTCACCGCTGGATGCTGACGCCGTCAAGCGTGCCACCAGCGTGTACTTCCCCCGCAAGGTTCTGCCGATGCTGCCGGAAGTGCTCAGCAACGGTGTTTGCTCGCTCCAGGAAGGTGTCCGTCGGCTGTGCAAGAGCGCGTTCATTACCTACGACGCCGACGCCAAACCCATCCGCACACGCCTGTCCGAGTCTCTCATTCGCTCGACCAAGCGACTGACATACGCCCAGGCCCAGGCTATCAGCGACGGTTCGGACGAAGGTTGTGACTCCAAGGTTGTCGCTCTCGTTCGCGATATGGACGGTCTGGCTCGCCGCATCGAGGCCAGGCGGCGCAAGGCGGGCATGCTCCACCTTGCCCTGCCGCAGGTCGATCTTGTCTTCGACAAGGACGACCGAGTCATCGACGCCGTGCCCGAGGACCAGTCCTACACCCACACGGTCATCGAGATGTTCATGGTCGAGGCCAACGAGGCCGTCGCACGCGTGCTGGATGGGCAAAATCGGGCGTTCCTGCGTCGCATTCACCCGGCCCCCGATCGCGCCGGCGGGGCGCGGGCTTCGACGTTCATTCACGCCCTCGGATACAAAATCCCCGCCGACCTCAACCGCGACGACGTTCAGGCTTTGCTCGAATCCGTGCGTGGCAAGCCGGAAGAATACGCGGTGAATCTGGCCATACTGCGCACGTTCCAGGAGGCCGAGTACTCGCCTCGCCCGGTGGGCCATTACGCCCTTGCCAGCGAATGCTATTGCCACTTCACCAGCCCCATCCGCCGCTATGCGGATTTGACGGTCCATCGCCTGGTGGCTGAACTCTGCCGGGATACGCTGGCCAATCGCCCGCCGGAGGATATCTCCGAACTCACCCGCTTGGGCAGCGATTGCAGCGCCGCAAGCCGACGGGCCGAGGCCGCCGAGCGCGAGCTCCGCGATGTGCTGGTCCTCCAGATGCTGGAAACGAAGATCGGCGAGGACTTCGAGGGTGTCATCACCGGCGTGGCCAACTTCGGAATGTTTGTGCAAAGCCCCACGTACCTCGTCGAGGGCCTTGTCAGCCTGCAGGACCTCGGCGACGATTGGTGGGAAGTCGACGCCAAGAGAGGCGAGGTCCGTGGCGAGCACACGGGTCGGCGATACCGCATCGGCGATGCGATGATGGTGCGAATCGCCCACGTAGACGTCGCCCGCCGCCGACTGAATCTCGCGCCCGTCCGCGACCTCGAAGAGGTCGCCGGCAGCGGGCGATTAAAGAGAAAGCCAAGGCCCAAGAAAGCCCCTGCACCCCCAAAGCCAGGCCGCGCCAACAAGGGCAAGGCCAAAGGCAAACCCAAACCTAAATCCAAACCCGGTGTCCGGGGTAAAGGTCGCAAGCGGAAGTGAAATTGACCACCGAAAGTATGGAAACCAACCAAACCGAACTCGACAGGGCGATCGTCGAGTATGCGGATATCGAACTCGAAGTAGGCCGGCTGGTCGATGGGCGAATGAACCACGTCTGCGCGGTCTGCCAGAAACCGTGCTGCCGGGCTGATGTGTGCGCCCAGGCGATCGATTGCTGGTTCATGCTTCAGGTCAGTCAGCACGTTCATGGGCAGTGGTGGCCTGACGATTGGCAGAGCCGCAAAGACCCCTTCGCCCTTACGGAAAAAGGCTGTCTTCTGAAGGCGGGCAGGCCCCTGATCTGCCGGTCGTTTGTCTGCGACGCATATGTCGCCGGCTATGGCGACCTCTGGGAGGCTGTGTTCATGAGCTTCGTTTCGGACCTGCTCCTCCAGACTGGCCAAATCACCCACGGCGTTACCGTCGAGTCGCTCGATGAAGCCAAGGCCCCGGCCTACGCATCGAAACTCCTGGCCAGATTAGCCGATGCACGCAAACAACTTGACTTGGCAAAGCGTCTGATGGACCCCGCCTCGACGGAACTTGACAAGCACCGCATCGCGTTGAAATTGCTCTGCCTTGCCCCCCGGTGTTTCCGCGTTACCATGCGGCGCGCCATCCTCGATCGCATCGATGACTGACCGCCCGGTCTGTCTTGTCTGGCATGTCTATAATTACCTGTGAGACTTCCCCGCGCAGGAGACACAGCCATGATCATTAACATAGACTTCGACGAAGAGGAACTGGACGAACTGGACAGGATTCTCGTCCGGGAACTCACCGACAGCCGGTCCGAACTTCGGCACACCTGGGACGCCAATTACAAGGAACGGGTCCGCCATCACATAGATTTGGTCGAGCACATGATCCGGACAAGCGAATCCGCCCACCACCCGCAGGAGCATCCCGGCGGGGAGCCTCTCTTCGGCGGTTGACTTATGCTGAGACTGGGCCTATCGTCGCGTCGGCATGAATGAGGAGTATTCGATGGCCCAGCCGTTCGACGCGGCGCCCAGCCGCAGTCCGCTGCACAATCACCATGTCAACGCCGGTGCGCGCATGGCTTTGCGCGACGGTTGGGAGATGCCCGCCAACTATGGCTCGCCTGATGAGGAGTTCGATCAACTCCACAACCGTGCCGCCGTGATGGACCTCGCCTGCGATGGGAGAATTCGCGTCCGCGGCGACGGGGCGCTGAGTATGCTCGAATACCTATGCACGGCTGACGTCGCCAAACAGGAAGACGACACGGCCATTCGCTCTTTGTTGCTCAACCAGCGGGGCGGGATCATCGACCTTGTGACCGTGATGCGACTGGACGGCTGGTGGATCCTGACATGCAGTCCCGGTCGTCGTCAGGCAGTGCTGGAACACCTCCAATCCCACGCCGGGCAGTTCGACGCCAAGGTGGATGACCAGACCCTCAAGACAACCACCATCGCGGTTATCGGTCCGCTGGCTGCGGATATCCTCGACCGCTTCCTGCCGGACAAGCCTTCCCGACTGGCGCCTGGCGAAGTCAAGATCGGCTCGATGATGATCGCACGATACATCGCCGCCAGGACCGGCGCCACCAGCCTGTGGTCGCTGGAAGTTTCCCTGCCGAATATGCTTGTGGGGCAGGGGTGGAAGTTCATCACCGCCAAGGCCGGCGAGAATGCCATTTCGCCTGCGGGGATGGATGCCCGCGAGGTCCTGCGGATCGAGGCCCGACTGCCGCGATGGGGCAATGAGATGGACGAAGGCGCCGACCCAATCTCGGCAGGGCTTGGCGCGATGGTGTGCTTCGAGAAAGACTTCCTCGGCGCCGAGGTCGTAAAGGCCGCCATGCAGGCCGGCGTCAGCCATCGACGCGTGGCATGGTCGATGGAGCCCGCCGGCCAGGCCAGTCGCGACGCGGGCATCGCCCAAGGCGACGGGCTCTTCGACACGGCCGGGACGCCCATCGGCACCGTGACCAGCGCGGCTTTTAGTCCCTCGGCTGGAATAGGGCTGGGCCAGGCCCGCGCAAAGACCGGCCTGCTGGGCGTCGGTTCAATGTTCGCCATCGAAACCGCCTCCGGCGAG
>CAZMBZ010000053.1:0-20546 GCA_964564285.1 uncultured Planctomycetaceae bacterium | reverse complement strand
GGGCGTGCGAATTGAATTAGGAGCCACCATGGCCAAGACGGTAGTGCAGAAGATACTCGCCGAACACCTCGTCGTGGGCGACATGGTCCCAGGCGGGGAGATCGGCATCACGATCGACCAGACGCTTACGCAGGATGCGACCGGTACGACGGCGTTTCTATTGCTCGAGGCGATGGGCGTTCCTCGCGTGCGGACGGAGGTGTCGGTCAGCTATGTGGATCACAACATGGCCCAGTTCGGTCCGGAAAACCACAACGACCACCTGTACCTCCAGTCGATCTCGCGGAAGTTGGGCGCGTATCACTCCAGGCCTGGCAACGGCATCTGCCACCAGGTCCACCTCGAGCGGTTCGCCCGTCCCGGCGGGACGTTGCTCGGCAGCGACAGTCACACTCCCACCGGCGGCGGCATGGGCATGATCGCCATGGGCGCCGGCGGGCTGGATGTGGCGGTTGCGATGGGTGGCGGGGCGTTCTACCTGACGAGCCCGCGAGTCATCGGCGTGGAGCTCAAGGGCAAGCTTGGCGACTGGGTTTCGGCTAAGGACATCATCCTTCGGCTGCTCAGTGTGCTGACGACGCGAGGCAACGTGGGGTGCATGGTCGAGTACTTCGGCGAGGGCGTCGCGACGCTCCCCGTGCCGGCTCGGGCGACCTGCACGAACATGGGCGCCGAGTTTGGCGTCACGGCCAGCGTCTTTCCTGCCGACGAGGTCACGCGCCAGTTTCTCGAAGCCCAAGGCCGGGGCGATAAGTACAAGCCGCTTTCCCGCGATGAAGGCGCGGCCTTCGACCGCATCACCAAACGCCTGCACACCGAAAAGGACGCCACGACGATCCAGAACATCTGCCAGTACTGCACCGGCGTGGAGATCGGCCAGCCCGGCCCGGACGGTATCGCCGAGGTGAGTTTCGCCCACGTCGTTATCGACCTGTCGAAGCTGGAGCCCATGGCGGCTGGCACGCCAAGCCCGGATAACATCTCCCGCATCGCCGACCTTGTCGGCACGAAGGTCGCCCAGGTGGCGATTGGCTCGTGTACGAACTCGAGTTTCCAGGACCTCATGGTAGTGGCTTCGGCGCTGAAGGGCCGGTGCGTCAACGAGGGCGTCGAACTGGGCATAAGCCCTGGCAGCAGGCAGGTGTTGGAGATGCTCAGCGAGAACGGCGCACTGGCGGATCTGGTGTCTGCCGGGGCGAGGATACTCGAGTCGGGCTGTGGGCCTTGCATCGGCCTGGGCTTTTCTCCCGCCGAAGACAGCGTCAGCCTGAGGACGTTCAATCGTAACTTCACCGGGCGGTCGGGCACAGTTGGCGACATGGTGTACCTAGTATCGCCCGAGACCGCCGTTGCGGCAGCCATAACCGGCGAGATAACCGACCCGAGAACACTGCCCGAAAAGCTCGGCCTGGAGTATCCGCGAATCGAGGCGCCGCGAGAGTTCAAGCTCGACGACCGACTGCTCCAGGCGCCGCTGACGGACGAGCAGGCGAAGGATGCCCAGGTGATTCGCGGCTCGACTATCGTCAAGCCGCCCGCCGGCGAGAAGCTGCCGGATGTGCTGGCCGGCGAGGTGCTTATCAAGGTCGGCGACAAGGTTACCACCGATCACATAATGCCGGCTGGGGCCTTGCTGAAGTACCGCTCGAACGTGCCCGAATACGCCAAGTACGTCTTTAACTGCTTCAACAAGGAAGACGAGCCGACCTTCGCTCAGCGTGCCCAATTGGTCCAGGCTACGGGCAAGGCCGGCGTGATAGTCGCCTCCGACAGTTACGGGCAGGGCTCCAGCCGAGAGCACGCGGCCCTTTGTCCGATGTACCTTGGCGTCCGCGTGGTGATCGCCAAGGCGATGGAACGCATCCACCAGGCGAACCTGGTGAACTTCGGCATCTGGCCTCTGACTTTTGCCGACCCGGCCGACTACGATCGCATCGACCAGTCCGACGAACTTACCGTCGCCGACGTCGCTCGCGCAATCGTCGAAGGCGAGACGGTGACGGTTACCAACGCTACCAAGGGTTTCGACTTTTTGTGTCGCGTGAGTCTGGCGCCGCGTCAGCGGGAGATTCTCGCCGTCGGCGGGCTGCTCAACTACACGCGGGAAGGCGGGCAGTAGCATGTCCGACCCAGCCAGGCAGACTAGGGCGACGGTTGCGGTCTTTGGCTCGAACGCCACGGGCGAAGTAGGGCTGGCCGAGGCGGAAGCTGTCGGGCGAAAGCTCGCCGAACTCGGCTACGCCGTCGCCAACGGCGGATATGGCGGCACGATGGAAGCCGGCGCTCGTGGCGCCAGCCAGGCCGGCGGGAATACCATCGGCGTGACGTGCTCGCTGTGGCGGTCCAGGCCAAACGCCTACATCGGCGAGGTCATCGAGACGAACTGCCTGTCCGAGCGCGTCGAGAAATTGGCCGAGATCGCCTCGGCCGGGTTCGTCATCCTGCCAGGCGGCACGGGCACACTGCTGGAGCTGGCGTGGGTTTGGGAGTCGATGGCCAAGAAGTTCGCCAAGCCCCGCCCCGTGGTGTGCATGGGCGAGTTCTGGCACCCGCTTTTGGAGATAATCGCCGGTGTTCGAGGTGCCCACGCGGAGTTCGTATCGGTCGCGGCTGACCCCGACGACCTGGAGACGTTCTTCCCGCGAATCGGGTGATGCTCAATGGAATCCCGAATTCCTTTGCCGACCGGCGCTTGGTAGGACGGGCACGCTACGGTACAATAATAAGTTGATGAACATAAGGATACCGCCGGCGCGGGGGCATTCGAGCCCCGTCAGAGGTGAAATGATTATAGGCAGAGCGATGACATCCTGGCTTGTCGCAGCCGCGATTATCGGCGGCGCGTGCGCCCTGCCTGCGCCTGGGGCCGATGCCAGCGACCCGAACCGTCCGGGGTTCAATATGTCGGCCTCGGATGTAGGGGAGAACATCACGCGTCTGCTGAGGGACAAGCCCGAGGTTCCCATAACCAAGCCGCTGAACACCAAGAAGCCCGTCGAGGCGGCGCCACTACCAGCGGAAGGCTCGATGGTGGTAGATCGCCTGTCCCGGTTGTGGTCGGAGCGAAACAGCGCGTGGCTGGTGCTGACGTTCGCGCCCGAGCCAGGCCGGGATGGCGAAGTGGAGCGTCGCGTCCTGCCAAGCATGCTGATGGAGCAGATGGAGACGCTGGCGGCTCGCACTCCTGGTATGCGGTTTCGCGTCTCGGGCGAGACGACCGTATTCCAGAAGCACGCATACCTTCTGCTATCGAAGGTGACAGCCTTGCCGCCCGAGGTCGCCCCATCGCCCGCAGCCCCGGCCAAGGTGCCGACTCCCACCACCAAACCCGCACCGGCCAGCGCGCCCGCCGCCGCCAAAAACGCCGAGCCCAGCAGCGACGATCTGCTCAACGCCCTTCTCAGCGAGAAGGTGGGTCGGCCCGTGCAAACCGTGCCTGTCTTGCCGGACTCGCCGAAACCGTCATCAGTCGCCCCGACAGGCCCAAAGGTGCTGCCCGTTGTTCGTGGCGAGATGGTGGCGGACAGGCTCGTAAGGATCATGCCCGACCCGAAGGGCAAGTGGTGGCTGGCGGCGTTCGAGGCCGACAACACGCTCCAGGAACCCCCGATGCGCCTGCTGCCGTGCGGCATGCTGGCTAAGGCACAGGCCCTCGCCGCCGGGTCCCGCCCGGGGAGGATGCGGGTCTTCCGCGTCTCCGGTAAAATCACACGCTACGCGGGCAACCGGTACCTGCTGATTCGCAAGGTAATTGTAGAACTGAATCTCGGACAGTTCTGAACATGATGTTCATCTGGCCGCTATCGTTGGTGGGACTTCTCGTTGTCGCTGCAGTCGCCGTCTGGGCTCTGCTTCGTCCAGGCCGACAGGAGGCGGTCGTCGGCACCCTGGCTGTCTGGCGCAAGGCCCTGGCCTCGCTGGATAGATCCGCCAAACGCTCCAGCAGGAAAGTCTCCGTGGCCTGGGTAATGCTGCTGGGCGGCGCGGTCGCGGGCGTCCTCGGCCTGGCCAGGCCGGTGTTCCAAACGCAAACCCCCGCGCGAAACGTCGCGATATCCTTGGCCCCGTCGGCCGAGCTCGGGCGGGCGGGCCTCGATGAGATGACCTCCGCTGCCGGGAGCCTGCTGGCCAGGATGAACGGTGGCGACCGCATCCGCCTGGTGCTTCCGGCCTGCCTTGGTGGAACCACCGAACCGCTCTCGCCCACCGATGCCGCCGCTCGCATAAGCCAATTGCCGCTTCTGCCTGCCGCCGGCAGCGATCTTGCCATATCGCCGGACTCTCAGGACGTCGATCACGTATATCGCTTCGCCACGGCAGGGCTTGCACCGGCGAGCGGGCCGCGAACGACCGTCATCGCGATCTCGCCGCATCTGCCCGATATTACGATCGACGCCATCGGCGCCGCGCTCGTCGAAGCTACCCCAACCGCGACGCCGGGGCAGGTGGAACTCTACGTCGCCGTTCGCAGCCATGCCGATGCGACCCTGCGGGCGACGCTTCGCGTGGAAGGCCTCCAGGCCGACCTGACCGCGTGGCAGGCGACCGGACACATCGACATCGAAGTGGCCGCCGGCGGGCGCGAGGGCTTCACACTTCGCACCGCCGCCGACGAAGCCGTTCGAGTCGCCGTGGTCGCCGCCGATGGGACGATCCTGGACGAAGCCCAGCTTGTCCGCGTAAGCGCCGTCAAACGCAAGGTCGCACTTCTCGGCCGGGATGAGCCGCTGCTGCGACGGTTCATCCGGGCCGACCGCACGCTCGAGCTGGTTGGCTCGGCCGGCGAGGCTGACCTGGTGTTCGCCAACCTTACCGAGCCGCCGTCGGATAAGCCCGCACTGGTGATCGACCCTCCCAAAGTCCCGCCGGGCTGGTATCGCAACGAGATGCGCCGCGCCGTCACTCTTGCCGATGCAAACGTCGCCGGCGACGATCCGCTTCTTCGTGGGGTTGACCTTTCCGGCGTGGCCATCAGGAGGCTTCGGCCTTGGGCGAGCCTGGCCCCGTCCTCGATTCAGCCGCTGGTGTCCGTCGAAGGCGGCGCGGTGGTTCTCGCAAGCGTGCCGCGGATCGCTCGGGGCGGAGGTGATGACGCCGCTCGGGTCTACGTTGGGTTCGAATTGTCAGGCGACAACACAAACTTCGGCGCATCCGGGGCGTTCGTGGTGCTGCTGGCCAACGCGGTTCGTCGGCTTGCGCCTGGCGGGAAGGCTCAGGCGACATACGAATGCGTATCCCCGGCCCTGGCGCCTCGCTCTGCCGCATGGAAGCCGGTGCCTGCCCAGGCGGCGACGGCAGGCCGGGCGGTCGAGGCTTACCGCGACTCGCCGTTGGCGGCGCCGGGCGTGTACATCGACCAGGCCCAGCGCCTGCGGGCAGTGAGTCTGGTGGCCTTGGGCGGCCCGGCCGGGGTCGCCGAATCGCCGGCGTCCGTTGTCGCGTCAGCGCCGCTGCCGGAACCACAAACCATCGGCACGTATTTGGAGTTCTGGCCTCTTCTGATCGCGGTGGCTATGGTCCTATGGCTGGCTGGCTGGGCCTTGCGAACGCGCTGACCGGCGAGTTGTGCAACGGGCACCACCCGTCCATGTTGTCAGGCCGCGTTGTGGCGGCTATGCTGCAAGGGGAGGCCCTGACGCGAAAGGCGGTGAGTCGTGGATGAGTCGCGGGAAGCGATGCTGTATGAGAAGCTCGACGGCGAGAAGGTTCGCTGCGAGCTCTGCGGGCACAAGTGCGTGATCGCGAGCGGTGAGTATGGCTTGTGTCGGGTTCGCCAGAACGTTGCGGGCCGGCTTCGGAGTTTGACATACGGGCTGGTCGTGGCGCTCAACGTGGATCCCATCGAGAAGAAGCCGCTGTTTCACTACCTGCCCGGCACGAAGAGCCTTTCGATTGCCGCGCCAGGCTGCAACTTCCAGTGCGAGTTCTGCCAGAACTGGCAAATCAGCCAGAGCCCGCGGATGGATTCCCACGTGCGAGGCCAAGCCGTCAGCCCGGAGCAGGTGGTCTCGGGCGCGATTGCTCACGACTGTGCATCGATCAGCTATACGTACACCGAGCCTACGGTTTTCTTCGAGATGGCGTACGACACGGCCGTGCTCGCCCACCGGAAGCATATCGGCAACGTGTTCGTGTCCAACGGCTACATGTCGCTCAAAGCCATCGAGATGATTGCCCCCTACCTCGACGCGATCAACGTGGACCTCAAGGCCTTTCGCGACGAGACATACCAACGTGTGATGAAGGCCCGGCTCGAGCCGGTCCTGACAGCCCTGCGGGCGCTCGTGGCCGCGGGCGTGTGGGTGGAGGTCACCACGCTTGTCGTGCCGGGCATGAACGATTCGCCCGAGGAGTTGGCTGATATCGCGGGGTTCATCGCCAAGGACCTTGGCCGGAGCGTTCCGTGGCACGTAAGCCGGTTCCACGGGGACTATAAGATGGCTGACGTTCGCGCCACGCCGATCGAGACGATGGCGCTTGCCTGCCGCATCGGCAGGGAGGCGGGGTTGCGATTCGTATACAGCGGCAACCTGCCTGGCTGTGCCGACGAAAGCACCCATTGCCCGAATTGCCACGAAATGCTGATAGACCGGCAGGGCTACTCCGTCCGGGGCATACGCCTCAGCGACGGCCTATGCCCGAAATGCGGCGAGGCGATCGAGGGCGTCTGGTCGCGGGGGTGACTTGCCTGGATGTGCGCATAAGTAACCGCGCACACGTCCAGACTGGCCGTGTGCGCGGGTCAGTTGCGTCGGCGGCTTACTTCTTGCGGCGGTTCCGGCGCTCGCGGCGTTTTTTGGAACCGATCTTCCTTCTGCGTCTCGGCTTGGCCATGAAATTCCTCTTGCTGTTACGCGTATCAACTCAGCCGGCGGACCGGCCTTAATCAAGCTACTCATCGTACCGGCTTTTCAGGCCGGTGTCACGCACAAACCTGAAAAAGCCGATGCTCGCGGCAAGGGCAGCTTTCTAAACGGGCTGTCAGCCCCGCGAATGAGCAGGTGTATCAGCGACCACTCGGTGCGTGCAAGAGGGAAGTTTGCGTGCCCGCCGCGTTGAGACTACAATCCCCATCCGAAAGGACCGAACATGAGTGACACGGCAGTTATCGAGGCGACGTTACGCCTTCACCTGGCCGACGGGGTGGGGGCTCTTACCTACAAACGGCTTATCGAGGCGTTCGGCAGCCCGGCGGCAGCCCTGGATGCCGGGCCGGGCGGATGGCGACGGGTTAAGGGGATCGGCGAGAAGACCGCCTCGGCCATCGCGGCCGTAACCGACGAGCAGGTCCAGAACGAACTCCTACTCGCCGACCAGGCCGGCGCGCGGATACTCACCGCCGCCGACGAGGACTTCCCCGAAGCGCTGCGGAACATCCACGATTGCCCAGCCGTGATGTACGTTCGCGGTCGACTCGAACGCAACGACGTGGTCGCCGTCGGCGTCGTCGGTTCGCGGCGGTGTACGTACTACGGGCTGGAGCAGGGTGAGCGGTTCGGGGCGCTGCTGGCGCGGGCGGGGTTCACCGTGGTTTCGGGTGGGGCGCGAGGCATAGACACTGCCGCCCATCGCGGGGCTCTGGCGGCGGGCGGAAGAACCGTGGCCGTGATGGGCTGCGGGCTCAGCACGACCTACCCGCGGGAGAACGCCGAGTTGTTCGAGAAGATCGTTTCCGAGGACCGAGGGGCGATCGTATCCGAACTGCCGATGGCCGTCGGCGTCCAGTCGCGGAACTTCCCGCTTCGAAACCGGATAATCTCCGGCCTGTCGCTGGGCACGCTGGTTGTCGAGGCCGCCAGACGAAGCGGCGCGATGATAACCGCCCGCGAGGCGATCGAGCAGGGCAAGGAGGTTTTCGCCATTCCAGGCCGAATCGACAGCGCCATGAGCCAGGGCGCCAACGACATTATCGCATCCGGCAGCGCCAAGCTCGTCCAGGGCCTCGACGACATACTGGAGGCGCTCGGCGAAGTGGGCGAGACGCTGACGACCCCCGAGTCGACCCCCGACGAGAAGCTCGCAGCCGCGGGCCTGGACGAGACCGAGCAAAAGCTGACGGGGGCATTGAAGGAGCGCGAGAAATCGCTCGACGAGCTGGTCCGCGAGACTAACTTGGCGGTGTCGGCGGTAATCTCAGCCCTGACGATGCTGGCGATAAAGGGAATAGTAGCCCAGCGCCCCGGCAGCGTCTTCGCGCTGAAACGAAAATAGAGCGATGTGCGAAGGCCGGTGACCATGCCACCGGTCCGGTTCGGACGTCCGGAGTGCCGGGACACCACGCTTCTGGATGCTGTTTCCAGAAGCATGTTCCCTCGACGTTGCGTGTTCCCTGTGGTTTAGTTCCACGAAGGTCTCACTTGGGGCATGCTACCGGGAGAAGCGTCCGGAAGCACGGCACCGCCTTCCATGGTTCCGCGACCATGCGACCAGCCTTGTCGGCGACCCATGAAGCGATGATCATGCGGCGTCAGGGCATAGATGACGGTGGGTGGCCGACCATCACAGAGCCATTCCGCGAATCGCCTTTACCTGCTAACCGCCAGCAAGTCCAGCCCGATGGGGTCCAGCGGGTCCTTGCGCGGCTTGCCTGCAATGTCCACGGTCGATCTGGCCATCCACGGTTCATCGGGCAACTCGTGCCTGGCCGAGTCGCCGGGCCACCACGGGGCGGCCAGTTGGAGAACGTCCCCAAACACATGGCCTGCCATGACAGGGCTCAGCAGAGGCGGGGTGGATGGTGTCGTAGCCAACTGCGGTGTTACCGAATAGGCAAGGACGTCCAAGATGCCAGCAGTGGCCTGGGGGGCCAATGACGCGGAATGCACTCCCATGGGCAATTCAGCCATAGCCGCCGCGGCCGCAGCTTCTTCGCCTGCCAATGACACGTCTGGTTCGGGCACTGCCATTGCGCCTGCCGGCTCCGCGATGATGTCGGGCGTGCCGGTAGTGATCGAGGCCATCGCCGGTACGGCCGCCAGCACTTGCGCGAGGGTAGCCAAGGCCATGCTGATGCTCTGGCCGAAACTGCCCGTCAGGGCCGCCAGGTCGCCGTAGTCCACCGCGCCGCTGCAATCGAAATCGGCGGACCCTCCCGGCGAGGCGACGCTGGAGCCGAAAGCCCGCTTGAGGGCGATGTAGTCCGAGGCATCCACAACGCCGTCGCCGGTCGCGTCGCCGACCAGGTTGCCGAAATAGAAAACGTCGTCGTCTACCAGACCCGTCGCGGCCCCAGCCTTAACCGTCACCTGGAGCCACTCCCTCTGGATGGCGTTGTCGGCCCAGATGATCGTCACGCGGTCGCTGCCGTCCACACCCGCACCGGATCGAACTGATACCTCCAGCGGTGCCGGAGCTGAAGCCCATGTCGACGGGTTGTCGTTCGTGCCGACCTTGAAGCCGAGGTAATCGCCGATGGCGCCCACGTTCAGTCCGCCAGGATTGGCGAATCCATCGATGTCCACCATGATGCCGTTGAGGCCTCTGCTGTAAGCCGTGCCGTTCGTGCCACTGGGTGAGTCGTCTCCAATCAGCGCCTGCTTGTCGGTCGCAATTGCACCGTCATCCTGCGACGAGGCGCCTGGTGTATTGCCGTCCAGCGAGGAGTTGTTGTAGAACACGTGCCGGCCCAAGACGCTGGCAGGACCGCCGAAAGTGAAGCGGAAGTTGTAGATGTCCGACGGCTGGCCGCCCACTCCGTTGCGGTCCTGGTCCATGGAGTTGCCGGCAAGGTCGGCCACGTCGGGTCCGACGAAGACATGATACTCTCCCTCGCCAATCGCGTCCGCCAGATCGATGCGATACGTTGTCGCGTCCAGCGCCGTCACGCCGGCCACCTTCTGCATGACCTCCAGGGCCACCAGGCCGTTGCTGCCGACGGCAAGGTACGCCACTGTCCCAAACAGCGACACGCTGCGGGCTTGGTCTACGTCGTAGGTGCTCAGCAGTTCCGGCGCGGCAGGGTTCGACAAGTCCACGATCTGCAGGCCCTGGTCCTCGAATTCCAAAAACGCTACCGTGCCGGAGACGACAACCCCCTCGATCCACCCGCCGGCGTCGTAGCTGCCGAGCAGCACCGGCTCGATCGGGTTCGAGAAGTCGAGGATCCGCAGGAAATCGTCGGCCATGTACACCATCGTTCCGACCACGGTCCCGGGATCGGTGTCGAGTGCGTAATGGCTCAGAAGCGTCGGCGAGGCGGGGTTTGACACATCGACGGTGTAGATGCCGTTGTTCCGGCCGATCAGGCACACCAGCGTGTCCGTCACGGTCACGATCTCCGCCTCGTCGGGAGGTTCGAGACCGCCGAGCAGCACCGGCGACGAGGGATCGGAAACGTCGAGGATTTGCAGGCCCACGTCCCGGACCATCACGTATGCCCGCGTGCCCGATACCTTGATCTGGTAGGCCCAGCCGCCCATGTCGAAGGCTGGGAATGTCTGCGGGGATGCGGGGTCTGACATGTCGATGATGACGAGTCCGCCGTCGCCCATGGTGAGGTAGCCCATCGTGCCAGAAATATCCCCGCCCTCGATTCCCGGGAACAGGGCCAACTCGCCCAGGTAGACCGGCGAGTAGGGATCGGAGGCGTCGAGAATCTGAATGGCCCCCTCGATGATCACGTACGCCCTTGTGCCCGACGCGATAACTTCATCAACGTAGCCGCCCGGCACGTAGCCTGTGGCCACAGGCTGCGGGACCGTGCGCGGTATCAGAACATCTTCGGCCGTGAAGGTCGACGCATCCACGGGCTCGTTGAACGTGACCGTAAACGAACATTCCCCGTTCACAGTCACCTCGACGTCGCGACCGACCACTTGCGGGCCATAGTCTGGCGTCAAGGTCGCCGCAGCCACCGGGCCCACGTTGCCGGCCTTGTCGACTGCCCGGACTTCGCACAATCCGCCGACCCCGTCGCCCAGGTCTATCCTGGCCTGCGGGAAGAACGCATCGGACCACGCGCCGCTATCGACGTGGCCCTGGTACTTCCATATACCGTTGGCATCGGTCGCCGTATCCCACTGCAGGATCGCTCCGCCGATCAGTCGAAGCCCCGCCGGCGCGCCGGGGGCTGTCGTGTCCACGACAACGCTCAGCGAGGCCGTCTGGCCGACGCGGCCGAATGTGTCAATCGCCCGGACTTCGAAAGTGTGCCCGCCCTCGGGAGCGGGCAGCGCCGGCGACGATGTCCCTGTCATGGGTGCCCAAGTACCACCGTCCAGGCAGTACTCATAGGAGGCAATCCCGGCAAAGTCCCGCGGCGCGGACCATGAGAACGTCAACAACTCGTCGGCGGTCACATTGTCCATCGAGCCCGTGTCGTCCGCATAGCCCAAGTCTTCCGGCGCGGCCGGAGGGGTCGCGTCTACGACTGCCTCGAACGAATACACGTCGGTGGGAACCACACCGCCCACGCCGTTGGAGTCCTGGTCCATCGTGTTGCCGGCCAGGTTCGTCACATCGGGCCCCACGACGACGCGGTAACGGTTGTCCGGCAGTTCGCCCGGCAGGTCGATGCGATACGTGACGGCATCGACGGCCGTGATGCCGGAGACGTCCTCGCGAACCTTCAGGATTTGCAGGCTGTCGCCCGCGGCCACGTATGCCAACGGACCCACGACGGCCACGCCCTCGGGGGAGTCGAAGGATTTGCCGTATGCGCCCAGCCAGGCCGGCGATGCGGGGTCCGACACGTCGATGACGCTCAGGCCATCGCCGCGATCCTCCGTGACGTAGACAACCGTTCCCGAGACCTCCACGTCCACGGCTTCGCCGGCGGTAAGCTGTCCACCCAGCAGCACCGGGGCCTGCGGGTCCGACACGTCGAATATCTGCAGGCCGTTGTCTCCGGCCGCAACGTACGCGGTCGATCCCGAGACAGTCACATCCCAAGCCTGGCCACCGGTCTCAATCAAGCCCAGCACTTGCGGCGAGGACGAATCGGAGACGTCGACCACGCGAAGGTAGTTGTAGCAGGCCAGGTACGCCGTCGTGCCGGACACGGCCAGCCCGCCGACCCAAGAGTCGTCCCAACGGCCCAGCAGCACTGGCGCGGCCGGGTTGGACACATCGATGACATCCAGGCCGTTCGAGTGCCCCAGGTACACCAGAGACCCCGAGGCGACCACGGACCATGCATCGTCGACATCGTACGTGCTCACCCACACCGGATCGTTCGGGTCCGATACGTCGATAATCGCCAGCCCCGCGTAACCGTCCGCCACGTACGCGAGCGTGCCTTCCACGGCCAGGTCCCAGGCGCGGCCGGGCGTGTCGAAATTGCCCAGAAGCGCAGGGGTCGACGGATCCGACACGTCGAAGATCCGCAGGCCGCCGTCCTCGCCATCCGCCATGTACGCCAGCGAGCCGATTACGATGACCTCCTCGGCATAACCGTTGGTGTACACGGCCCCAAGCGGCGTTGGCGTAGACAGGGCAATCTGCACGTCGTCAGCCGTCAGCGTGGCCGGGGCGATCGGCTCGTTGAACGTCACCGTCACGGTCATCGCCCCCGGATCGTCCACCACGTTCTCCGGCGTGTGGTTCGTCACCCGCGGGCCGTAGTCGGCCGTCAAGACCGCCGTCTGCCATGGCCCGACATTGTCCGCCCGGTCCACGGCACGAACGTCGAATGTCGCGCCGGTGCCCTCGGCCAGGCCGGTGTTGGCCGAAAGGCCCGTCGTATCGGCCCCGCCCACTCCGTCCATGACAACTTCATACTTCCATACGCCGTAGGCGTCCGTCGCGGCGTCCCAGTGAAGAACAGCCCCGTCCAGCCGAAGCCCCGTCGGCGCCGCCGGCGCCGTCAGGTCCACCGCAACTGTCAGCGAAGCCGCCGCGCCCGGCCGGTCCAGGACGTCGACCGCCCGGACCTCGAACGTATGCTCGCCCTCGGTGCCGGACAGTTCCGGCGACGATGTCCCTGCTGTTGATGTCCAATCGTCCCCGTCCCAGCGGTACTTGTGGGAGGCGATCCCTGCAACGTCCTGCGGCGCCGACCACGTAAATGCCAAACCCGTGTCCGCCGTGACGTTGTCGGCGGAACCCGTATCGTCCGCAAAGGCGAGATCCGTCGGGGCCAGGGGGATCGTAGTGTCCGTGGTGAAGCGGAAGGCGTACAGGTCGGCCGGCATCTCTCCGCCCACTCCATTGCCGTCCTGATCCATCAGGTTGCCTGCCAGGTCGGCCACGTCGGGTCCGACAAAGACTTGGTACTCGCCGTCGGCCAGCGTCCCCGCCAGGTCGATGCGGTACGTTTCGCCGCCGGCCGCCGTCACGCCGGAAACCTCCTTGAGCACCTCCAGGATCTGCAGGCCGGAATCGTAGTTCGCCACGTACGCCAGGCTGCCAATCACCTCAACGCCATAGGGGCGGCCCTCCGGGTAGTAACCCACCTCCGTTGGGGCGGCTGGGGCCGACACGTCGAGGATCCGCAGGCCGGAGTACGTGGTCGTCACGTAGGCCAGCGTGCCGACGACCTGGATGCCTTTGGGATTCCAAGCTGTGTCGCAGTGGCCTACCTCCGCTGGGGCGGCCGGGTCCGATACGTCGAGGATCCGCAGGCCGGAGATGTAGTCCGCCACGTACGCCAGCGTGCCGACGACCTGGAGGCCTTGGGCATAGCCCCCCGTGTCGTAGAAGCCTACCTCGACCGGCGCAGCCGGGTCCGACACGTCGAGGATTCGCAGGCCACCGTAGTGATCCGCCACGTATGCCAGCGTGCCGACGACCTGAACGTCATAGGCATAGCTCGGCGTGTCGTAGAAGCCTACCTCGACCGGCGCAGCCGGGTCCGACACGTCGAGGATCCGCACGCCGAAGTCCCCATCCGCCACGTACGCAAGGCTGCCGACGATCTGAACGCTATGGGCTCCGCCCGGCGTGTCGCAGTAGCCTACCTCCGTCGGTGCGGCCGGCCCCGACACGTCGATGACCCGCAGGCCGTAGTCGTCATCCGCCACATACGCCAGCGAGCCGACGACCTCTACGTCGAAGGCGTATCCCGGCGTGGCGTAGGAGCCCACCTCGACTGGCGCAGCCGGGTTCGATACGTCGAGGATCCGCAGGCCGGAGGAGTGATCCGCCACGTACGCCAGCGTGCCGACGACCTTTACGCCGAAAGCATATCCCGGCGTATCGTAGTTGCTCACCAGCGCCGGCGTGGTCAGCACGACCGAAACATCCTCCGGCGTGAACGTGGCCGGGGCGACCTGCTCGTTGAAGGTCACCTCCAAATGATCGACGCTCGCGCCGACGATCCCGTCGGGCCAGTGGGTGATGATCTGCGGGCCTGATGCATCCAGCAAGAGGCGAGGCTCAAGCGGCTCAAGTCGGCAAGGCGAATGGCGCAAGAGAGTCGCGCCCGCGGAATGGACCGGCGCTGCGTTCTTCTCCCGCATACGGGCAAGGACGTTGCGGCATTGCTTGCGAAGACGACACATAGCCCGTGATGCCGAAGACATAAGCATCCTCCTGAAAGAAGATTAAGCAGCCCACTCCAAGAAGTCATCGACGCCCCGCCCAGAAAGTACCGTGGACAATCCTCCTGGTTCAGCCACGACACCGCCCAGTCGGCGGGGCATAACATTTCGACAGTATACCCCCGAATGGGCCGCGCGCCTACCCTTGATCCTGCGCAAAGCCATGCTTTTTAAGTCCTTACGCCAAACCCGTGTTCTGCAGCTTGATGGCTTCAGCCGCGCTACGTGCTTACCGTTGGCAGAGGCCTTTGCGATACGCCGGTGCCGGTTGCTTGCACCGGCCTGTCGAGAGTTTCTGTGTGAACCGGAGCGGGGTTGTTAAACAGAGAGCGCGAGAGTTCGAACGCCGATTTTCAGTCGGGTGCGGGCAACCCCGGGGGTTGCCCGCAGTCCACGGCCGGGGCGCTACCGAACGGAGAGCGTTGGGGCGGGGCGGGCGGCGATGTAAGCCTTTGTTTGGGAGCGGATAAACGAAAAGCCGGCCAACTCTCGCTGACCGGCTCTGCGTTAACCCGATTGGGCCGTCGATTCGGCGGTTTTTCCAAGACCTCCTCGACGAGGACTCGAACCTATGGCTTAGCGGTTAACCGCCGTTTGGTGCGGTAGTGTTCGGGTACAGCTCGGGGATGCGCTCGGTGCGAGCATTGAGGCCAGATGCGAACGAAGCCTTTTCATATAGGTATTTTCAAAACTAGGATTTACGCCGCTTGACTGGCTCGCCGCCAGAAGGCATCCGCTAAGATTCCCCGTGTGCAATTGGCCTCGGCGATTCAACACCGGGGAGCGATGGGACATCCGTCGGGCCGGGATTGCCTCGCTGCTCATCATGCGGTGCTCTGGGGCCATGGGTCGCCCGAGTTTCACGGTTCCGCGCGGTTCGTCTGCCCGCGAGTCCACGTGTCACGCAGCCGCTTCCGCCCGCTGCCAGAGCCACCAAAACGCGTTTTGCGTGACGTTCCACTGTGTACACCGGGGGGCGCGCGGGGTATAGACACTGCCGCTCATCGCGGAGCTCTGGCGGCGGGCGGAAGAACCGTGGCCGTGATGGGCTGCGGGCTCAGCACGACCTACCCGCGGGAGAACGCCGAGTTGTTCGAGAAGATCGTTTCCGAGGACCGAGGGGCGATCGTATCCGAACTGCCGATGGCCGTCGGCGTCCAGTCGCGGAACTTCCCGCTTCGAAACCGGATAATCTCCGGCCTGTCGCTGGGCACGCTGGTTGTCGAGGCCGCCAGACGAAGCGGCGCGATGATAACCGCCCGCGAGGCGATCGAGCAGGGCAAGGAGGTTTTCGCCATTCCAGGCCGAATCGACAGCGCCATGAGCCAGGGCGCCAACGACATTATCGCATCCGGCAGCGCCAAGCTCGTCCAGGGCCTCGACGACATACTGGAGGCGCTCGGCGAAGTGGGCGAGACGCTGACGACCCCCGAGTCGACCCCCGACGAGAAGCTCGCAGCCGCGGGCCTGGACGAGACCGAGCAAAAGCTGACGGGGGCATTGAAGGAGCGCGAGAAATCGCTCGACGAGCTGGTCCGCGAGACTAACTTGGCGGTGTCGGCGGTAATCTCAGCCCTGACGATGCTGGCGATAAAGGGAATAGTAGCCCAACGCCCCGGCAGCGTCTTCGCCCTGAAACGAAAATAAAGCGATGCGCGAAGGCCGGTGGCCATGCCGCCGGTCCGGTTCGGACGTCCGTGGTGCCATGGCACCGGATGTTGTTTCTGGAAGCATGTTCCCTCGGCGCTGGGGGTGTCCTGTGGTTTAGTTCCACGAAGGTCTCACTTGGGCCATGCTTCCGGGAAAAGCATCCGGAAGCACTGCCTTCCATGCCACCGGCCATGCCCCACTTCCCAGGGCTTTGGGACCATGCCACCAGCCTTAATGGATTACGCGTGGCGGAATCCCGACGGGATGGAGACGCCGTATTGGATCCAACAAGGCCAAGGCCGGCATGCGGCCCCAGTCGCAATCCAATCCAAAGCGATCCCTGTTGACCGACCCGCCTGCGGGTTGGCCGGAGGATTGGGGCGAGTGGGTCAACCAGCCGCGGCCCCTCCGAAGAGCACGATGCGCTCGCGCGGCGCATTGCGCTAGCCAGTCCGTTCGGAAGCCCGGCCTAGGCGGCCCGGGTGGCCGGCCGGCTCGACCTGCAACTTGCTCTTCTCCCTCTCTCTCTCCCTCCCGGCCGACCGAAAAACACGCAAAAAAGGTTCCTCACATCTGTGTCTTCGACAAATCACCGTGCCCCGCCCCGTAGTTTGACGTGATTTTGGACTTGACAAAATGGGGGGGTATGGTAAGCTTGGATGAGATATCATCAAGCGGATTCGGCGAGGTTGCGTGGTATGAACGTCGAAGGCTTCGCCAGCGGATGTAGAGCAAGTCAGGACCAACAGAGGTCCACACGATTCCGCCGCACTTCGGGCTAATGTGTCTGGAGGTTCAGGAGTTCCGTACAGGAAGCGACGCGCTGACATGAGGATCGCTTGCGAGCGGTGGGTGTGTCATGTCGTTGCTGATGTTTGCCTTCTGGTCTAGAGCTAGGCCACAGGCGGATGTGTCATGTCGTTGTTGATGTTTGCCTTCTGGTCTGGAGCCAGGCCACAGGCGGACGTGTCTTGCGATGATCTAAGTCACAGGCTGGGAGCCTAAGGCTCCATAGGATAAGGAGAGGACTTGTGAACAGGAACAGAATCGTATTTGGAGTGGCGCTATTGGTAGCGGCAGCTTTTGTGATGGGTTCGTGCGGCGCGGCCCAGGCGGCGATAGTCAGCGACTCGCTGGCGGGCTACTGGACGTTCGACAGCTACAGCGAGACCGGGGCAAACCCCGTTGACGTGCCTCAGGGAGCCCACGAGGGCTACTTCCCCGACTCGTCGGCAAACAATCAGAACGCATACACGGCCATTGTGGACGACAAGGATTACATCCCGATGGACACGGGCAAGTTCGGCAACTCGCTGTATGCCCGGTCGACAAACAATGCAGGCAACAGCCAGATGACGGTGATCCAGAACACCGCCGCGATCAACTTCAACCAGGAGAGCTTCACCATCAGTTTCTGGGAGATGTCACAGTATCGCAACGTGGCCGACGGCGGCTGGGGAGATGGCCGAGGGCGGACGCAGTGGTTCACCAAGGCCCCGTATTTGCCGGCTGACCCTGACAACGTCATTGTGGAAGGCTACGGTCTTAACCTGACGCAGAACGCCTTTTCCCTCTTGGGCAACAAGGACGGCGACAACTACGCCCAGGAATTATTGAGCGGCGCGAAGTACACATACCCGAGCGGTTCGGACGCCGATGACAGCGGCGAATGGGCCCATTGGGCGATTACCGGGACATACAACGCTGGCACCGACGACTACACTGTGACGACCTACCTCAACGGCACGGCGATGGACTGGAACGGCGGGGCAGGGACCACCGTTGCGATCGCCAACGACATCATCGACAACGACGGCGACCTGACCCTTGGCGGGTTCTTCCGCGACAACGGTTGGTCCAACCAGCGTTCTCTGTCCTGGGCCATGCGGGATACGAGCATTGGCCAGGTGGACGGCAAGGCCTGGATGGACGACTTCGCGATGCTGGCGATCGACCTGACAGCCGGCGAGGTGGCTGGGACGATCAGCGTGGGCAACGACGCGGAGTTGGCCTATTCCATGGCCGAGGTCATGCAGTTGCTTGACGTTTTCCGCGATGGGACCGGCGAGGTGACAGTTGACGGCCTGAAATGGGCTTATGCTGCCGGGCTGACCGGCGCTGCCGGCGAGTTGACCGGCTCCGGGGCGAACTTCACGCTTGTCCTTGATGCCACGGCCGGCACGGGCCTGGTCGCGGTTCCCGAGCCTGCCACGATGGCCCTTCTGGCCGCAGGCGGCCTGTTTGTGCTTCGGAGGCGTCGCCGGGCGTAACTGGCCGGGTTGGTGGCTTCACACATATGCAGGGCTGTTTAAGCCCCGGCGACAAGAAAGTAAAAGTGTAATCTGGTTGTCGGAGGTGGCTGGAAGACCTCCGGCAGCCAGATGCCTCTTCATGAGGCATGTAGACTCTCGGCCTGGACCGGGAAAGGAGCAGGAGAACCATGAGGAACGAATTTGGAGCGTTTTCCATCGCAGCACTGGGAACTCTTTTGTGCCTGGCCGGGTCGGTTCAGGCCGGTGACGTCAGCGGTGCGCTGGTGGGCTACTGGACGTTCGACAGCTACACCGAGACCACCGTGGACCGCCCTGTCGGCTTGCCCGGGGGAACCCACCAGGGCTACTTCCCCGACATGTCGGGCGGCGAACAACTTGCATACACAGGCATCATCGACAGCAAAGATTACATTCCGATGGACACCGGCAAATTCGGCAACTCGCTGTATGCCCGGTCGACAAACAATGCAGGCAACAGCCAGATGACGGTGATCCAGAACACCGCCGCGATCAACTTCAACCAGGAGAGCTTCACCATCAGTTTCTGGGAGATGTCGCAGTATCGCAACGTGGCCGGCGGCGGCTGGGGGGATGGCCGAGGCCGGACCCAGTGGTTCGCCAAGGCGCCGTACATGCCGGCTGACCCTGACAACGTCATTGTGGAAGGCTATGGCCTGAACCTGACGCAGAACGCCTTTTCCCTCTTGGGAAACAAGGACGGCGACAACTACGGGCAGGAATTATTGAGCGGCGCGAAGTACACGTATCCGAGTGGTTCGGATGCCGATGATAGTGGCGAATGGTGTCACTGGGCCATAACCGGCACGTACAATCCCGGCACCGACGACTACACCGTGACGACCTACCTCAACGGCACGGCGGTGGACTGGAACGGTGGGGCAGGGACCACCGTTGCGATCGCCAACGACATCATCGACAACGACGGCGACCTGACCCTTG
The DNA here is from genome assembly GCA_964564285.1 of uncultured Planctomycetaceae bacterium. Taxonomy (GTDB): domain Bacteria; phylum Planctomycetota; class Phycisphaerae; order SM23-33; family SM23-33; genus JAUWQU01. The sequence continues at coordinate 1,186 of CAZMBZ010000053.1, read as the reverse complement.
GCGGTTTCTGGCGAAACAACGGTTACTCCAACCAGCGTTCCCTGTCCTGGGCCATGCGGGATCAGACCGCCGGCCAGGTGGACGGCAAGGGCTGGATGGATGACTTCGCGATGCTGGCGATCGACCTGACAGCCGGCGAGGTGGCCGGGACGATCAGCGTGGGCAACGACGCTGAGTTGACCTACTCCATGGCTGAGACCCAGAAACTGCTGGATGTCTTCCGCGACGGGGCCGGCGAGGTGACCGTGGGCACCCGGAAGTGGACCTACGCCACCGGCCTTACCGGCGTTGACGGCGAGTTGACCGGCTCCGGGTTGAACTTCACACTGGTCCTGGACGGCGTGACGGGTGTCGGCTTGATCAGCGGCCCCGACAGCGTGACTGGCGATGCCGATGGCGACGGCGACCTCGACGCGGCCGACTACATCATCCTGAAGCAGAACATGGGGTTGTCCGTCGGGACCGCCGGCGAGGACGGCGACTTCGACAAGGATGGCACGGTGGATTGGGACGACCTCCAGACGCTGATTGGGACCATGAATGCCGCGGACGAAACCCAGACCATTCCCGAGCCGACGACGCTCTTTGTCATACTGGCCGCAGGCCTTCCTGCTTTGTTGAAGCGAAGGCGAAGCCGTAGCTGAAATCCCGAACTTGCTTCGGGGCTGAAGCGCCGTCGAAGATCCTGAGCGAAGTCGAAGGGCCGACACGTCAGGTCGTAGCCTAAGCGGAGACCGAAGCCTCAGTTGAAATCCCGATCCCGATGTTCATCGGGACCTGCGGTATGCCTCGGGAGTGAAGCCCGGCGATTGATCAAGATTCGTGACCGGGCCAGTTGCGTAAGATCGAACACGGGCGAGATGCCGCCGCAGGGCGAACGTGTTCAAAGTCAGCCTGCTCCGAGAGATGCCTCCTCTCATCATGACCGGCACGACAAGCGTTCTGTGCGGCTCTCGCCCCCTTGTTTTCCTCCATTGTCCCGGCCGTCGATCCCGGCCGGGATGCACGCGGTTCGAGACGGGTTTATGGAGTACGCGTGGCGGAATCCCGAAGGGATGGAGACACCGCTTTGGATCGAATGCGGCGGGGGGTTGGCGCGAGTTAGCAGCGCGATCAATTGTATTCCAAGGAATCAATTCCGTTCCAACGAATTAATTCCATTCCAACCTGCCTACCGGCAGGCAGG
>CAZMBZ010000052.1:0-20565 GCA_964564285.1 uncultured Planctomycetaceae bacterium | reverse complement strand
GCGTGATGCAGACACCCGCCAGGATTTCCGCGTTCTCAACTGCCAGAGTCCCGGCGATTGTGCATGGCGCGGAAAGCCCCATCTGTGCCATCGGCCCGATAGGGACAGGCAGATTCAAACGTGCCGTTTCGTAGAGCAGATCTATGCCCTGGAACGGGAAACGCAACGGGCTGATAGGCTCCAGGAACGGGTAGCACAGCGGGTATTGGGCGGCGGATCGCTCATCGCCGCGCAGGGCGATGAGGATTTCGTTGATGTACCTGGCCGAGGCGCGGTCATGGAACCAGAATGTCACCGGCTTGGTGGTATTGCGAAGCAGCGTTGCACATACTTCCACGCACCGATATCCAACGGGCGTCTCGTGGGGGTCCGCCATAGCGCCGACGATGTTTATCTGCGGTAGCGCGTCGCAGAACCGTGCGGCCGTGGCGACATCGTTCATGGTAGTGAATCGGCGCTGAGCGCCGATCTCGTCCAGCCAGTGCGCTTCGCCGGCGATACTGTTGTAGTTTCGCGAGCCCTGGCCGAAGGCGGCGGTCTGTTTCATGTCCCGGCCAAACAGCGTGAACTGCTTGCCCGCCGACTCGATGGAACGGGCAACAAGGTCGGCGGGGATGCGGACCCGCTGCTGGGTTCGGTCGACGGCTGCGCCTGCGTTCTCAAACCGGTTGAGCATATCCTCGTGGGGCACAAGGACGCCGGTCTTGGCGAGTATGGCCAGGGATGCATTGTGTATCCGCGCTATCTGCTCATCGGTCAGGATTCGTGATTGCATGGGTGTTCTCTCGTTGGGTCCTGGCAGTGTGACGCCGGTTTTTGCGGTCAGAACTGCGGCAGATATTCCTTCTGCGCTTCCAGCAGATCGTTCGCCATGCGGTATGCGGTTTCGACTGATTTTACCGCGCCATCGATCAGCAGCGCCTGGACGAACTTATCGCGGCTGCCTTCGAGGGCGGCCTCGACGGTTGTTTCCACCCACTGGAATCGTGTGGCGAGAGTGCCGGCGATTCCTGACGCCATCGGTTTCTGGTCTATCGCGTGGATGCCGGTTGCATCCGCAATTGCGGGGCTTTCCACGATAGCGTCGGCAGGGAGGTTGGGGACCTGCCCGTGGTTGGGCAAGTTGGCGGAGAATACCTTGCCCGCATCGGTGCGAATACTTGTAATGATGTCGGTAACCTGCTCGTGTTCTCCGGCGATTTTATCGAAATAGTCGTCAGGCAGCGGATCCGGCGAGAATGCATGTTCCTTCATCTCGGCGAACTTGGCGTGCCCGTCCTCAAGACACCGCTCGAGACTGAAAGCGTCGATGCCGAGCGTCTTGCCGAAGTATCCGCCTTCGGCGCTGAACATGTGCGGGAAGAATTCGGTGATGTGCCGATCGCCCACCGCGGGAAATGCGCCAAACAGTTGGGTCAGTTCGAAGGTGAAAGGCCAGGTGCCCGACAACTCCCTTTGTTTCTCCGAATCGCCGGCTTCCGCGAAATACCTGCCCAGTGTTTCCTTGTTGAGTCCGGCTCCAAGCTTTTCGGCGGCGACTTGACGCAAGCGGGGCATGGCATCTTCGCCATCGACCAGGATTTCCGTAAACCAGGTAAGGTGGTTTATGCCTATCGCGGTATAGGTCAGATGCTCACGTTTTGTCTTGAGATGGAATGCAATCCCTCTCGCTATGCCGAACACGCCGTGGCAGAGCCCGACCATGTTGGCGGTGGTGGCCTTGCGAACGGCGCGGCAGACAGCGCTCATCGGATTGCCGTAGTTGAAGAACAACGCATCCGGGGCGAGGTCCAGGACATCGTTTGCGATATCAACCATTGCAGGGATCATTCGCAGTGCTCGCGATGTGCCGCCAGGCATGACGCTGTCGCCTACGGGTTGATAGATTCCATACTTGCGCGGTATGAGAACGTCCTGGTGCCACGCCTCTCGCCCGCCGACGCCGATCGTGCAGATGACCGCTGTCGCACCATCCAGCACGTCACGCCTGTCGGTGGAAGCGCTGAGCTTCAGTTTGGATCCTCGCGCATCGAGCATCTTTCGGGTGAGTTTCTCGGCGACCTCAAGGGCATCGGCGTCGATGTCGACCAGCGCGATCTCACCTTGCCAGCCTTGCCTCAACACATCCGCCACCAGCCCTCGTGTGAACATGGCGCTGCCCGCGCCTATCAGAACCACTTTCTCGTTCATATCATATCTCCGTGTGCCTCATGCAGATGTCGCCACCGCCGAATAGGGCGATTGTACAAATGCAATATACTCCGCCCATTTCAGTATCTGTGCCTAATCCCGTTCAACTGCCTGCAGAATATATTTATTGGGCATTACATGCAAATGCTGAGTATTGCACATGTGTGATGAATTGTTGTATATTTTAGCACACCAATGAATATTTCACGTATAGACGAGCGTGTTGTTGAGCATAAGGTCCTGGGCTTGAGCGAGGAGCAGCCTATCGAGGTAATGGACCAGAACCCCGCGCATGGGGATTCTGCTGTATTATCCGATATGCATTATGAGTTGGAGATGGGCATTGTTCTGGAAGGGACAATTGTCCGCTATGCCGGCAAAAGCAGGCGAGTATGCACGGCGGGTGACATGTGGTTCTGTGGCATGTGGGAACCGCATGGATATCGTGGTGATGACGCATGTCATAGAATTGTGATTGTGATCTGGCCGCCTGTCCTGGCGACTCTGCGATTGCCTGAAGCCCGCGATATGAACTGGATGCAGCCGTTCATTACACCTCCGGGGCGCAGGCCGGTTATTCCCGCCGGGCTTCGTGATGAGGCCGTGCGCCTTGTCATGCACCACATGGTCCATGGCGAGCGTATGACACCGGCCAGAAAGCGCTTGTTTGTGATGGATTTGCTTGTCTGGCTGTTTGATAACGGGCTGGTTGAGCGAAGCGTCAGTGATGTGGAAGCCCAGCCGGAGTCGATGGTGCGTATCATGCCGGCCATCGATCTGGCTTTTGAGAGAAGGGATCTGATAACCAATACGGAGGCGGCCAGGGCATGCCGATTGACCCGCGACACCTTCATCCGGTCCTTCCTCAAACTCATGGGTGTGAGTTTCAGCAAGTTTGCCTTGCGACATAGACTGGGCCGCACAGCGGAGAAACTTGTGAAGACGGACATGCCCATCAAGGCCATCGCCCGGGAATGGGGATTCACCGATTCGAGCCACCTGTATAGATTGTTCAAGCAGCATTACGGATGCACGCCGCTGGCTTACAGGGGCACGCGAGATCAGCTACCTGGGGGGCGTTGAGGCACTCAGGGCGTTCGGTAATCCTGCGGCCGTGATCAAAGAAATACCGCAGCGAATCGACGCTGAGTACCTGGCTCCTGTCCGTCAGGCGAGGCTCACCGGGTCCGCGTCGGCGAGGACTTCGGCGGGCACGTCGCGAACGATCCGCTCCATTTGCCCAGCCAGGGCTGTCTGGACCATACCGGGCCTTGGGGCTATCAGGAGGATCTGGAAACGGAACTTGTTGCGGATACGTTTGATAGCGGCTGGGTCCGGGCCCCAGAAGACCACCTCCGGCGGCAGGACCGGACGCAGCGCCGCAGCCAGGGCGTTGGCGCCGGCCTCGGCACGTTCGAGCTTTTCGTGGCGGATCACGAATCGCACCAGCCGGGAGTACGGCGGCAAACCAGCGTCCTTCCGCAGTGGCAACTCCCATGCAGCAAAGCCTTTGAAATCGTGCGTGGCGGCGAACTGAATGGCTGGCTCGTCGGCGTGCAGGGTCTGGACGACCACCTGCCCGCGAAGTTCCGCCCGCCCGGCCCGGCCTGCGACCTGTACGATAAGCTGAAACGTTCGCTCTGAAGCACGAAAGTCCGGTATTGTCAAGGATGTATCCGCCGAGACGATACCCACCAGCGATACCCGCGGGAAGTCCAGCCCCTTGCCCACCATCTGTGTGCCAAGCAGTATGTCCAGTTCGCCTGCCCCGAAGGCATCGAAGACCTTGCGGAACTGACCTGGCGTAGTCATTGTGTCGCTATCCATCCGCGCCACCTTGGCTTGTGGAAACTTGCGGGCAAGCTCACCCTCGATCCGCTGGATGCCCAATCCAAACAGCAGCAACTTGCCGCTGCACGCCGGGCATCGTTCCGGCAGGGATGAAGACTCCTGGCAGTAATGGCAGATGCACATTTGCGTGGCCTGGTGGAAGATCATCGGCCTGCTGCAATGCTCGCACTCGAACATCCACTTGCAACTCGGGCAGAAAACGTAACTTGCATATCCTCGCCGGTTCATCAGCAAAATCGCCTGCTCGCCGCGGTCCAGCACCTCGGCCAGCCGGCGGGTAAGCGTTCCCCCGAGCAACTCCACCTTGCCGGGTGTGAGTTCCTTGCGAAGATGTACGATCTGCAAAATTGGCATGGGTAGGTTCTTAACGCGATTCGGCAGGCTTAGCAATTCATATCGCCCCGTCTCGACGTTGTGCATGGATTCCAGACTCGGCGTCGCCGAACCGAGCACGATAGGCACGCCGGCGAGTTGGGCACGTTTTACGGCCGTGTCACGCCCGTGGTAGGGCGGGGCTGTGTCCTGCTTGTAGCTGGACTCATGTTCCTCGTCGACGACGATCAGCCCAAGCTTGCGCGTCGGCGCGAAGACCGCGCTTCTGGGTCCGACGACAAGGCTGGCTCCGCCGTCGCGAATCTGCTGGTAGTAGAATGCCCTTTGTGCGTCGGTGAGCCCGCTGTGCAGTACCGCCACGCGAGGCAGTCGGCTGAGCAGTCGCTGGAGCGTCTGGGTCGCTAGTGCTATTTCGGGCACCATGAGGATGGCTTGCTTGCCGGCGGCGATCACTTGGCGAATGGCGCGGACGTACACCTCCGTCTTGCCGCTTCCGGTCACGCCATGCAGGAGCGTTACGGAAAAACCGCCCGCGTCGAGCTTGCCCGACAGGCTCGACATTGCGGCCTGCTGGTCGGCGTTCAACTCGAAGGGGTCGGCCTCGGATGCGTCCGTCAACTCGGGCAATTCCACCGGCCTTGCCTCGACGCGAATGAGCTTGCGCCTCTTCAGGCGATTGATACTGTCCCGCGAGCAGCCGCTAGCACGCCTGAGGGCCTCGACAGTCACAGGTTCGACGCCCTGGCCGCGAGCCTCGTAAAGCTCGTCCAGAACCCGCTTCTGCCGAGCACCCAGCGTCGCGGGCCAGTCGGCGTGATGGCTGTCGAGATACGCGACGGCTTCGGTCTTGGGCGCGTGTCGGCCGACGGCTGAGGGAATCATCGCCGCCAGCGACATCCCAAGCGGCGTGAGGTAGTAGCCGCTGATCCACCGGCCCAGCTTCCAGAGGACATTGTCGAATTGCCCCTCGGCATCTATCACTTCGCTGACGGCCTTGAGCTTGCGGTCGCCGGGACCGCGGTCGGTATCGGTCACAAACCCCATCGTCTTGCGATTGCCCCGGCCAAACGAAACGCGAACCCTCTGCCCGACAACAGGTGCCGCCATCGAGGCTGGCCAGATGTAATCGAACCCCCGCCACAAATTAGCATTGACCGCCACCGTCACGACGCGGTCTTCGGAAGACGGCGCGCGGGCGCTGCCGGCGCCATTGCCGCTTGGCGCCGCCGGAGGGTCTTCAGGTTGGTCTGCAAAGAGCTTTGCCACAAACGACATATTACCGGCCTGGCCAGCCGGAGGAAACCCAGGAGTACAGGTGTTGGAAAGCACGACGTCGCATCCGCATGCGAATTTTGTGGATCAGGCTGGGTCTGCAACCGACGAATCTGGAAGTTCTCGCCTTGCCGCTGTCAGCGTGGTCGCGTCGCTCACGGTCGTTCTCCGGCAGGTCTTGTTGGCGTTCGGGGGCCAGGTTGTCATTGGCGGACGATGGCTGGCCGTTTGCACCGCCTTTGCTGTCGGCTAACCCTCCAGGTTTCCGCAGTTGATTGTGTTAATAAAAACGCCTCCTGTAAGTACCTTTCTTGAGAGGTCTTACGGGAGGCGGTTGTTCTTACGCGGAGAGGGTGGGATTCGAACCCACGGTACCATAAGGTACACCGGTTTTCGAAACCGGCCCATTCGGCCACTCTGGCACCTCTCCGGCTGCGCAAGCCCATGGTCAAGCCAAGTGCGATTCTAGTGTCTCTGGGTCTGGACTTCAAGGTTTCACGTTATTGGAATTGGCGGAAACGGGAGAAAGTCATCTTGTCGGCGGGATGACCTGCGGTTAGAATAAAAACAGTAGCAGTAGCAGACTCACAAGTTGTGGCGTTTTGGACGTCGTATGTGTGTCTGCGGTGTGTTAAGCATCGTGAAGAGTACTTCGGTGTTGGTGTGCGCGGGTAATAGAGGCAGGAAGATGGCCAAGACTAACATCTTCGCGGCGACGGTCGAGCACTTCCTTGGGCCCGTTATGCCCTTTTTGGAAGATCAGACCGTTTCCGAGATCATGATTAACGCCCCTGACGAGATATACGTCGAGAAGTCTGGACGTCTGGTTCGCACGGAGGCGAAGTTCGAGGACGCCGACGCTTTGATGGCGGCGGTGAACAATGTTCTCCAGTACACCGGCAAGCGTCTGACGGCTGAACATCCGCTGATTGACTCCCGCCTGCCCGACGGAAGCCGCGTACATGTTGTTCTTTACCCGCTGAGCCGTCGCGGTACGATTATGACCATCCGCAAGTTCGCGAAGGTTATGTTCAACGCGGCCCATCTCGTGGAGTTGGGCTCGTGGACGGACCAGGCCCGCGAGTACTTGGAGATATGCGTCCAGGCGGAGAAGAACGTTTTGGTCGCGGGGGGGACATCAAGCGGAAAGACTTGCCTTCTCAACGTGCTGAGCGGTTTCATTCCAGGCCATCAGCGGATCGTTGTCATTGAGGACTCTGCCGAACTCGAGCTCCAGCAGGACCATGTGGTTTCACTCGAGTGCCGACCGGCGGACCGGTGGGGCAGGGGTGAAGTGGGCATCACGGAGTTGTTTCGCTCATCGCTTCGGCTTAGGCCGGACCGGATCATCATCGGCGAGTGCCGTGGCGGCGAGGCGTTGGACATAGTTCAGGCGATGACGTCCGGCCACGCCGGCAGCATGAGCACGCTTCACGCCAACATGGCGTTGGGTGCTCTTAACCGTTTGGAAACACTGGCGATGATGGCCAAACTGGAGCTTCCGCTGCACGCTCTGCGAGCACAGATTGCTTCGGCGATCGATGTGGTCATCCAGGCGACGCGGTTTACCGACGGCCGGCGCGGCCTGACGGAGATCGCCGAGGTGTTGCCTTTGTCTGACGATGGGCATTACAAGTTGCAGGATATGTTCACTTACCAGCTTTCCGATGACGAGGCCGGTCGGGGTGGCAAGGGTAGCTTGGAATGGAGCGGCAAAAAATCTATCTACCGCAATGAGCCGAAGATGCGGATATTGCGGGACCAATGGGACCTCACGAAGGCGATCTTCCAGGCCGATAGTAGTACACAGAGCCAGGCATGAATCGTGCGTGCGTTGACATTTTGCGTCGGCTTTGGGCTGACGATCGTGGTCAGACCACGATCGAATACGCTTTGCTGATTGCGTTTATAGGTTTGCCGGCCATCACGGCGTTTGGGTGGTTGCTGGCGATCTTGGCCGAAAATTATCGTATGGTGACGTTTCTGGAGTTGCTGCCGTTTCCGTGATGGGTCGGTACGGACGGCGTAAAAATCAGGCATCCGGCCCTATAGGACTTGCATATGTTTAATTGGATCAGCCGAAAGGCCAAGGCGATGTACTCGGATGAGCAGGGTGCCGACATGGTGGAGTATGTCCTGATTGTCGCGGCTGTGGCGCTACCGCTGCTGGCGGTGATCATCTGGTTCTGGAAGGACATAAGCATCTGGATTGGCGAGGTATACACGAACATCCGCAGCGGCAACGCCGACACCGACCCGACAGGCGTTACGCACTAGTAGTGTGTCTTTGTCTGGCCGACCGGGCATGGATGTTTTTGCCTGGGTAAACCGATTGCGGAGTTAGTATGCCGCCCGAGAACTCGGACTGGTGGGTTTATTGGGCCTACTACGTTCTCGCCGTCGTCTTGGTGGCGGGTTCGTACACGGACCTGAGATACGAGAAGATTTACAACTGGATAACGCTGCCTGCCGTGCTGGTCGGGCTGGCGGGGCACGCTGTTGTCGGCGGCCTGGCCGGCCAGGGCCAACTGCAACTGGGCCTCTCGGGTTCTGCCGCGGGCTTGGCGGTGGGTTTTTTGCCGTTGATGGTGGCCTGGCTGGCAGGCGGAATCGGCGGCGGCGACGCCAAGCTGATGGGCGCCGTCGGGGCGCTGACGGGCTGGCAGTTCACGCTGGCGGCGATGATGTACGGCTTTGCCGTTGCTGCCGTCATGGCCGTGGCAGTTATGATCGCCCGCCGGGTGACTCGCGATACACTCAGGCGGATGTGGCGGTCGCTGGTATTGATTGTAAAGGCGCGGCAGGCGATGGACCCTGCCACGCCGCAGAGCCCGAAGATACCCTTCGGGCTGGCGTTGTGCATCGGTTCGGGCATTGCTCTTATCGAGTTGCTCTTCCGAGGGCCGGTGGCAAGCAAACTCCTGTTGGGGTGGTGAGCCATGAGTGGACAAGACGAAACGCCAAGCCAGGCTAAGACCAACCGCGGGATGTTTGTCTTGGCGGGTTGCGTTGGCTTGGCTGGATGCCTGGCACTGGTTGCCTGGCCATTGGCGGCCTCGGTGGGGCCGAGGTCGCATTGGCTGGTCCAGGCGCTCACGAGCAGGTTGTTTCTGTCGTGCGCTGCCTTGCTGGTGGTTTGCGCGGTTGGCGTGGTGGCGATTGTGGGGATGCTCTGGCACGTGGGCAGGCCCTACAGGACCCCGGGGCGAGGCGAACAGGGCGTGGCGATTCTCGAATTCGCGATGGCCCTTCCGATTCTGCTCATGCTGAGTCTGCTGATGGCCCAGGCGTCCCTGGTGATGGTGGGCAATGTGATCGTTCACTACTCGGCGTTTTGTGCGGTCAGGACGGCGATCGTAATGATTCCGCAGGATTACGGCTCGTCCGAGCCGCGGAACTTTATTTTCGATGACGACGGCGACGACACAACGACCAAGAAGTACAAGGTGAAGCTCTCTGCCGTCACAGCCATGGCGCCGGTTTCGTGCGGCAGCGAGGACGTCATGCCCGCCGGGGATGGCGGCGACGCTTATGTTGACGGCGTGACGCGGTTTTTGTCGCTGCAGGACCTCGAACAGCCCAAATGGGCCGACGAGCGGCTGTCGCGGAAACTGTCCTACGCCAAGGCTCATACCGAGGTGACGATTGGCGAGCCTATTGCCCGGCCCGGGGACGAGGACGATGGTTGTTTCCAGGCGAACGAGAATGTTCGCGTGACGGTGAATCACACGTTTTATTTGTCGGTCCCGACGGCGGCGAAGATTTTTCGCTACCTGCCTGGCGGGGTTGACCTGACGTTTGGCGAAGGCGAGTATGGTACGAAAATGACGGCTTCGTACGCGATGCCCAACGAGGGCGTGCAGGATTATGTGGACGTAGAGACATTCCCCCAGGATGCCAGATAGCCGGTCACGACCTAAGCGGTGTCCGGCCCGAAGGAAGAAATCAGGTAAGTGTAGATGGTGAGTGAGCAGATGAAATCGGACGGTGTGGGCCTTTCCAACGGCACCAAGGTCGGCAAGTACGAGATAGTCCAGCGCATCGGCATGGGCGGTCAGGCTATCGTGTACAAGGGCTACGATGCCCTTTTGGACCGGCACGTGGCGCTCAAGCAGATTTCCTCGCATCTCGCGGGCGATCCGAAGTTTCTCGATCGGTTTCGCAAGGAAGCTCAGATTCTGGCCAAGTTGGGCAACGAGCAGGAGTCGGTCGTCACGATCCACGAGTTGATCGAGGACGAGCACGGACTGTTCATTGTCATGGAGTACCTGCCCGGGGCGAGCCTGGAGAAGGTGCTCGATGACACCAAGGGTCCCGTCGAGGCCAAGGCGACGCTTCAGATCATCTGGCGACTGGCGGCGGCGCTGCACGCGGTTCACAGCGCGGGGATCATTCATCGCGACCTCAAGCCGGCTAACATAATCATCGGCGATGGCTTGCGTGCCAAGATCACGGACTTCGGCGTTGCGGCGATGAGCGGAGATGCGTCGATGGCGCTGGGTACGACCAAGTACATGGCCCCGGAACTCTACGGCGACATCAGCAAGGTCGACGGGCGAGTGGACATGTACTCGCTGGGATTTATCGCTTACGAGATGCTCATAGGCCGGCCCAAGTTCAATGAGATATTCGCCGAGATCATTCGCGACAAGCACGGCGAGCAGTTGCGATGGATGAAATGGCACGGCAACCAGTCCGTCGACGCGCCTTGTATTGCCGAAGTGGCCCCGGAGGTTCCGGCGCAGCTTTCGGATATCGTCGCGAGGATGATGGCCAAGGATCCCGACAAGCGATTCCGCGATATGGAAGAGCTGGGCCGGACCATCAAGATGGCGTTTTCGCCGCGAGCCAAGGCCGCCAAGGCCAGGTCGAGGCAGGGGCTCCGCAAGCGATCGGCCCTGGCGGCTGCGGGGGCTGCGAAGATTGCCCCCAGCCACCTGACCGCAAACGACAGCGGCGCGGCGATGGTTCCACCGGACGCGGGCGACGAGTTGGATGTCTCCGCCGAGCCGCATGGCGCGATGACCGCGCCGCTTCCCAATCGCAAGATCGGTCCCAAGCTGCTACTGTTCTTCGTGCTGCCGCTGGTCCTGATCGGTGCCGTCGGAGGCGGGGTCCTGGGCGTGTATCAGGTTCTAAGAGGCAGGAACGCTGGGGACATTGCCAAGCTGGACGCTCGTCGCATCTATTCCGATGGCGTGATGGGCATGAACGAGGGGATTGGCAAGGGAATGGAAAAGTTCGATGCCGCGAAGTTTGCTTTGGCCATCGATAATTTCAAAAAGGTCGCCGAGAAGCATCCCCGTAGCGATCAGGCCAGAAAGGCCGCGGTGCTCAGGCCCATATGCGAGGGATACTTGGCGATACTCGCGGGCAACTGGAACGAGGCAATCGCCAAAAAGGATGCAGCCGACAGGGAAAACAAACGTCTTGACGCCCAACGCGGCGACCTCCACGACTGGACCCAAAAAGCTCGCGGGCGTATCGTGAGCTTAAGCAGCGCCCGCAAGGCTACACAGTCCTACCGCGATACCGAGGCTCTCGCCCGCAAGGAGTTTCTGGCCGGCCGGTATGAAGTGGCCCGGCAGATGATGCGCCAAGAGCTTGCGGGTGTATCGCTGACCCCGCAACTTGAGGCTGAGAAGGAGGCGTTTCTCCTGACGGTCAACCAGACGGAGTTCCGCGCCAAGATCACTGCCCTTATCCAGCGGGCCGACGACATGGTCCAGCAGGTCAAGTTTATCGAGGCTGAGGCTACCTTTCTGCGGGGCCAGGAATTGCTTGCCAGCCCCGAGGCCTCGGAGCTTCCTCCCGGCGAGGCCAGGGAGTTTGGGCGGACCATAGCCGACAAACTCAAGAATCTCACCGAGAACCGCACTCTCAATGATGCGCGGGCATCGGTGGAAAGGTACCGCGACGGTGGCGACAAGAGCCTGCTTGTACTGGCGCTGCGTGCGCTTTACCGCTTGCAGCCAGACGAGAAAATCACTGAAGAGATCAGCACGATTCAGTCCGATCTGGCGCTTGCCAAGGGTCGCCAGCTCAAGGCGGCGGGCAAGATCTCCGAGGCCCGCGATCAGTTCAAAAAGTCGCTCCAGTTCAAGGACAACAATGAAGCCACCCAAGAGTTGGCGATGTTGGACCAGGCCCGCAAGCGGGAGGATATGATCTCCGCCGGCGATTCGAACTTCGTGTCTGCCAAGTGGGCGTCGGCCCTGGTCGAGTACGAAAAGGCGACCAAACTCGGCGTCAGCGACACACTGTCGGCGAAGATGGTCGAGTGCAGCTATCGCATAGAACTGGCGGCTGCGGACAAACTCCGCACGGAGAAGAAATACGAAGAGGCGATCAAGGGCTACGAGAGAGCCAAGAGCATAAAGCCAGCCTCGGCGGATCTCATCCAGGCCAGGCAGGAGGCGATGGCGGCCGATAGGCAGTACAACGGGCTCATGGGAGAGGGCAACGCGTTTCTCAAGCGTGCTCAATGGGTAAGGGCTCGTGACAAGTTCGGCGATGCCCAGAAGATTCGCAACACAGCCGAGGTCCAGGAAGCCATCGTCAACACGCGATATGGTGAGAACCTGGCTCGGGGTATCGAGGCTTGGGAGCAGCAGGATTACGACGGTGCGGCCGGCTATTTCAACCTTGCCAAGAGCTTCAAGGGCACCGCGGAAGTGGTCAAGTGGATTTCCAAGGTGGAGGCTGCCAAAAAAGCAGCCGGGGCGGGTTGAGTGTCTTGGGGTCGGAAGGATGGTGCGATATGGACGGGCAGAAGGTCGGTTTAAGGGCCGGTCGGGGTGTTCGGCGCGCGACCGGGCTCATTGCCCGGTTGCCTGTTCCTGCGCCAAGGCGACGCCCGCGTCGCGAAGGTCAGGTTCTCATCCTGACGCTGCTTTCGATGTCGCTGCTGGTCGGGGTGATGTTCTACGTTTACAACGTCGGCGATCAGGTTAATCGTCGGCTGGAGATGCAAGGCGCCGCCGACGCCGCCGCCATCACCGGTGGCGGGTGGATGGCAAGGAATATGAACGTCGTGGCCATGAATAACGTTGGCATGGCCAAGATGATCGCCGAGGTGCCCGTTCTGGACGCCCAGCCGTTGGCGTCTGCGATGGCCCTGGCGGAAGTTACCCAGTGGGAACTCGCCCTCGCGGGCATTGTCAGCCAGCCCCGGATAGACCCCAATGTAAGCCCAGCCACAGAGCAGTATCTCCGCGACGGCACGGAATCTCTTCGAGCGCGGATGGAGATCCAGCGAGACATACTCAAGCCCTACGCCGAGGCGATCAACACGCCGAACTTCGACATGGAAGAGATTACGCACTGGTCGCGTCGAGGCGTGGCGCCGGGGGACACCCCGCACGGCATGTTGTGGCGGGCGGCGGTGACGATGCAGGAGTTCAGCCAGGCGGCTGTGGACTCATGTGGCGTCCTGGCCCAGCAGCGAGCGTCCTGGATGGCCCGGCGCGACACTGCCACGGCGGCGTTTATCGTACCGATCAGGCCGGAGATGCCCGCCCGCCTGGGCCAGTACGAGGACTTCATGCCTCCAATTCGCGGCAGGGAGACCATCCGCAGCGAATACGGGGCGATGACGCCTTCGGGCGGCAAGGGCGGGGCCATTCCGGACTTCACCTATCCTTACCGCCTGGGTCCGTGGGCTAGGCTGCACAAGTGGCGAGACTACGAGTCCGAGTTCATCCAGACCGGCACCACGTGGGTTCCCCCCACCTCTGGCACGACTGGGCACGTGATAGGGGGGACACGTGGTGGCAAGGGGCGGCCCGGCGGCGGAGGCCGGACCGTGGGCCGCTCGGCCATGCGAGGCGGCGGCGGCCGTGGCGGCGGCGGTACCCACGGCAGCCCTGGCCACATGAGGGCCACCGGATACCACGAGCTTAAGGGATACACGACTTACGGGCCTTACGAGTGGGCACGGAGACGCATCCATCATTGGTCCAGGGGGCATGGCAATCAGAGTCCGGGCAGGCTGCGGGATACGTTTTACTACGAGTACATGGACCGCATCTCGCGGATGAAGCTCAACTACATGTTCCCGGCCGGCGCGGGCTCGGATACGATCACTTCGGAGATTCATTTCCCCAACTGGATCGTCCCGTACCCGACCTGCAAGGCCATCGGGGACAATCCCGCCAACGACGTGACCAGAACGATGTTCTACGTCGTCGAGATCGCCTCAAAGTATCCCGAGGGCGATGCGATGTTCATGAGCCCGGGCACGTTCCGCACCAATGGCGACTACCCGATCACGATGTGGTACAACGGCTGGCAGGATCCGGGCAACTGGAATCTTCCCCAGGTGAGCAACTACGTATGGAAGGACCAGTTCACTTACGAGACCACCGAGGACACCGAGCTGGGCATTCCCTGGCAGATGATCCCGCCGGGCGATCCCGACGGTGAGGTTGTCTGGCATCCGGTGTATCTCTACGCGTGGTACATTTTCGGCGGTATCGATACGGGCGGGACTCACGAGGTGTCCAACCCGGCGAACTGGGAATCCGGCGACGTCCTGCCCGCCCCGATTCTTTTGGACACATCGACGGGCGATTACGGCGGGGACGATCCGGATGAGGGCTGGCGACGTCAGCGGTTCACGTATCTTGGCGTGGCGCGCAAGGAGATGCACGCTCCGTTCTGGTCGGCGAGGTTCAGAAACCTCAGCTCGATAGACGGGACGATGACTGTCGCCCAGGCGAAGGTGTTCAACCATCGCAGTTGGGACCTTTGGACGCAGGACTGGCAGGTGCAGTTGGCGCCCGTTACAAAGCTCCTGCCGGCAGGCGACCAGGATACGTGGATGACCATGATGGAAAACGGCGTGTCCGATGCCGGCGTGGTGAATGTCGACTCGATGGAAGTCGAGACGGCGATAAAGTATCTCTCCTCGCTGGATCCCGAGATGGCTCGGCTTTTCATGAATCATTGAGGTCTCGAATATGACCGCGAGAACGACAACCTGCGTGTGGCGGCCTCGGCAGATGAGTCGGCGGCGGGGCTTGGCCCTTGTCGAGACGGCGATGGCTATACCTCTGCTGGCGAGCATACTTGTCGGTACGATGTTCCTTGGCTGGGCGATGATGAACCAGCAGCAGGTCAAGACGTCCGCCAGGTATGTCGCATGGCGCCACGCCAATCGGGGCTGGTCGTACACGGGTCCGGACGTGGACCCCAATGCCGACCCCGGCGATCCGGACCCTACCGACATTGACGACCCCAATCATCCGGGACTCAACTCCCTGTTCTTTCGGGACAGGGCATCGGATATCGACGTGTGGCGAGGCGGTGGCGATAACGACGAAGTGGAAGACCTGGTGACCGCGGCTGGGACGCAAAGTTCCTACGCCAGGGAATTCGCCGACAGGCTTTTGGTCAACCCGTATCCCGACCATGGTGTGTTTCCCCGAGCCCAGGCCGCGAGTGTCGGCACCGAGTTCGGCACGGATGTGGCGGCCTTCAGGAAGTATTCGGGCGCGATTCGTGGCTATCACATTCGCGACGGCGTGGAGTGGCGGCGAAGCGAGGCTGGCTGTCGCCACGTCGCCCGCGAGCAGTTTCTCGATGACTTGGACCAGGTGCTGCTATCGGTGCCCGACCCCGGCACGGAGATGGGGCAGATGATCCGGAATACCTATGTGAACGGATGGTGATCGGGCGGGATAGATGAGTGATAAGCCCCCTAAAGACACCGAGGCCGCCGGGCGGCGAAAGCAGGCTTGGCGGACGGTGTTCGTTTTTTCGGCGATGGTCCTGGCGGTGCTTGTGGCCTGGCTTGGCTCCAAGGCAGTCGAGGCATGGCTCGTCGGATCGCACAGGGGCTCTCGCGTTGCGATATTCCCGGGTCCAACCACTCAGCCGTTCGACGATGCGCCGATGTCGCTGGATTCTCCGCTGGCGGCGGCGGGGCTGACTTCCTTTAAGGGCGAACCGGGCGGGATTCCCCCGGCGCCTTCGGCGCGGAGGGTTTTCGGTTTCGAGCGTCGCCTGGCGGGGCAGGTCGAGCAGCAGGCCAGGTACGAGCGGGTTGGCTCGGCGGATATAGTGGCCCGGCACTACGAGGCCGAACTGGCCCGGCGGGGTTACGAGAAGCTAAAGGACACCATCGGGGCCGACGGGCGGCGAGCGATTGTGTTCGGGAAACGTGACGGTTGGGCTACCGTCTCCTTGCGTAGAGACGCCAGAAATGTCAAAATGGTGATAATAGTGGTAACGGCGGTTTCGCCGCTGTCGTCCGGGACGCAAACCGAGAGGTGACAAGATGGCCGAAGAACAACAGGCAAGCGGGCAGAACCTCTGGCTGCTGCTGGTTTCGCTGGGTTTGGGTCTGATCGTTGTGGTGATATATAATGTTCACATCTACAACGTGCGAAGGGAAGGCCGGGGCAAGACGGTCGAGTTGCTTCGCGTGACGCGGGATATAGATCCGGGCGAAAAGCTCAAGGAAGAGGACGTTGAGATCAGGGTCCTTCCCAAGCAGTATGAGGGCAGCTTGGGCAACGTACTTCACAGAGACGATCTGGAAGGCTACCTTGGCGATTCGGTTAACCGCAGGATTCAGAAGGGGGATTTCCTGTTGTACGACCACATGACTGGCACAGATGTTTCAAAACCTTCCAGCCAGATCAGACTTGGTAATGTCGCTATAACCGTTCCTCTGGACTCGAAGGTGGTTCCCGGCGACATTCTCCGCACCAACGACCAGGTAAATATACTGGCGATGATCGGCGAGAAGGGGGCCCTCAAGACCTATCGGATCCTGCGGGGCGTGCGCGTTCTGGCCATCGGCGGGGAGGGTATCGACCCGGGCAGGGTTATGAAGTCCAATCGCGTGGTCAAACGCCTGAGGACGTATCGCAGCATAACCATCGAACTGCCCGAGGAGGTCTCGATTCAATTGGCCAATGTGCTGACCCACGTCAGCGGCGGATGCTGGGTGGAGCTTCGCCCCATCGGCGAGAGGAAGGAAGTCGCTCGAATTAATCTGGAGCTCAGAAAACTGGCCGACGCACCGGCCAAGCCGCTGCCGGGCGAGGGGCCCAGCTATCGCGGTCGCGGAGCCGGCGGGGCGGTCGTGCCCGGCGGCAGCACCTGGGAATGACCCTGCCGATAACGGATTAGAGGACTTGTCAGTGGAAATTTGGGTCTATAACCAATACAGCGATGAACGCGAGGTGGTCAAGGTCGCCAAGGAAGACCTCACCATCGGACGCGATGAGGCCAATGACGTTACTCTGCGCAGCCATTTCGTGTCCCGAAAACACGCGAGGGTGTTCTGGGAGGCTGGAAACTTCTTCCTCGAATCGCTCGGCCTAAACGGCACGAATGTGGCCAATAAGCTCATTCCCTACAAGCAGCGAGGCAAGATCGACTACGGCGATGAGATCCGCATCGGCGAGTTCAGCCTCTACATGATGGAGCCCTCGCAGAGGCGGATCCACGCGGCCGACAGAGTAGTCTCCCCGCGCAAACGCGTGATGGAAATTGAGCAGGCGATGCACGCCGATCTGCTGGAACGACTCAACCTTCGCGTGACGGGTCAGTCGGGCGTGACCGATGAGAAGCTCGTAGCCCTGATCAAGCGCCACCTGTCGGAGATAATCGACAAGCACTACGACAAGGTTGACGACGACATGGCCGGGCACCTCGTGCGGGACTTCCTTTGGCGAGCGGTGGTTACCGAAATCGCCCGCCGGGCCACAGGCAAGCTGATGTACAGTTATGGCTTCGAGAAGTCCGACATCCTCGACAACAAGCACGAGGAGGCTATCACCCGTATCGTCGGCGACATCGTCAGCTTCTTCCCGCTGCGGCTTCGTCCTCACACGCTCAAGGACGATGTGCTCCAGATCGAGAACGAATGGGATGCACAGATGGAGCGGATGTCCACGCGCATCAGCCCGGAGCTGCGGGAATACGTCAGCCGGCGTATGCTCTCGAAGGAGATCGAGGACGTTGTCGTCGGCTACGGACCCCTTCAGGACCTCCTGGAAATGCCCAATATCAACGAGATTATGGTTATCGGGCGGGACAAGATCTACATCGAGAAAGAGGGCACGATTCAAAATACCGGGCGAAGTTTCTTCTCCGACGAGATCGTCCAGAGCATCATCGAGCGGATTATCACCCCCGTGGGGCGACGGATTGACCGTTCGACTCCGCTGGTCGACGCCCGCTTGCCAGACGGCAGCCGAGTCAATGCGATTATCAACCCGCTGAGCCTCTCAGGCCCGACGCTGACCATTCGAAAGTTCGCGCGAGTGCCGTTCACCGTCGACGACCTAATCGAACGCGGAACGATTACCGAGCAGGTTGCACGGTTTCTCCAGGCCTGTGTGCTCGGGCGAGAGAACATCATCATCTCCGGCGGGACCGGCAGCGGCAAGACCACCACGCTCAATGTGCTGAGCAGTTTCATCCCGGAAAGCGAGCGGATCGTAACGATCGAGGACTCGGCCGAGCTCCAACTCAGCCAGGACCACCTGGTTCGCCTGGAGACCCGTCCGCCCAACATTGAGGGTAAGGGCGCGTACACCATTCGCGACTTGGTGAAGAACGCCCTGCGAATGAGGCCTGACCGGCTGATAATCGGCGAGTGCCGAGGCCCGGAGGCCCTGGACATGCTCCAGGCGATGAACACAGGCCACGACGGTTCGCTCACCACCATCCACGCGAACAACCCGATGGACACGATGATGCGGCTGGAGACGATGGTTCTGATGGCTGTGGAAATGCCGATTCGCGCGATTCGCGAGCAGGCGGTCGCGGCGTTGGATGTCATCGTTCAGATCAGCAGGCTTCCCAACGGGCAGCGTCGCGTCACGCACGTCACGGAGATAGTCGGCATCGACCCGGATACCGAAAAAGTCATCACCGAGGACATATTCCTACTGCCTCTGATCAAGGCCCGCAAAGGCGAGGATGCCGCTTTGCGGCACACCGGCTATATCCCGGCCTTCGCGCAAGACCTGATCGACAGTGACTTTTTGGACGTGGGGGTGTTCACATGATGCTGGCGGCGGCGAAGGCTTCCCAGTTCGATGGTTTCCAGGTGTTTGTCAGCGTCGTGCTGCTGGTGCTCTCGGTGGCTGCGGTGTATGTCGGTTACGCGCCTATACGCGACCTCATACGACGCCGTGAGAAGGAATACGACTTGATCTTTCGCCGGGCGCTGCTGATAGATATCTCCCCGCGGCTTATAACCATGGTTACGGGCATGGTCATCTTGGTTCTGGCCTTTATGGGCTACGCGCTGACGCAGTCTGTTTGGGGAGTGATTCCGCTGGGCTTTGTCGGTGCGCTGCTTCCTCACGCGATGATTCGCTACCTCCGTCGCCGCCGACTCAAGAAGCTCGAAGAGCAACTCGTTGGCGGCGTGCAGACGCTCGCCAGCGGCGTGCGAGCGGGGCTTAACCTCGTCCAGTCGCTTGCGCTGGTGTCGCGCGACGGACCGGCGCCGCTTCGGCAGGAATTCCTCCACCTCACTCGAGAGTACGAATACGGCATATCGCTGGAAGAGGCCATGGGCAACGCGGCGGAGCGAATCGGATCGAGCGATTTTCGCCTTCTCTTTGCGGCATTGCAGACTCACCGCGAGCGAGGCGGAGACCTTGGCGAGACTCTCGACCGCATAGCTGAGAGCATTCGCGAGATTCAGCGGCTTGAGGGGCAAGTGCAGACGCTGACCGCCCAGGGCCGGGCCACTGCGCGCTGGCTTGCGGCGATGCCAGTTATCATCCTGGGCATCCTTTACGTAATCGACGCCGGCGGCGTGAAGCAAATGTTTACCGAACCCGTGGGCAACTTACTGCTCGGGGCGATCGGACTGCTTACTTTCCTGGGCTTCCTGTGGATTCGCAAGGTAATTGCGATAGATATCTGATATGAACGCGATCATTCAGAACTCGATGGCGGCGCTGCTGGCTGCCAGGGCGCAACTGGCCCAGGCCGGGCTCGACCCGTCCGAGGTCCAGCCCGATCTGTCGTTCCTGCAGACGCTGGGGGCGTGGGATGTTATCCTGTCGGTGCTGATTCTGGCAGACGTTGCGCTGCTGATCTACTCCATATTCGGTCAGTCGGCCAATGTGCAACTGTCGCCCCAGCGGGAGGCGGCCTTGGCGACGGGCCATACCGATCGCAAGACTGTCTTCGAAAGCGGTGGCATCAAGCCCCTGATGTGGCTGTTGCTGACGCTGACGTATCGGATGAACCTGCCGAGGGTCAAGAATTGGATTCGTGGCAAGCTGGTCGCCGCGGGTAACCCGGACTACTACACGCCGGAGGAGTACTTGGCGCTGGCGATGGCGTCGGGGGTCTTGCTGGGGGTGCTGCTGGAGGTAGGTTTCGTGGCGGTGATGCGGTCGTCCAGCGTAACGATCTTCCTGTTGGGCATGGGCATTGGGGGTATCATGACGATCTACCAGGTTTACGATCGCGCCGAGAAGCGCATCCGCTTGATATCTAAGCGCGTGCCGTACTCGCTGGATCTAATAAGCCTGGCCATGGGAGCAGGCGCTACCTTCACCGAGGCTGCCCAGACCGTCGTCCGCGAAGCAGGGGACGACCCGTTCAACGTTGAGCTCAAGACCATGCTTGCCGAAATGGAACTCGGCACGACGCGCCGCAAGGCACTGCGAAACCTCGCCAATAGGATTCCCCTGGATAGCCTGCGAAGCATTGTCGCCAGCGTTATCCAGGCCGAGGAACTTGGCACGCCTCTTGGCAATGTGCTGCATCAGCAGGCGAGCCTGCTGCGACTGCACAGGTCGGTGCGGGCCGAGAACGCCGCTGCCGTCGCAAGCGTGAGAATACTGGTGCCCAGCCTGCTCATCCTGATCGCTGTGGTCATAGCGCTGTTTGGTCCGGCCATTTTGCGGATCGTTGAGAGAGGGCTGTTTTAAT
>CAZMBZ010000051.1:16010-20783 GCA_964564285.1 uncultured Planctomycetaceae bacterium | reverse complement strand
ATGTACTCGCTGAACAGTTCTTGGCTGGGGCGGGATATGACGGTTTCGGCCACCAGGAGGCCTCGTTTGCGGACCTCGGCGGCACCGGCTGACACGCCGGTTCGGCAGTCGCCGACCGAGCCGGTCATCATGCAGAATCCCTTGCCACCCATCGCCATTGCAACGTGAATTCGGAACAGTTGGACCTTGGCAGCCTTGGCAGCAGCATCGGCGGCGGCGATTACGCTGACCCCGCTGAAGGTTTCGATTATGCCGAGTGCGCCAACCTCATCCTGGCCGATAGTCACCGACTGACCCAAGGCCGGGAATATGGACGGGTGGATATTGGGGATTTCCACGTGATCGATGACAGCCTCACTAGGCGCTTTCAGAGCCGCTCGCATGCCGGAGAAGACATCACTGACCATGCCCCCGACAACGATGAAGTACTTTCCCGAGCAGATTGTCCGGGCGATAAGAATCTCCACGTTGGCGGCCTTGAGCATGGCGTCCTGGACCTGGAAGCCCACTGCAACGCTCGAAAGCTCTATCGCGCCGATGGATATTGGCATGGCCATGTTAGCATTCCTCGTAATCGCTTAACTGCTAGGCTTCGATCCACACGGCGACATCGTCGATAGCCGTGACCGTGCCGTCGATGCTGGCATGCACGGGCGCGCCCAGCGCGGGCTTGGAGTCCTTGACGGGCACGCGTCCCACCAGATCGCCGACGCGGACCTTGTCGCCGATATCCACCGCCGGTTCGCAGGCCGCGCCGACGTGTTGCTTGAGTTTGATGCCAACCCGTCCAGGCCGAAGCGGCTCCTCCGTCATCGGCCCGACATTGTTGAAGCCCATCAGGTCAAGCTTTTGCATCAGCCGGACCGTGGGCGCCTTACGGTTGGGCATGTGTATTTCGGCGCGGCGCGGGTCAAACGGCGGGTCCTGCCAGCGGCTCTTCTCGGTGGCGATGCGCTGCTTGTTCTGGGCGCAAACACTCTTGGGATCGAGGTCTTCCGGGCAGGAGTAAAGGCTGCACAGGTTGCACTCGCAGCAGAAACTCGTGCCTTGCACGTTTGCCTCGCCGACGAGGTTGAACCCCAGCGACCGCATGGCCCGGTGGGGCTCGATGGGATGGCCAAGCAGCCAGCGCGGGCAGAGCTCGGTGCAGAAGCTGCACTGGTCGCAGGCGCTTCTGCCGACGCGGACGATCTGCTTCCAATCCTTGCGTCGGCGGCGAACCACCACGTGGTCGTCCGGCAGGACAAGGATGCCTCCGGTGGTCTTGTCTATCACCGCATCGTGGTCGTCCTCGATGTAACCCATCATCACGCCGCCGACGATGTAATTGGCCGGCTCGCACGTCGGGCCACCGGCGGCGTCAACACACTGGCTCATCGGCGTGCCGATCGGCGCGCACAGGGTCAAGGGTTCAGCCACCGCGCCACCGACGGTCAGGTATGTCGTCGTCACGGATTTTTCCGGCGAGAGTGCGACATTCATGGCGGTCTCGACATTCATCACCACGGCCCCGACGTTAAGCGGGATTCCGCCTGGGGGGACCACTCGCCCGAGGACTTCATAGACCAGAATCATCTCGTCGCCAGCGGGGTAAGCGTCGCTCAGAGGCGCGATGTCCATGCCATCCTTGAGTTGTGGTTGAAGCGTCTCGATGACGTCGGCGTACTTTTCCTTGATGCCGACAACTCCGCGCGTGGCCCCCACCAGCTTCATGGCCGCGGCCAAGCCAGTCAGGACAATCTCGCCGAAGTGGCGAAGCACTTCCTTGTCCTTGTGCAGCAGCGGTTCGCACTCGGCTGCGTTTATGATGACCGTATCGGCCTTGGCGGAGAGTTTGACGTGGGTTGGAAACCCCGCCCCGCCTGCGCCGACGACGCCGGCGTTGGCGATCTGTTCAATGGAAACGGTACTCGCACTCATAGGAAGCTATTATAGCAGTTGGTGTGGATAAAGCATCGAGCTAATCTGCCCATCGGCAGACCCGCAGAACACCCAGCGGCACATGGGCTCAAGAGCAACGCCGCTTCCACACAAGTCGCGGGCAGCGGCGCTGGCGATCACACGGAGACATACCCAATGGGGTCCGCCGTAGCAGGCTCACAAGCAACAGTCCCAGCCACCGACGGCTGCGCCGACAAAAGCCCTGTCAAGCTTAAGCCACGTTCCCAAGCCTACTTTTGTTGCATGGATCGTTCAAGGCCTTTTTGGAGCTGGATCTTCATCATCCGCCCGACCTTGAACTTGACAGCTCTCTTGGGAGGAACCTCGACGCGTTGGAGCGTCTTTGGGTTCTGGGCAGTGCGAGCGGCCCGCTCCTTGGTCTCGAAGACGCCGAAATCGCGAAACTCCAAGCGGTTTCCATGGCCCAGTTCCTGAATAACTTCGTTCAGGAAGCTCTGGACGATCTTCTTTACGACCACCCGCTTGGTGCCAGTGCGATCGGCAATCCGGTCCACCAGTTCCTTTTTGGTCACCGTAGCCATGAAGATCCCTTTCACAACGAATCATCAATTACAGATGTTGTTATTCTAAACAAACCGACCCCGATACTCTTATCGAGGCCAAACAATGCAGGAAACCATCCCTGCACCGCAACTTATCTTAGGTTCAAAATCCGACAGAAACAAGAAAAAACTCGAGTTACAAAAATTAGCGAACTTCGACAGCCTACCGCAACGCATGAAGATGGCGTATTTAAGAGCGGTACGGACCCGCCGGGCGGAACTCAAGCCGAGTCCTGCGCGGCAGATTTCCCTGCTCCTCGAACAGCAGCAACTCGTTCGTTTCTTCCAACCAACAAGACGGCAAGTAGTAACATTGCTGCGGACCCACTGTCCAGAATCGACCAATGTTCCGGCCGTTGAGGAATATCTGGCCCTTCTTCGCCCCGGCCACGTGCAAGAACAAAGGACTATCGGACGGATTGTATTTGAAGGTCGTCGCGTACCACGCGGGCTGGTCCTTGCCGACAACCGGGCCGCCCTCGACGGGCATCTCCCAGGGCCGCCACGAAAGTTTCGCATCCAGCGAGTTCAGCAGGCTGTCGAAACGTACCTTCCCCGCCACGTCAGGGTCAACATCGCCCCACAGCAGAAGGCGAAACGCGTTCTTGCCCTTGCGAAGTGCCGCCGCCAGGGTAAGGTCGCCAAAGTTGAGTTCATCGCAGGGATAGAAGCCCAGCACCCGATCATTGCACATCACGGCCATGTGATGAGGCACGCCGGCGAAAGCAAAGTGGATCGGCGTGACCTGGCTGAGGTTGAAGTCCAGATCCAGCGACCAGACCGGCATGGACTCCAGTTCGCCTGTCAGGTGCGACATTGTCCTCGGCAGGACGCGTCGTGGGAACTTTTCCAGCCGCGTTAGTTTGGGCTTTCGGATCGGCATGTGCTTGGCTTCGTAAACCGGTCCGCAGAGCCCCTTTCGCTCGCCCAGTCGCAAGCCCGAGCAGTGTCGGCCAAGATTGTCGGCCAGAATCACCATCGTATTTTCGCCCTTGGCCACATTGGCGACTATCGGGGCGCGGGTAACGCCTTCCTCCCGGCCCCAAGCGCCCATGAGCGCGCCGTTGAGAAACAGCGTGGCGCGGTCCTCGCAGTCCGGCAGCATGAGTTGCCTCTTGCGGGTTCGAGCCTCGTGCCATGTGAGCCTATACCACGCATAGCCCTGGTAAACGCCCAGTTCATCGAGGTCCGTCGGATGTTCGAGTTTTGTCCAATCGAGATCGTCGGCAGAAGGCTCGACGCAAACGGCCTGCCGCTTCCAGGGCTTGAGCTTAGGCGCGACGTGCCGCACAGCATTATCTTGATGGGCCTTTCGATGAGTCGCCCTGCCGTCCAAACCAAGCAGCGTACATTGCTTGGCGCCGTGGGCGTGGACGATGTCATCGAGCGTCTCGCCGACATACAACGGGCCGAAAACCAACGTGTCTTCGACAAACCACGTCCGCGAGGCAAGCTCACTGGAAACCAGCACGATCTGGAGACCCTCGTGCTCAACCAGCAACGGAACGTCGCCCTTGGGGACTTTCGCCTGCATCTCGTTGCCGGAGATACTGATTTTCGCGGACCACCCGGCCGGGGCATGGAAAACGAGTATCTTCTCGCCGAACATGCCCAGCGGCGTGAGGTTGGCGTAGTCCAGTTCTCTATCCGGCGCCAGTTCGATATCGTAGGGTATGGCAGCGGCGCCGAGCTTGCCCAGCGGCACGGTCAGCGTGGGTCCATCCGGCAGGCTCACAGTGGCGGTCTCGATGTCATCGCGACCGTTGTTTGACACGAACGCCCAAGAGCCGTTGGGGCCATCGAGGTCCATCACGGTCGCGGCGTCATGGAGGGTCGCGCCGGGCCGAGGCGAACTGCTGCCGGCCAGGAACCGCCCCATGTGCGAGGCAAGCATATTGGGCAACCGCGTGAAGTAATACTTCTCCGTCAAGCCGCCGCCTTCGGCGATGGGCGCGTCGAGGTCGTAACTGGTGGTCTGGAAGGAGGCCTGGGAATCGCCGAGCCGCCCCGCCCAGAAGCCAAAGTTAGTCCCGCCGTGGTAAACGTAGTAGTTGAACTGGCCTCCGCAACCGAGGATCTCCATCGCCTGGCGCGCGGTCTGGGCCGGCGGGCTGACAGTATGCTCCCGGCCCCAGATGTCGGCGGGGCCTGTGCGGAATTCACTGGCCAGCTTGGGCCCGCCGAACTCCAGCAACCGCAAACGCTTGAGCCGCCACGCGAGACGATCGCCACCGGCGTCTCGCCCTCGATGACCGTAGTCGGCCGCACC
>CAZMBZ010000051.1:5131-16000 GCA_964564285.1 uncultured Planctomycetaceae bacterium | reverse complement strand
AACTGTCTCGATACTGTCCGGCAGAGGCGGTTTGCTCAGGCCGTTGGAAGTGATGATCGGAATGTCGAAACCGCTCCGCCTGAACAACTGGCTGATGAACTCGAGATAGCTCAGGCGATCGGGCATGACCGTCTGCTCATAGGCATTCTCGTTCTGGATGAGAATGATATTGCCGCCGCGCGTTATCTGAAGGTCCGCCAGAGGCGTGAGTATCTGACGGAAGTACTTATCGAGATAGTGAGTGTATCCCGCGGAGTTCGTGCGATACGTCATGCCCGTCTTCGTCGTCAGCCAAGCAGGCAACCCGCCAAAGTCCCAGTCCGCCCCGATGAAAGGCCCCGGCCGGAGAATAACGTACAAGCCGAGATCCGACGCCATGCGGATGAAATTGCCTATGTCCTTCTCGCCGGTGGTCTCCCAGTTGCCTTCGGACATCTCATGGTAATTCCATGCGATGCACGTGGAGATGCAATTGAGCCCGCCGCGCTTGGCTTTGAGCAGAGCATCTTTCCAAAGGGGAGAGGGGATCCGAAAATAATGCACAGATCCACTGACAAGCCAGATGCGCTGGCCGTCCACCAGGAAACTACGGTCACCGTATGTGACGTTCGCCATCTTCAAACGTCCTTATTCTCTCCGGCCGCGATAGTTCCTAGAATTGCCATCGCCGACAAGTGTAAGAGTCTCAAAGCCATATGCCAAACAAAATCTGCCCCACCGCGAACTCTTCACAAGAGAGCGGCGGATCGAAGACAACGCTGGCAGGCCTCCTAAATTATTTACAATACTGATTTTAATGCAGATATGGCCGACGGGTTGCTCTCAACATTGAAAAATGTGATCATTTTATGCAAATATCGCTTTAACGTACTTTCAATAATAAGTTTACACGCGATGGCCCGAATAATAGAACCCGCAATAACGACAAAGGCCGGTTTGGAGGCGTCGCAGTGGTCCAAGTGAGCCCTTTACTGACGGGCGAGGCAAGCATATAACGACCTGCATGCAATACCTGTCGATAAAGCCTGCGACGTGGGCGACACTTGCGGGGGCGTGCGTCGCGATAACGCTGCACGTGGCGACCTCAAGCGGAGCGGCGCAATCGGTGCTCCTGCCGGAGGTGACAACCGCCCAAGGTGCCGCGTTGGTCGAATTGGCACGCTCGGCCATGACGGAGTATCTTCATCGGCGAAGTGGCCCATCTTCGATGACGATCCCCCCGCAATTGAAGAAGCTCAGCCAGCGCCGCAATGCCGTGGCCGTCACGCTTCGCAGTGGCGGATCGGTCCTGGCCGTGGAGGTCCACAGCGCATCGGACCTGCGGACCAATCTCATTATCGCCGCACTTCAGGCGATGCGCAGCCCGAGACTGCCCGATCGCGTGGATGAGAAAGTCCTGGACTCGCTGACAGTTGAAGTCGAGGTGCTCAGCGAGCCACGCCCCGTGGACATCGACAAGATCGACCAGGCAGTATCGCCGGGCGTTACCGGAATTCAGTGTGGCAGCGGCAATTCGACGATCCACGTGCTGCCTTCGGCGGCCCGCGTGCTTGGCCTGTCGCCAAGGCAGATGCTTCGCGGGGCGATGGTGCGAGTGCGCCCGGCGGCGGCCACCACTACCACCCCGGCCGGGCCGCGGGTGGCGGTGTTTGCGACCCGGCATTTCGTCGGTTATCCAAACCTTGCGGCGATTGAATTTTATCGTGGCAAGCTTTCGCCCGTCCCGGCCGAGCTGGATGATAAGACAGCGCTGGCCCGGGCCGAGTCGATCGGCAGATACCTCGCCTCACATCAGGATAACGACGGCCGTTACGCTGTCGGCGATGGCGGGACGTCGCTAAGCGACCACCTGTACGCCACCTGGGCTATGGCCCGCCTGGCGGAGAGGCTGGGCTCGCCGGCCCTTACCCGCAGCGTCAAGCTCGCCCTGGGCGCAGCCACCGAAAAACTCACCCGCGGCAAGGGACAGGCGAAGTTCGATACCGGCTCGCCCGATGAAGACCTGGCCGCCACGGGCTTGCTGACACTGGCTGTCGGTCTCGACAAGACAAAGGAAGCTATCCAACTGCAACGCGATCTGCTGGCCGGACTCGCCGAAGACCTCACTGCCCCCACAAGCCTGCCCCAAAACCAACCCGAGCATCAGCCAGTGTTGACCCATCGCGGCAAGTACATCGCATTACTGGCAATGCAGCCCAATGCCGCCTGCGCCCCAGCCGTCGCCTCAGCGAGAAAAACCCTCCTCCAATGCCGCCCCGCCGACGCCGAGACCGCCCTCTGGGCGCTCCGCGCAGGTGCTGTCAACGCCTGGCCCCCGGCATTCGGGGACCCGAACACCTCGCCAGGCCTCACGCGGCAAGGCTCGGCTGCCCAGGCCGACGAACGCGGCGGATTCTCCGTAGGCGCGCAACCGCCACAAACTCACCTGACCGCCCTGGCGGCGGTGTGCATGACGCAGTTGCTGAACCAGCCCACAATCCCGCCCGCGACGGCCAAGACACTCGCGGGCCGAGTCGGCCAGGCGAGGAAGTTCTGCGCCCACATGGTCTATCAGCCCAAAGAAGCCCACTTCGCCGCCGACCCGAACACCTGGACCGGCGCCGTGCGAGCAACTCCCGGTGCCGCGGCCACGACCGCATTGTCCTGCGCATCCGCCATGGAAGCCCTGCTTACCGGCAGCGGCAACTAGCCCGAACCCAGCCAGGCGGGCGGTCGATCGCCAGTCATGTAATTGGTGCCGTATTGCCCACCTTCCGGGCTTGCCCATCGCCCTGAAAAAGTCACACAGGCAAAACTACGACACCATAAAACTTTTTTGAAGAAGAACTTACGCCCGACGCCTGCCTGCCAAACCCAGGATATGCCCGCATGCTGGCACGGGCTATGCATATCAATGGAGCGGCATACCAGCCGTTCGAGACGGAGCGGCAGGAATCCAGACTGGGCGGGTTCGGGAAGGACCCGCCCATCTATATTTACACAAACTTCATGATAATATAGCGTTACAGGCAAAACGACTTTCGAGTGTCCCCGCCGACGCCAGGCCGGATAGATGGAAGCCCGGGTCAGCCAAGCGGCTCAGAGCCGCTAACTTACGATAACGCCCCCAGCGAGAGCGATTACCCGCCGGATCGAGCGGGGTTCTGTGGGTGGTTTCCCCCGATTTCGACTCGAGCCCTGGGTAATATTACCCGTTTGCCCGCTGTCCGCACGGCGGCACGGCGAATTCCGCCGCCGGCAGCCATACATATATTCTTCATTTGAAATATGTTACGCGCCCTGACTCCTCCCCGCCCTTTCAGTTGCTGCCTGCTGGCACATGCCGTGCAACATATGTTCCGCGTACGTGCTTGCTCAAGGCTGAATAAGTGGCAGATGCAATGGAAGTGGAAGTCGAAGTCAAAGTTGTCGAGACGTGGAGACAGTATCATGGCGCTTAATAAGTCTTGGACCGAGGAACGATCAAGTCTCAGCCGAACGGATTGCCGCCCGGCCGGTGGTGATCCGTTCCGGCCTGGCGAGCCCCCGGCCAGCACACCGCCCAACGAGGCTGAGCCTGCGCCGAAGGGCGATTCGGATGCCGACGATGACCGCCGCCGCCTGGAGCGGATGAAGTTGAACACGGTTAAGGAAGAGTTGCGGCGTGCGGAATTGGCGTTCCTGTCGGCCAAGCGTGTGATGGGCGACTCCGAGGCCCGCGAAGCGGCCCAGCGTATCGCCGATGCCCTCCGCCGATGCAATCTGAGCGTCGACAACGTCGCCAAGGGCGCCGCCATTCATGACGCGGTCGAAACGCTCGAAGGTGTATCGAAGTTCGACCCCAACACCCGCCTGGCTGAGTTCGTTCAGATCGGCGGGCGGTCGATGATGCTGGCATCGCGAGCGCTGGCAAGCTGCGGCGTGGCGTCGATCGAATACTGGGGGCGGCAACTCCAGAACCTCGCTGGCAAGTTCGCATCCCTGCCCACCACCCAGGCAGGTTGAGGCGAACGGTTTCCCGGCAGAATCCCCGTAACTGATCACGGGGATTCTGCGCACAGGGGTTCCAGTTCAAGGGCTTGCTAAGCGGTCTCAGGTAAGTTTGTTGGAGTTCCTGCGAGGATCCGGTTCGCATGCCAAGGAGGCCGAAGCAGTCGATGCCGTAGCATCGTCGACCCGCCTACCGGCAGGCAGGTGCAGGCCGACGCAGGCAGGCGGATCGGAGACCAGCAGGAAACCAACAAGACTTACCTGAGCCCGCTTAACTTCCTTCGCCTTTGCTGCGGAGAGCTGGTTTCTGGACTTCGCGGGGGCGGAGGTCGCCGTAGCGCCTGGCGAACAGCACGAACACGGCCGGGCCGAAGGCGAAGAGCATCACCGATATTCCCGCAGCGATTCCCCAAAACGTGCCAAACCCTGCGCAGCAGTAGCCTCGCGTGCGCGCCAGCACATGAGCGGGAACGGCCACCAGGAGCTCCAATATGCTGCCGGCGATCAGAGAGCGAACCAGGCGCTTCATGAAGTTCTGCCGCCCGCCGCGAATGGTGTAGAAGCCGAAGACGAACGCCCAGATTGCCCAGACAGCGCCGACCCCGCAGGCAATGGTAATCATTATGGTCGGGTCTCTGAGGAAGGGCGTATTCCCCACCGTTTCCAGAGCGACAACGAACATCGCAGCGATCATCAGCAGAAGCATCGCCAGCGCCGCCAGCACCGGCCAGATTAGCCATCGAGTAGTTACGGGTTTTCGGCTGGCGACGCGAACGGGCACCACCAGCAAAGCCGCCTGGGCCAGTCCCATCACCAGCGCCCACATCCACGGCGAAATCAGGAGGAGGGCCCACTTGTCCGAATTGCCATAAACCATTGCGGAAAAAGCACTGCCGTAGACCGCCTCGTGAACATCAACCAGATGGTCTGGCTCGTCAACGAAGCACAGGCAGGCCACCGGCCCAGCTAACCCGATCAGTATCAGCGCGTATAAGCCCACCGTCAGCAGCGCCCATCGTCTCATGATGTCGGCACCTCCCAGAATCCTTTGGTAGGTGCCATTATCCACGGACAACGCGCGGCGTGCTACTATCATTTCGATTATGAGAACCATGATCCTTCCTTCGGGGTTCAAGAAAATGGTCGGCCCGAAAGGCCTTCTACGCGGTTTTATCAAGCACAGGTATGTCTCGGTATGAATTCAGTCCCTTGAGAGTGGGAGCATGTCAATGAATGCACGAAAGACGAAGTTGGCGGCGTGGGCGATGGCAGTTGTTTTTGCGACGGCTGGGCTGGCGGTCGCCGCCGAGCCGGTGGACATGAACAAGCGGGCCAAGGAACTCCAGAGTCTCCGGTGGGGAATGTTCATCTGCTGGTCCTTCAGCACGTTTTCCGGCAGGGAGTGGACGCCGGGGGTCAAGGATGTGTCGTTTTTCAAGGCGACCGGCTGCGACACCGACCAGTGGGCCGCGACGGCCAAGGAAGCCGGCATGGGCTACATCCTGTTTTTGACCAAGCATCACGACGGCTTCTGCCTGTGGGACACCGCGACAACCGATCGCAAGGTGACTAAAAATGCGCTGGGCGTGGATGTCCTGGCCAAGTTGAAAAAGAGTTGCGACAAATACGGCATCAAGCTGGCGTTGTACTTCTCCGAGGGCGACTGGACTTGGCCCGGGGCCGTTGACGGCAAGCATGGCAAGGGCGGGTCGAACCCGGAAGCGAAAAAGGCCCAGCTCAAGGAATTGCTGACGGGCTACGGACCGATCGAGTACATCTGGTTCGACCACGCCGCAGGCACGGGCGGGCTCAGCCACGCCGACACCGTCGCGTGGGTCAAGAAGTTCCAGCCGGGATGTTTCGTCGGTTTCAATCACGGCGATCATACGGGCGCCGACATTCGTCTTGGCGAGATGGGCAGGCCCGGCCCGCTGACAGACACCAAGTCCGCCCCGTATATCAAGGGCGTGGCGAGCAAGAGCTTCCTGCTGGCGGAGTTCACTTACCCGATCCTCCCGCGTCACAGGGGCGGGGCGATGTGGTTCTACTCCCTGCCGAAACACGACAACCTCTGCAAGCCAGCCAAGGCGCTCTACAAGGACTACCTCGGCGCGGTCAAGTACGGCAATATCTTCTCGCTGGACATCGGGCCTGACTACGCGGGGAAGATTCGCAAGATCGACGTCAAGACGCTACGAGAGGTCGGCGAAATGATCCGCAAGGGCAACTCGGATTCGGGTTCAGCCGGGGCAGTCTTCAACTGCAAGGACCTCAGCCAATGGACGTGCAAGGGCGGCGACAGCAAGCACTGGACCGTTGGCGCGGCGAAGCTGGACCCCAAGAATCCCAAGGCTCTGGTGGTTTCAAAACCAGGTGCCGAACTCATCAACGCCAAGGGCCATGGCGTGGACTTCTACACGAAAAAGACATTCGGCTCGGGCACAATCAAACTGGAGGTCATGGTGCCCAGGGGCTCCAACAGCGGCGTTTACGTGATGGGCGAGTATGAAGTGCAGGTGCTCGACAGCTATGGCAATGAAAAGAATCCCAAAGGCTCAGACATGGGCGCGATCTACGGCGCCAAGCCCCCCACCAAGCCGGTCTACAAGAAGCCCGGCGAGTGGTCGACGATGGAGATTCAGTACCAAGGGCCGAAGTTCGACGCCGAGGGCAAAAAGACCGCCAACATGAAGTTCGTCAAGGTGGTCCTCAATGGTGCGGTCATCCACGAGAACCTGGAGATGAAGGGCCCGACCCCAGGCGGCGTCATGCGCAAGGAACGACCAGCCGGGCCGATCATGTTCCAGGGCAACCACGGAATCGTGTCGTTCAGAAACATCACCTTCACGCCGGCAAAGTGACAACCTGTGGCCCGACGAGGCCTGGAGACGCCGGGTGAAGGCGAAGGAAAATCTACTGCGGGCCATCCACCACGACGGCCCGGACTGGGTACCCAACCGGATGGAAGCGGTCAAGGTGCTGGGGCCGCCCGTCTGCGAAAGGCCCGGTGCGGCCGGGCTGGACGCGTTCGGCGTGCGATGGTCTTACGAGCATGGCGCCGAGGGTGGGACCTTCCCCGCCCACGGCGGCCACACGATACACGACCTGGAGCGATGGCGAGAGCAGATCACCATTCCCGACGTCGATGAACTGGACTGGGAACCTGTCATCGCAACCGCCGCCGAAATCGACCGCGACGAGATGCTCGTCTGCGCCTTCGTGGAGATGGGCCTGTTCGAACGGTCGTACCTGCTGCTGGGTATGGAAGAGGCGCTGATGGCGTTCGCATCCGAGCCGGAAGTCATGGCGGAGCTTCTCGGCGCAATCGCGGACTACAAGATCAGGCTCATCGAACGCTTTCACGAAGCGGTCGGGCTGGACATGGTCTGGTACGGCGACGACTGGGGAACGCAGTCGGACCTGTTCCTGTCGCCGGAGACGTGGCGGCGAACCATCAAGCCCCACACCAGGCGGATATATGACTGCATCAAACGCTGCGGCGCGATGGTCAACCAGCACTCGTGTGGCCAAATTGAAGCGATCTTCCCCGACATGGTGGAGATGGGGGCGGACATATGGAATCCCTGCCAGCCCTGCAACGACCTGGCCGACATGAAGCGGCGCCACGGGCGACGGATCACCTTCTGCGGCGGGATCGACAGCCAGTTCGTGCTTGCCCGACCTGGCGCTACTTGCGACGAAGTCCGCCGGGAGGTTCGTCGGCGAATCGACGAACTCGCCGCCGACGGGGGCTACATAGCCGCCCCCAGCCACTCCGTGCCGTACGACGCGCAGCTCCTGGCGGCGATGAACGACGAGATAGCAACCTACGGCCGGCAGTGCTACGCGGCCCGATGCCAAGGCGGCGATGAATAAGCCTGTGAACGCCGCGCCGGCCAGGGCAATTCCGGACAAACTGCAAACCGACGCGAAGTGACGCGCGCGGGCCTTATCGGCCGAACATCTGCGTCCAGGTTCGGTCGTGGTTGCCCAAACCGACTCGGCGGTGACCAGAACCGAACATGTTCTTGAAGTGGCCCGGGCTGTGGAACCACATCCGGTTGGCGCCTGCGCCCGTGGAAGTGCCGGCTGCGATATTCTCGCCCGAGGCGGTCGTGCCTGCCTTGCGGGCGCGATCCCAAGGCGTCGCCTTGCTTGGCACGGGCGACTCGTGGGCGAAGAACTTCTTCTCCACCATGTCGCGGGAGTGACCCCTTCCCGCCTCGCAAAGTCGCAAGTCAATCGCCAGGGCGCTCAGGCCCAACAGCAGGCGCATGCGGTTGAGGTCCCCTATACCGGCAGCCTCCTCTGGGGCGAGCTTCTGGGCCGGGGCGAAGTTCGCCTCGAGCACTCTCCGGGCGGCCGAGGAAATGGGCGTCGCCTGCATCGCGAGCATTTCCTCCAGACCGAGCAGTTGCGTCTCGGCTGGCGAGGCCTCCTCGCCGTCGCAGCGATTGCGCAGAACCCACATCTTGAGCAGTTTTCCGCGCAGCTCAGCCAGGACCTCATCGCTGTCGAGCACGGCTTTGCGATCGAGTCCCATCAGGCCCTCGAGTGTCTTCATGGCCGGGTCGCCCTTGGTGACGATGTGGGACTTCTGGAGGTCGGATTCGGCGACGAGGTCCAGCACCTCCTTGCGGGCGGCGCGGATTTCAACGTCGATCTGGCGAGTCGACTTGCCGGTCTTCTTCAACTCCGCCAGGCGGGCGGCGATAATCGCCCTGCCTCGCTTGGCGAAGGCGATTTTGTACTCCCTGCCCAGTCGGCGGTATTTTGCCTGGACGGCAGGCACGACCTTGCGCTGGCCGTGCGGGCCGAACCCGAGCACCTTGTCCACAGCGGCGTACCACTGGTCCGAGCCCACGGCCAGGCCGGACAATTCGCCGACAGCCTCGTTCAACTTTTTTCGCGTCTCAGCCGACAGGTCGGGAGCCTTCGTCGCCGTCGGCGCGGGCCTGGCCTCGACGCGAACCGCGCCGAACGTCAGGGATATTGCGGCAATCAAGGCCGCCAGGGCAGCACGTCTAAAACTGGTCATCGAATCTTCCCGATCCACACAGTACAACAGCATTCAATGCCCCAATACTATACCGCAGAATCCCCTGGCTGGCTACCGACATTTAGCTAGCCGCAGGTGGAAGAATTGTGAACTCAAGAGAGATTGCGGACCCGCTGATGCGTTGAATATGATTGAGTCGTCTGGTTTACGGGCGTAGCCTACAGGCAGTTGCGCTGAACTTCACCGTATGAGATACGCATGATGAATGGACCTGACAAAAGTATGTCTCGCAGGAAGTTCCTTGGCGTCGCGGCGGCAGCGGCGGCGCCGTACGTACTGACCTCGCCGGCCCTGGGCAAACGCAAGCTCCCGCCCGCGAGTGATCGCATCACGGTCGGGATCATCGGTTGCGGCCGAAGCGGGCAGCGCTGGGTAGACAGCTACAATCACCGACGTCAGTTCCAATTCGTCAGCATCTGCGACGTAGACAGTGAGCGTACCAACCGCATGCGTGCCCGCATCGAGCGTCACGAGAAGGGAACCAAGGTCGTTGGCGACTTCCGCGAGGTGCTTGCCGACAAGGGCGTGGACGCCGTGGTAATCGCCACGCCGGACCACTGGCACGCGGTGATCGCCTGTGCCGCATCCCGGGCCAACAAGGACATCTACTGCGAGAGCCCGATCTCGTTGACCGTCCGCGAGGCCCGGCAGATCCAGCGGGTCTCCTCGCGCTACGGGCGGATATTCCAGGCCGCTCTTGGCCATCGCTATTACAGCAGTTACCGCCGCGCCTATGGGCTGATCCGCGGTGCCTTGGGCAAGATCAGCAAGGTATACGCTTCCTGCGGCAGTCCGTCGCAGTACTGCACAATTGGAGCCAGTTCTGCCAAGTGCCCGAAGACCCTGGACTGGGACCTCTGGCAGGGTCCTGCGCCTCAAACGCCGTATCATCCCAACCGCTGCTCGAGCAACTACAACGGCTGGCGGATGTTTCGGGAGTATTGCGGCGGGCCGCTGGCCTATAACGGCGCATCCGCATTCGACATAATCCAGTGGGCTCTCGGCAAGGATGCGACCGGTCCGGTCGAGTTCATCCCGCCCAGTCGCGAGGGCGACAAGATAACCCCGCTTGTGATACGATACGCCGACGACACGACCGTTATCGGCGAGCGAGGCCCGCACAAGGGCTCGGTCGAGTTCGTCGGAGAGAATGGATCGCTCGCATTGGGCGTGGGGCAGGGAGGTTTTACGACCTGGCCGGCGAATCTGGCGAGCGCTTCCGTCTCGGCCAGGCCAGACAGTCGAGAACTCAACACCGACCCGATAGCAGACTTTCGCGACTGCGTCAAGACACGCAACCAGCCGCTCGCGGGCGCCGAAAGCACCTGCCGATCGGTCACCATCGCCCACCTGGCGTGCATCGCCTCCTGGGCCGTCAGGACCATAGAATGGGACCCAGCCAGGGAAAACATCATTAAAGACGACCTGGCGACACGATGGCTGGACAGACCCAAACGTTCACCTTGGCGGTGCTGAGATGACAAGCAAACCAACGGTAATGAAAACTTCCGTGTCGGTGCTGGCGATAATGCTGGCGGCGACGGTCTGCCTCGCCAGGCCGGCCAGGCCAGCAGGCTCGCGGACAAAACCCCTCTCGGCGGCTGAAATTGCCCGGGCAAACGCCAGGCTCGTGGAGGAGTTCAAGTCCGGCACTTTTCCGGGCGATCGGACGCCGGAGCAACTACAGACCGCCGCCGGTCGCGTGATAGGTTACCTTCTGAAGGAGTTGGCCGGCGCGGGCGGCAACCGGCACCGCGCGTATCAGGCTCGTGTGAACATTGAGGCGGTCTGTTTCCGCTCGGTAAGGCCCGACGACGACCGGGTGCGACGGGCGATCTGCA
>CAZMBZ010000051.1:0-5031 GCA_964564285.1 uncultured Planctomycetaceae bacterium | reverse complement strand
GTCTGTTTCCGCTCGGTAAGGCCCGACGACGACCGGGTGCGACGGGCGATCTGCAAGGAGCTGGTCGGCGCGCTTGTCGCCGACGCCAACTCGCCTGAAGGCGGCAGGAGAATTGTAGTTCAGATGCTCCAGGACATCGGCGGCGCCGAATGCGTGGATAGCCTCGGCGAATTGCTCAAGAGCGACAACCCCATCTGCCGCGAGCAGGCGCGGTGCATCCTGGAGAACATTCCCGCCCCGGCGGCGATTGACAAGCTCCACCAGGCCCTCTTCGCCGCCGTCGAACCTAAGTGGCAGATCGGGCTGATCAACTCGCTGGGCGCCCGTCGCAATTCCGCCAGCATCGACTGGATCGCCCGGATGCTCAAGGACCGCAACGCCTCGGTGGCGCGGGCGGCAGCGGCGGCGCTGGGTAGCATCGGCAACGCCGAAGCCATTGGCGTTCTGAACGATCTTCGTCTGGTTTCCGTGGGCGAGTTGCACAACGCCATCGCCGACGCTCTGCTGGCCTGCGCACAAAAGGCCTTGTCCTCGGGTGACAGGGAGACAGCCCTGACGATTTGGCGGAAGATGTACGAGAACCCCACGGAGGCAAGGCTTGTCCGCATTGCCGCCCTGCGAGCGATGGTGGCCGCCCAGGGCGCCGAAGCGGTCGGCGTGGTCGTCGGCCTGGTCGCCGGCAACGACCAGGCAATAAAGCCGGTGGCGATGGAGCTTGCCCGGGAAATTCCAGGCGTCCAGGCAACCAGGGCATTTGCCGCCCTGCTCGCCAAGGCCTCCGATGAAGCGGTGAAGGTGGAGATGATAGGCCTTCTCGGCGATCGCGGAGACCCCGTCGCCCGCGCGATGGTCCTGGCCCAGCTTCGCGCGGCGAAGTGGCACGCCGGAACCGGCGGAAAGCTCCGCCTGGCGGTCATACGCGCCATCGGCGGCGTGGGAACCGAGACCGACGCGATGATGCTCGTGCGACTGGCTGTCCAGGCCGGCGACCAAGAGCGGGAACTCGCCCGCGCGAGCCTGAGGCGACTACGAGGAGAGAAGGTCAATAAGGCACTGATCGAGGGGATCCACGAAAACGACCCCGCCGTCAGGTGCGAAGTGCTGCGCACGCTCGGCCAGCGCGGCGCCGGCGAAATGACCATGTCAATCCTGACGCTGTCAGCCGACCCTGAACCCAACGTCCGCTACGCGGCACTGGATGCGCTGTCCCTCGCCGGAGATGAACGCGCCCTCATGCCGCTAGTGAAATGGTTCTGCCAGGCGACGAATTCCAACGAGGCTGGCCGGTGCGAGCGCGCCATGGCGGGAATCTGTCGGCGGACTGAAGCCCAGGATCTCGTGGCTGCGTCAATCGCCGAGGCCTTCAAGACCGCCGACGCCAAGACCAAGTGCGCCCTCATGCAAAGCTGCGGACAGCTCACCGGCGACAAGGCTATGGAGACGCTGATAGTCGGGGTCGGCGATCCCAACGAGATCGTCCAGGAGGCAGCCCTGAAGGCGATGTCCCGCTCGCCGGAGAAAGGCGCCGCCGCCGACCAGCTTATGATTGTCGCCCGCTCGGCCAAGCGAAAAGACCGCAAGGCCCTGGCGCTGTCTGGCTACCTTCGGCTGTCGCGATATCTGCCCCTTCCACCGGAGAAAAAGCTCTGGGCGTACATCCAGATAATGGACCTCGCCGAGCAGCCCGAGCAGCGAAAGCTCGCGGTGAAAAGCCTCTGCGACATCCGGGCCGTCGGGGCGCTGACAATGGCAATGGAGCATCTGGCGAACCCCGAACTCGTCACCGAAGCCGAGTACGCCGCCTGCCGTATCGGCGTGCAGATTTACTCGACCAACCCCGATGAAGTTCTCGCCGCAATGGGGCGCATCACCAGCACGACCGCCTCGACCGCGACGCTCAAGGAAGCCCGCCGAATCCGAAACCTCGCCCAGAAAGTGCTCGACAAGCGCAAGGCCGTCACCGAAGCGGGCAAGTAACGCGAGAAGCATGGCAGGGACCTGCCTACCGGCAGTCAGGTCCCTGCTAGAGCGGGTCGGGGTAGTGGACGCAGACCATGGACAGGCCGTCGGGCGGGGCGGTCGGGCCGGCATCGCGGCGGTCGCGGGTTTTTATCGCGCGGTCGATCCGGGAAGGCTCCCACCGGCCTCGACCTATCTCCACCAACGTGCCGACAATGTTGCGAACCATGTTGTACAGGAACCCGTTGCCCTGGGTGGTGATGGTAATCTGCCCGCCATGCTCAGCCACGTCGCAACGGTAAATCGTCCGGACTGTGTTATCTCGCTTCTCGCCGGATGTCGCAAAGCCGCGGAAATCGTGCGTGCCGACCAGACGCAGCGCCCCGCGCCGCATGGCGTCGACATCCAGCGCGCGCCAGTAATGGTACACCTGCCCAGCCAACTCGACCGGCTTTACCGGCGAGGTCCAGATACGGTAACGATAGGTCTTGCCGATCGCCGAAAGCGACGAGTGAAAGCTCTCTGGAACGTGCTTGGCGGATACGACCGCGATGTCGGCGGGAAGACGAGAGTTCATCGCCCGACGAAGCCCGAACAGAGGCACGGAAAAGTTCGTCGAATAAAAATTCGCCACCTGCCCGGATGCGTGTACCCCGGCGTCTGTACGCCCGGCCCCGCGAACCGTCACCGGATGCTTCATAACCGTAACCGCCGCCTGCTCGATCCGCTGCTGAACGGTGTCGAAAGGCTCCTTCTGACGCTGCCAACCGTGGTAGGCCGCGCCATTGTAAGCAATTACGAGCTTGATGTTTCTTCTGGCAGTCTGATCGTTCATTGTTATCCTCGTCGCGGCCCTCGCCACGCGTTACCTTGAATGTTAAAGCCCCGCCGGCCTGACTGCAATCCCATGGGCGCAATTGTGCTTTTTGGGAGCGGCGAAAACCGCCTACGTATCC
This sequence comes from uncultured Planctomycetaceae bacterium, assembly GCA_964564285.1. Taxonomy (GTDB): domain Bacteria; phylum Planctomycetota; class Phycisphaerae; order SM23-33; family SM23-33; genus JAUWQU01. The sequence goes on along the minus strand of CAZMBZ010000051.1, from coordinate 2,116 downwards.
ATATATTCGGATATTTGGGCTTCATATTTTCCGTTCGCCATGCCGATACGAATAGAGCGCCAATAGGGAAGCCTGGAGAAACAGAGTTCTCGATGCACGAGGACTGATGGGTTCATCCGCGATTGTCGCCTCTGAAGACCTCCAGCGCCACGTGCCATCGGACGGCGCTTGCCCGATAGACTGGCGCCATAGCGATGTCAGAAGCAACATGGGCCTCTCTCCTCGTTGTGTCGGGGGCAGTAAATCGGCGAAAGCCGACATACATAGTGATCCCTAGAACCGCCAGCGCCAGGGCCACACCATGGATAGCGGGAGGTTATCATGGAGACGATGGATACTCTTCGCGTCGAATCGCTGCAACTAGTCGACAAGACAGGTCAGACCCGAATAAGCCTCAGCATCGGAAGTTACGACCAACCGAGCCTGACATTCTACGACAAGAAAGGTAACGAACGCCTGATTGTGGAACTCCTGCCGGATGGATCGCCTTGCATCATCCTGGCCGACGGCCAGCGGAACATTCGGGCGATCCTTCGAACGCTGCCGTCGGGGGCACCATGCCTGTGCCAGGTCGACCGCAACGGCACCGAGCGTTCCGTGCTCAGCCTGACCGAGGACGGATCGCCAGCGTTCCACCTCGCCGACGCTCATGGCCAGGTACGGGCGGGCCTGGGCGTGCTGCCTGGCGGCTCGCCGAGCCTGAGCCTCTTCGACGCGGGCGGACAGTTCCGCGCCGGCCTGAGCGTCCTGACCGATGGCACGCCGGGATTGAATCTCCACGACCAGACCGGCGAAACCAGGGTGAGCCTCGACGTGCTGTCCGACGGCTCGCCGGGGGTAAACCTGCTGGGCGCCGACGGGCGAACGCTTTCGATCGTGCCTTAGCAGCCTCGGCCAAAGGTTCGAACTGTGGCGATTCGCGGCGATCGGTCCAGCCCGGCCCGGGCGGCCAAACGCTTGGCCTGCGGGGAAAAGTTCGCCGGCAGCGTTGCTTACAGCAGCTCGGCGATCTGCACCGCGTTGAGGGCGGCGCCCTTGCGGATCTGGTCGCCGGAAACGAACATTTCGATGCCGGTTCCGCCTGGCTGGCTCATGTCGGGACGGATTCGCCCGACGAGCACATCGTCCTGGCCTGACGCATCCAGCGGCATGGGGAAGTAGCTTTTCTCCCGATCATCCACCACGCGAATGCCGGGGGCATTGGCCAGGGCATCCCTGACCTGGTCCTCTGTGACCGGTTCGGTGAACTCGATGTTGATCGCCTCGCTATGGGCTCGCAGGACGGGCACGCGGACGCACGTGGCGGTAACGAGAATCTCCGGCGCGTGGAAGATCTTCTGCGTTTCGAGGAGCATTTTCATCTCTTCGACGTTGTAGCCGTTTGGTCCGACCTCGGAGTTATGGCAGAAGACGTTGAACGCGGCCGTGTGGGGCAGGACTTTCGGCGTGAATGGCTTGCCGTCGAGCATGGCCCTTGCGGCGTCCTGGAGTTCAGCCATCGCCGCGGCCCCGGCACCGCTGGCGGCCTGGTAGGTGCTGACGACGAGCCTGCGGATAGGCCAGGCCTTGTGCAGTGGCCAGACCGGCAGGTTCATGATGATCGTCGAGCAGTTGGGATTGGCGATTATGCCGTTATGCTCGGCGATGTCCTCTGGGTTGACCTCCGGAATAACCAGCGGCACATCGGGGTCCATGCGGAATGCGGAGGTGTTGTCGACCACCACGGCCCCAGCGGCGACGGCGGCAGGGGCGAACTTTTTGGAGAGGCTTCCGCCCGCCGAAGCCAGCACGAGCTCGACACCCGCGAAGCTCTTGTCCGTCAGCTCCTCGACGACAAGTTCCTCGCCGCGAAACTTCAGCTTCTTGCCCGCCGAGCGGCTCGACGCGAGCAGTTTGAGGCTCTTGAGCGGGAAGTTCCGCTCTTCCAGCAGCCTGATAAACTCCGTTCCGACAGCGCCTGTGGCGCCCATGATGGCAGTATGCCAAGACATTTCGATCACCTTCCGACCTGCCCGCCAGGCAGGTTTCTGAATTCCTGTTCACGCCCCCTCAGCCGCGTGCCTGGGGGGGCGGGGCATGTTACCACATCGGGAAAAATCGGCCAAGAGTTTCCTGC
>CAZMBZ010000050.1:0-20892 GCA_964564285.1 uncultured Planctomycetaceae bacterium | reverse complement strand
TGATCTTCGACCACCTGCAAAGGCCGCTGGTGATGACCAGCGCCAATTTCTCCGACGAGCCGCTCATCAAAGACAATGAAGCCGCCGTCGCGGAACTGGCAGACCTCGCCGATGCGCTGCTGCTGCACAACCGCAAAATCGCCCGCCGACTCGACGACAGCGTAGTCCAGCTAAACGGCGTGGGCGAACTTGGCGTCATCCGCCGAGCCAGAGGCTACGCTCCCCAGCCAGTGAGAATCACCGCATTGGCAGCCGGGGCCGAGAACCGGGGAATTTCAGATCTCCAAACCTGCCTACCGGCAGGCAGGTCTCAAATTTCGAATATGTCCATCCTCGCCGTCGGCGCGGAACTCAAGTCCGCCATCTGTCTTTACCGCGATGGCTGGGCCATGCTCGGCCAGCACCTTGGCGACCTCAAGGATGGTCGAACCTATCGCCACTTCATCGACACGATCGCTCACCTTGAAACCCTTTTCGATGTCCGCCCCGAGGTGATCGCCTGCGACATGCACCCGCGATATTTGTCCAGCGATTACGCCACCCGCCGGGCCGCCGGCGAGTACCCTGGCCATCCGCCCGCCAGGCTCATCCGCGTTCAGCACCACCATGCCCACGCAGCCGCGTGTTTGGCGGAAAACGACCACGCGGACGAGGCACTCGCCATCGTCGCAGACGGCGTTGGCTACGGCGACGATGGGGCGGTCTGGGGCTGCGAGATTTTCCGCTGCGATCTGGCAGGCTACCAACGACTCGCTCACCCGAGATACATCCGCCTGCCCGGTGGCGACAAGGCTGCAAAACAAACATACCGACCCGCTCTGGGCGCTCTCTATGAAGCCATCGGCGACGACTGCCTCACCCACCCAGCCATCCAGCGAATGGGCATCGCCCCAAACGAAATCGCCGAAACGCTCGACCTGCTCCAGGCCGATATCAACAGTGCGAAATCAAGCTCGCTGGGCCGATGGTTTGACGCAGCCGCAGGGCTGTGCGGCGTCGCCAGGGAAAATCGCTTCGAGGGCCAGGCCCCCATGATGCTCGAAGGCGCGATCCAACCCGGCGTTGAGGATGTCTACGATTTCGCTATCGATGATGGACCGACACCCATGCAGATCGACCTTCGCCCGATGGTCCTCGCCCTTGCGGATGATGTCGCGGCCGGGACGGATCCGGGCATCCTGGCCGGGCGATTCCACAACACCGTCGCCGCCTTCCTGCACGAAGCCGCCATGCTCGCAAGCGGCCGCACGGGCCTGAAAACACTGGCGATTTCCGGCGGATGCTTCATGAATCGCTACCTCCTGGCCCGCCTGGTTCGCCTCCTCCAGGCCGACGGCATGAAAGTCCTGACCCACCAAGTCGCCCCAACCAACGACGGCTGCATCGCCCTAGGCCAGGCCGTAATCGCCGCCGCACAAATCGCGTCGGGCGGTGATGGATTCTGCGGCAGGGGCAGTGGTGGGGCGGAGAAACGCAATGATTACTAAGAAGAAAACCATCCTGGCGGTCGTTTGTGTCCTGCTCGTTGGCGGTGGGTATTTTGCGTATCGGGTCTATGACACGGTACCCAACGCCTATGCCGTGTGGTGGGTGGCTGACATGGTCATTGAGCACATGGAGGCAAACGGCGGGAGGTGGCCTTCGGGGTGGGATGACCTGGCGGATGACTACGAAATCTGCACCGCAAGGTCTGGCAGGCCCTGGACTTTAGAGGATCTCCGTGGCCGGGTGAACGTGGACTGGGACGCTGATCCGAATGTGCTTTCCCAGGTCAAAGATAGTGGGCAGGAAAAGCCGTTTCGGGTCATCTGGCTCAAAGATGGCTCCGACGCCCACTGGGCCAGGCGGGAGCCGAACCGGTTGATCCTCAAGTACCTCCAGAAACCGAAAGAATCACCCGCTTCTCCGAAGTCCAAGCCAGCTACGCGGAATGCGGCGGATGGTGTTATCTGATCGCATAACAGGGGAATATGAGGTGAATAACTTCACCGTATTCACGACGGGCTTGGACATAAGCATATTGAAAATAGTGTGTTATGTGTTTGTTTCTGCCTGTGTTAAATAAATATCTAACTTTTTTAGTTTATGCCTTGACATTCACTAATTGTCGGGTATAATGCCTCTGAAGATTGAAGTTATTCGGAGATGCACCGCGGCTATCTGCCGCGACGGGTTACAGGCCGGCAGGGCGAATCATAAGTCGCCCGCCGCCCGGTCGGCTCGCTGAAAGGCGGCCGGCGAGTCCTTCCAGCAACCAACCATTAACAGCCAGGGCGGTCGGCATGTGCGCTTACGGACCAGACAAATACGATCCGGTCCAATGCTGCCGATGCGGGCACCTGACTCGGCGGGGGTTGCTCGGAACCGAGCGATACCTGCGGCTGAGCCTGCGAGGTGTCCGTTACGTCGCACCCGAGAATTGCCAGCCGGACGAATACATCGTCGCCTGTCCGGAATGCGGGGCGGTCGAATCGTTCGACGATGCGATTCGATGTGCCGAGTGCCTGGATCGGCCTTGCATCTGCCGATCCGACGCGACGTGAGTTTCACAGGGCAATGAATTGAGTGAGTAAGAGTATCCGCGTGGGGCTGCCGGGCGGAAATATCCCTGACAACGTGGCGGGGTATCTTTGCGCCAAGCCGACATCGCGACAGCCAAATTTACCTAAGGCCGCTCAAGGGGCCGGACAGGAGAAAAACGATGGTCAGTTTGACAATCACGCCGACAGCGTCCGCAAAGCCATCGGCACGGGAACTCTCGCCGGAAGTCCAGGCCGAGCAGCGTCCGGCGGGGCGGTTCATTTGCCCCATATGCAAGCGGAGCTACGGCGACCCGCTATATCACGGCCCGACGGGCCACGCCCCGCTGGAGATGTGCTTTGACTGCTGGGCAGGCGAGTGGGCTTGCATGGTGCAGATGGTTACGCGAGGCGGCGACTGGCGGAAGATCGACTCGGCCCTGTTTTTGCTCTGCCAGGGCTTCTCCTGCACCGAGGCCGCCAACCTCGCGGGCATTTGCCGCAAGACGCTGCACAACTGGATTCGCCGCGCCCGCCAGCATCCTGAGATGGCCCCCGACTGGCTCATCGAAAGGGCAAGGCAGCGCGAACTGAGCAGGCGCTGAACCTTCTGCTTTCCGCTGGACTCCCAACGAGGACCAATCATGAAACGCGTTTTGTTGTCCGACATGCCGCCGACGATGGGGCGGGGCATAGTCAGCAGAATTCCGCGATACTGCATGGAGGACGCGGTCCAGGAGGCCTGGGCAGCCCATCTCGCTGGCGCGGATGCCAACCTGGCTGTGTGGAGATACGTCAAGCAAACCCAGCGCTGCCGCAAGCGAGCAGTGTGCTTTTCGCAACTCGATTCGAAAACATCGCGCCGCCTTCACAATCGGACGGATGCGCGGTGAGGCAAAAGAAATTGAAATCCGGAGATTTTCGTTACCCAAAACACCCCTCGAAATGTCCATATGTATTAAGGGAGAAGATGACATGGCAAAGAAACCCAAAAAGCACCAGACGAGGCTCGACGTGGACATGTTCGTGCATGACTTCGTCGAAGGCAAACTGACCCTCACCCAACTTGCCGCCAGGCACAATCGTTCCCTGGGGGAGATAAACGACATACTCGCCGGCCGCAATCACAAGCGAGCGTTTGCCCGCATCGCTCAGGAAATGGCGTGCAGGCGGGATATGACGCTCAGGCAACTGGCGCTGCTCCAGGATGACGCGGTGGCGGCGATGGCAAAGGCTGTCCGTGGCCAGGCCGACACCGTTTCGCTCTCGGCGGCCAGGGAGATACTCCACCGTTCGCTGGATGCATCCGAGCCGACCGCGCCGGAAGCAGGGCGTCGCGCGTCGCCGCGCCCGGCCCCGGCAAAACTAGCCCCAGAGCAGAAGCGGCGAGTCCTCGCAGAACTCGATGGCCCGCCGCCGGAAGGGTGAAGAAGAAGATTAACCACAGAGACACAGAGGCACAGAGAGTTAAAACGGCGGGAAGAAGCAGAAGAAACCAGGCACAGAGATAAACGCCGTGCTGGAGTAAGATCCAGCCCGTTTCTTCTTCTTGACCTCAGTGTCCTGCCTACCGGCAGGCAGGCTCTGTGCCTCAGTGGTAATGCTGGTTACTTGACGACGACGCTTATCGCTTCGCCGTTGCGACTTTGGAGCAACTTGAACAGGTCGCGAGTGTTGTTCTTGGTCACGCCGATGCAGCCTTGCGTGCCCGGTACGTTGCCATCGGGATGGAGGCCCAGATTGCCCTTGCCAAGCCACAAAAACCAACCGAAACCCGTGCGGTCCTTGTAAGCCGGGTGGGCGTACTTCTTGTTGAAGCCGACGCCCTCGACTTGCTCGGTTCCGGTCATCAACGCCCCGGCCGGAACAGAGTAGACGCCCGCGGGCAGCGGCCTGTGCTTGCCCTTGATTCCCGACACGGCCGGCCAGGTCCTGCCGAATGCGGTGAGTGTGCCCTTGCCCTTGTCGAAATTGAGATCTGCCATGATGTGTTCTCCTTTCGATGAATAAACCGAGCGACGGTCAACGATGGGTCCCTACAACCATAACCGCTCTGGCGGGTTGTGCCAAGACATGATATGCGGCAAAAGAAAGGTTCCACACAAGTGTCAGCTAAACTGCCAGCCGCACGAGACGACCTCTGGCTCTACGTTCACCGGAATCTTGGTGTGCGGCTGGGGCACAAGGCCTTCACGCCGGGGCACTCGACGCCGCTGGATTTCGTGGCTGATGCGCTGCGACACCCCGGAGCCGACCTGGCCGTATGGGCGAATCGCAGCGGTATGAAGACGCTGTCGGCCTCGATAGTCGCCGCCCTGGAGTTTCGCTTTTCGCCGGTTCCCATTCGGGCGAGAGTGCTATCGGGCAGTGAGGACCAGGCCAAACACCTTTACGGTTACTGGGCCAGGTGGTGTCAGAGTCTGCTTGGCGATCTGCTCGCCCGCGAGCCAGGAAGGCACCTTACGCGCCTGAAAAACGGCGACCTGGAAATCCTCGCCGCCAGCCAGAAACGCGTTCGCGGGGCCAAGGTGCAGAGGCTCTTCCGGGACGAGGTGGATGAGATCGACCCCGAGGTGCTCGCCGCGTCGGTAGGCATGCTGGCCAGCCGCGACGGCGCTGCCGCCAGGACGATCGATACCTCGACGTGGCACCACGCGGGCGGGCCGATGAGCCGACTTGTCGCCCAGGCCGCCGATCGCGGCATTGGCCTGCACAAATGGAACATATGGGAGACCATCGAGCGATGCCCGCCCGATCGACACGACAACGGGCGAAACTGTCGCACCTGTCGCCTGGCCGGGCCGTGCGTGGCAAAGGCAAGGCAGTATTACACGCAACCGAACCGGCAACTCGGCATCGCCGCCGACGCTTGCGGAGTGGTGGCGATCGACGATGCAATCAAGCAGCTCAGCCAGTGGTCCAGGCAACAGTGGCAGGCCGAGGCCGAGTGCCAAAGGCCGAGCCTCGAAGGGCTGATTTACCCCGCGTTCGACCGGCGCACGCACGTGGAACGCGAGCTTGTGCTCCAGCCGAACCTGCCGACTTTCCGGGCCATCGACTGGGGCTTCAACGAGTTTGTCTGCCTGTGGATTCAGCTCGATAAGGACGGTGCCATGTACGTGGTGGATGAGTATTGCGCCAACCACGCCACGACGGCCGATAATGCGAGAGAAGTGCTGACCCGCCACGACGGCGGCAACGGCGTGCCTCACATCGAGGCCACCTACTGCGACCCCGCCGGCACGAGCAGAAACGACCAGACCGGCTACAGCGACGTGCAGGTGTTCGAGTCCATGGGCATTCCGTGCAACTACGCGACGTCGCCACGGGCCAGGGAAGTCCGCAACGGCATCAACCTGCTGCGGTCCTGCATTCAGCCGGCCTTCGGACCGCCGCGGCTGAAAGTCGCCGCAAGCTGCACCCGCCTGATAGAGGCATTCGAGAGCTACCGAAGCCGTCGTGTGAATGGCCAGTACATAGACGAACCCGTAAAACCCCAACCCTGCGACCACGCGATGGACGCCCTGAGATACTTCGCCGTAAACCGATGCAGCCCCAGCCGAACCGAAACCCGGCGAATGAGCTACGCGTGAGGGGAAGGCATTCCCACCGGAGAAAATCTTTATCGAAACCAGCGGAATACCGTTGCGTCTTGCATAGTATTAATATATATGTTAAGCTCATGGTGCAGCAAGTCGATGAACATGGCAGGGCTGTCTTGGCAATCGGATGTGTCCGGCGCATTGTCTGTGCTGTGACCATGAATGGTAAATCGCCGGCAGAGGATTTCTTGGATGATCTCGAACGGAATGACAAGTCCAACCTGCTGAAGTTCGCTGCACTTTTTAAGCATTTGGCTAACAACCCAAGGATCAGAAATGAAAAGCAGTTCAAGAAGATTCGCGGGAGTATATGGGAATTCAAGCGAAGTCATTACAGGATCGGCTGTTTTCAAGACGGCCCAGACTGGGTGCTGACACACGGTTTCGTCAAGAAGCAGCAGAAGTGGCCTCCGACAGAGTTCTCGCGGGCCGAGAGAATCCGTGCCGAAGACTTGTCGCGTAAGAATCGGTAGTAAGACGGGGCAACCCTGATAAGCACATACGATGGAGATAAGCATGGCAAGCACTCTAATTGATCGGCTCTCGGAGACGCCGGAGGATAGGAAGCTCCTTCAGCGCGAAATGGCGATCTTGGAGGTGACGGAGTTCATTTGCGAAGTCATGGAGGAAGATGGCGTCTCAAGAGCGGAACTCGCAAGACGACTTGGCACAAGCCCAGCCAACGTTTCGCAAGTTCTGGATGGAGAAAGGAATATGACGATATCGACGATCTCGGATATCTTCTTCCACCTGAACAGGGAGATCAAAGTTTCGGCGGAACTGCTGGACCCGGTGCGGCAAAACGACGAATCGCAAGTGTTCGATGTCTCCGGAGATGTGGTGTGGTCCTCACCCTTTGTGTTCACTGCAAGTCCAGAGGTGAGCGTTCGCGATTTGAACGGGGTTGGTGATTCTGAAAAGCAGCTTCCATTAGCGGGCTAATACTATGATGAAAAGTGTCAAGGCTGAGAAAACACCGGAGAAGAGCAAGAAGAGCCCTCTGGCCATGGCTGCTGAGGTAGCTCAACGTGTTCAGATACGTAACGTGAGATGCGTCGAATTCAGAGGTCGGGTAATCCCGCAAGCTAACCCGACGCCGCTGGCTGTCACCTATAAGGTTACCGCCCAGACGAGCGTTGACTCAGCCAACTCCACGATAAAGGTCCTCGCCAGTTTTGTCATGGAAGCGAAACCCGAAGATGCCAAGGCCGCGAGTGCTGTGGTCGAAGCGAGCGCCTCGATCGAGTTGGAGTACGTTTGCTCTGATGCTGGTTCCTTCGACGATGAGACCATTCAGAGCTTTGGCCGGATAAACGGCGTTTACAACGCCTGGCCCTACTGGCGTGAGTATGTCCAGAGCGCAGTTACTCGGATGGGTCTGCCTCCGCTGGTCGTTCCCGTGTACCGGATCATGGACGCTGTCGGCAAGCCCGAGGCGCCAAAGAGTCCGGAGAAGATTTCGGGACGGAAACGCGTTAGTGGGAAGTCCAAGAAGAAGACCGTTCTAACGAAGCAGTAGGATTCTTTGTCGTTGCAGTAGCGACCGATGTCGTAACTTTGTCGGGGTTTCAAGGTTTGTAGGGTCACGTTTTGGCGTGGCCCTCTTTCATTCTAAAACACTTCACGAACGCGAACACTGCCAACTTACTTGGGCGAGCATCGGGATGTTGGCCGAAGGCATTAAGGGTTGTGGTGTGCGCACAAAGGGCAAGATCATGGAACACGAATTCAATCCGTTTGACGAAGGGCCGCTGGCTCGGCTGCATGGGCCGCGATGGCGGCTGGAGACTGACGCGGCCGAGATGACGCTGGATGTGCTCGAACGCGGGACGTACCTGCCGCGGTTCTCGCCCAGCGAGCATGATGACGACTACGCGTATCGACGGCAGATGTCCGTGCCGCTGGATATGTGCCGCGACGGCGTGCGGATTCGCGTGGACAATCTCTGGCGGACCGCCCCCAAGCGCACTGTCGATCCGGCCGGCAGATACCGCGATATCATCGAGCCGCTCATCAACGATGCCGACGGCGATGGCGTGTGCCTCGACGCGTTCATGCGGCGGGCGGTGTGGAACCATTACGTTACCGGCGTGGATATCGTCACGCAGGTCGCTGATGCTCCGCAAGGTGCGGAAATCCACACGCGGCGCGACGAGGCTGCCCACCGCGTTCGGCCATACTTCATGCAGTTCACCCCGCTGGAGCGACCGGACTGGGCCTGCAACGGCTCGCGGAACTTCACCTGGGTTCGCTACTGTCTCGGGCGCGTCGGCGCCGCCGATGAGCTGACGGGGGCGGGCGGCGAGTCCACGGACTTCCTGACGCTTTCGGCTGATGGATACCGCCTGTGGCGGGCTAGCTGCCCGGACGGCGGCGGCGATGAGTCCAACGATGTGGTCCTGCTGCGAGAAGGCTCGCACCCGCTGGGCCAGACGCCCGTGGTGAAGCTGTACTTCTCGGAATCGCAGAAGCCCGGCTGCGGCGGCGTGCCGCTTTCGCTGGTGACTCGCCCGGCCATGGTGGCCCGGGTGGCGATGAACCTCAAGAGCCAGGCCGACGCCGAGCTGCTGGCGGCCGTGCCGAGGTGGCTGGCGACTGGCTTCCAGAAGGGCGAGCTGCCGGACACCTACGGCGGCGGAATGCTCATCAGCGCTCAGGACCCTGCCGCGACGCTGCGGGTGGTCCAGGGCGACGTCGGGCATATCATCGAGAAGCGCCGCTGGCTGCTGCTGTACCTCGGCGAGATTCTCCGACTGATGAAGTTCCGCGGCGGCATGGCGGAGATAAACGCATCATCGGGCAGCGGTCTGAAGCTGGCGATGGAGCGGACGGACCTGGACAATGAGCTTCGCGCCACGGCGGGCCAGTGCGAGCGTGCGGAACTGGAGATGATGCGTCAGGCGGTGGTGCTGGGCACCGGCGAGGCGATAGCCCCGCACGAGGCGGCCGGGCGGCTTGGTTACAGCGTGACGTACAACCGCGACTTCGTGCTGGAGCCCGTCGGGGAGATGCTGGACAACATTCGCGGCTGGGTTGCCGACTGCGGGCCGGTCAGCGGATCGCTGACAGAAGTCACGCGGGAGATGACGCGTCAACTGGCGAACATGCTCGTCCGCGACGGCTCGGATCAGCACAAGCGAATCACCGATCAGATCGACACCGCGCCGCTCGGGCAATAGCGGCGTCGGGGGTATTCATCAACTGATTTTGCAGGGATGCATGGGGTCTGTCTGCCGACAGGCAGGTCGCCTGCATCCCCGCTAACTAAGAAGGAACACATTCACTCATGGATCAAACCAACTCACTGGAAACTCAACGGACTCAGGACCTGCCTACCGGACAGGCAGGTTTGGTTGCGGATGCAACGGTTGGCGGGGCGGAGGCCTCGCCGGATTCACTCGGCGTTTCGGGCGAAGCGCAGGCCGGGCTGGAAGACCGGGCCGACGATGTCGTCTCCCGCGCCGAGTTCAACAAGGTCGTCGGCCAGAGGCAGACGGCCAAGGAGAAGGTTCGTCAACTTACGGCGCAGGTGGATCAACTGCTGGCGAGCCTGAGCCGAACGGATGAGCAGGACGAGTCGCAAACCTCGCCGGACGGCGGGATGGATGGCTCGCGGGCAACGGACCTCCAGGCGATCGAACAGCGGCTACCGGACCCGGTAAAGGCCCACCTGGCCGAACTTCGCGGGCGAAAGGAAACGCTTGAAAAACGCCTGGCGGATCTGCTTGCCGACCAGGAGCTTCGCGTCGCGGCCTCTCGGGCTCGCGCGATCAACCCGGACCAGGTTGTCGCGTTGTTGCATGGCCGGGTGCGGATGATCGAGACCTCCGTCGGCCGATTCGAGCCCAACTTTCTCGGCTCTGACGGCCAGGTGGCACTCGATGGCGACAAGCCTGTCCGCGATGCGCAGCGTTTCGTGGAGGCGTTCCTGGCCCTGCCTGAAAACACGAACCTTATCCGATCGACAGTGACCCCCGGCAGCGGCGCGCGCCAGGCCGGGGGAGCGATGACACACATGGAACCGATTCCCCGATCGAAGGCCGAGTTCATGGCCCTGCCGCCAATTCAGCGGCTGACTGTCGCCAATCGTATGACGCGCCAGCAGCGCGACAGCATCCTGGGCCGCGGGTCGGCCGACCAAGGGGACTACATTTAGGAGCAATAGAAAATGGCACAAACCACCACCACAACCCTGGACGCATGGGTGCCGAGCGAGCTTATCTCGGCGGACATCCTTCAGGAGACGCGTCCGAACATAGTCGTGGCCGGCCTGGTCCAGCGCGAGCTTCTCGGCGCCGGGCAGGGCAAGGTCTGGGAGCAGACGCAGCTTCCGACCACTTCGGCAGCCAGCGTTAGCGAGGGCGACGACCTCGCCGCCGCGGCTCGCACACCGGCGACCACCGCTTCGATCACCATCGGTGAGGTCGGTCTGAGCACAGAGGTCACCGACCTGGCGCTCGAGACGGCGATCCTCAACGACCTGGCCGTCTGGGCCCGTTCGAGCGGCAGGGCTATCGCCCAGAAGGTCGATGGCGACCTCTGCGCGCTGTTTGCCGGACTCAACGGATCCGGCTCGGGCGCAGTCGGAACAAGCGGGACGAACCTCTCCGTGGCTGACTTCATCGAGGCCATCTACACGCTCGAACTAGCCAACGCCCCGGGCCAGAAGGTCTGCGTCCTGCACCCGGCCCAGAAGATGGACCTGTTCACCGCGCTGACCGCAGCCTCGAACGGTGCGGCCGTGTTCACCAACCTGCCGGAACTGGTCCGCGATGGACGCCTGCCGGAGGGGCTCTCGACCAACGGTTTCTGGGGCGTCTTCTGTGGCGTTCCGATCTATGTGACCACGGAAGTCGAGACCGCCAACACCGGGGCCGACCGGGCCGGGGCGATGTTGGTTCGCGAGGCCCTCACGCTGGTCCAGCTTCGCCCGCTACGGGTGGAGTACCAGCGCGACGCCTCCGCCAGAAGCACCGAGGTCGTGGCGACCATCGCCTACGGCGTCGGGGAAAACGTCGATACCTTCGGCGTGCCCATCATCACCGACGCGTAAGCGTCCAGCCAGCCGGCAAGGCCCCCGGGCGACGTTTGCCCGGGGGCCCCGGCGGCCTTTTCGGCAGGGATGCATCCCCTGAATCCCTGCAAGAAACGAAACTCCAACCACGCCGAGCCGCGAGGCCGGCCAATCCAAAAGGATATCCAACAAATGTACGAAAACGTCTACGACCTCAACGACTCCGAGGCCCGGCAGGTCCAGGAGATTCTCTCGGACATGTCCATGCGCGGCGGCCAGCTCACCAATCAGGCAGGCAGGCCGATTGCCTACCGCGTGCTGCGCGGGCGACGATGGGTGGTTTGCGAAAAGGGCCTCGTCTGGCGATACGCCCCCGAGGGCTCGCCCCAGGTGCCCGGAACCCGAGGCGGCGCCTGCCGTCGCAACAGCGCCGTGGAGATGTGGACCGGCCGGTGGCGCAAGATTCAGGGTTCCGGCGGCGTGGCCACCTACGCCAAGCAGACAGTCTGGGTGCCCCTGGACGACCACGTCAACGGGCACGCGGGCATCACGAAGCTCGGCTGGTATCGTAGCGAGAAGGGCTTTTCGCATCCCCTCGACAAGCCTGACGACCCGACATCCCGGGAGATTGACGAACTCGAGGGGCGACGCGCCGTCGCCGAGCAGGCAGTCTACGCACGCATGATGGTAGAGGGCCTCGCCGATGGCCAAACCTCCCCCGACGACAAGGGCCAGGACGTGCCGCTTGCCAAGGAAACCTCCAACGGCGGGACTCGCAAAAATGCCTCTTGATCGTCGAACCGTCGATCGTCTGGCCTCGGAGCAGATCCGCGACCTGATGAAAACCAGGCACGTCTCATCCGACCAGAAGCGGCAGATCCGCTGCCAACACGAACAGGCCGCCCAACGGGCCGAGAAAAAACGCGCCAAGCGCTGAGGACAAAACCATGCCACGCAAGTGGGAATCCATCATCTGTTACGAAAACCGCAACGAGGCCTTTACCACGTCGCGGTGGAGGCTCGCGGGCCTCAGGACCTCCGTCGCCGGCGAGAATACCGACGGCGGAGTGCTCTGGCTGGAGACCGACCGCGACGGCGATAACGTTACCGCAAGCCTCTACAAGGACGCCGGGCGGGGCGCGGCGGACAAGGTCGCCGAGGGGTCAGCCGATGTGTCCGGTGCAGACGGCTCGGCTGGCTCGGCCGTCGAGGTCGTCCTCTCGGCCGTCAACGACAGCGGCCTGTCCGGCTCGCTCATGCTTCATCAGCACCTCGCCGACGATGTCTGCCCGGTCCAAGTCGCCCTGTGCGTAGATGCCGACCTCGACACGTTGTGGGACGGCATCGAGGCCCTGCCGGGTTACGACCAGACGGCAGGGTGCGCGGAGTTCATACGCCTGGCCGGCGAGGACGTGTTGGCGAAGGTCGCAGCCATGTTCCGCGATCGCCTCGGCGGCCAAGCCGCACAGGCCTGGTTCCTGGCTGATGTCAATCGCGACCTGCCGGACTTGCGGCGAGTCGCAAATCCGGCCCAGCTTCGACTGGCATGTGCGCATCGGGCGCTGGAAATCGCCCTGGGCCGCAGCCATCGCACCGGAGGCGAGTCCATGTACAGCCGCCTTCGCGATTACCACCGTGGCGAGTTCGACCGCGCGATGGCGTCGCTCGTGCTGGCCTTCAGGCCGGGCGGCGGAGGGCAGGCCCGCGCCGCCGCGAGCGGCGCCGTCCGACAGCAGAGAGTCTAAACCTCCTCCGCCCGGGATACTGATCGAGGATAAATATGACAGCCATAACCATTGCCAATACCGATTGGTCGATCGTCGACGACGTTCGCGATGCACTTGCCGCGGCGACCGTGGCCGGATCGGATGTGTTCGATTCCGTCACCGTCACCACCGGCGATGTCCGCCAATGCGCGACGCGACTGAGCAACTCGCCGGTGGCCATCGTGCGGTACATCACCACGCGAGAGGCCGCCTGCCCGGAGGATGTTCGCGGCGGGGCGGTGTCGCTGGAGATCATCCTCGCCGCCGCAGTCGATGATGCGGACCTTGACGAGTCCGCCCGACTCGCGGAAATCATGCGGCTGAGGAACGCAGCCATCAACGCCATCGAGGCCGACCCGCCCGCCGACGCCTGCGCCTGGGGCAGCGCCCGGGCCTACCAGCCACGCATCCGATGGGGCCAGCCGAAACTCGACCTGTCCGCGGGCCAGCCATGGGCAATCTGCCGGATGCCCGTGGAGATCGGCTTCATAATCCCGGCCGGCACTTCGCACTAACCAGAAACATGGCCCGCCGACGGCGGCCCAGGAGTTGCAACCAATGGCCTACAACGTCTACCACGATCCCGGAAATGTGATGATAGATTCCACGCCGATAGTCGGCGTCGAGTCGATTGTCGTCTCTGTAAGGCACAAGGAATTCCGCGCCGTTGGCGACGGCGAGATGCATGAATCCGTCGCCCGTTTCACTGCCGGGCGGACCAGCGGCGCGATAACACTGATCGACCCAGCCGGCGCCGCCGCGGCAGCGAACCTGACCGGCGAATTATCCTTCACCTGGGCCGACGCCAAGGCCCAGGCCGACAAGACCGTCACCATCGCCGGCATATCGATCGGTGGCTACGACGCCACCGCAGCCCGCGAAGCCGCCGGCAGCGCCACGCTCCCATTCATCGCCGAAACCGCGCCCGTAGTAGCGGACAGCCAGTAGCCCTGGCAGGCAGGAAGGTATCCAACCATGAATCCGAAATTCGATGACTTTGACCTTACCGACCTTGCCGCCGCGGAGGTTCTCGGCAGTCCGGCTTCTCGCACCAGGCGAGAGCGGATGCCCGATGTGGCGGGGGAGTTTTTCCAGGCAGGCCCCGCCGGGGCTCGGGAAATCGAGGTTCGCGGCGTGCTTGCCTCGGCCGTCAAGGCCTCGGCCGACCTTGCCATAGCGGACCTCAAGGCCAAGCTGCTCGCCGTGCAGCAGTACGTTGGCTGCGTGGCCTGCTACGCCGGCACTGATGGGCGACTTTATTCCGGCAGCCTGCTGAGTGCTTATCGCCAGGCGGGACCTATGGAGGTCTCCGTAGTCGAAGGCGGCGTGCAGGCCCTGGCCCGCGTCGAGGCCATCATCGTCGCCCAACCGTAGCGGCCGCTGAGCCTCATCCAGGCCGGCGCGTCGTCTGTGTCCCTACTAGCTGCCTGCCGGTCGGCAGGCCTATTACCTTCTTTCCGCCATACAATGACCTACTGGACCACCGACATCACGATTGTCCGCATCGACGATACGGACCTTGGACTGACCATCACCGCCGCGACCGCCCACGTGGGCAAGGTCGTGCAATGCTACCTCGCCGGCGAGCTTGCCTGCTGGCAGAGCACGTGCGACGGGCAGGTGCAATTTCTCCTGCCCCAGGCCGGCCCGAACGATCCCATACTGCTGCTGGCCGTCGAGGCCGGCGACGAACGGACGGACTACTTCCAGGACGCCTTCGCGGGGGCTGCGCGTTGCGGCAACAGGCTGACCGTTACGCTCAGGCGAGACCTTCTCGACGGCAAGGCGCCGACGGACAAGTGGCGAATCTTCCGCGGCGATGCCGGCGCCTCCCAAGCGGACATACTCATCCATGAGTCGCCGATCTTCCCAGCCGGGCAGGGCGCCACGGGCTGGGGTTTTGCATGGGGCGACGGCGGCTGGGGGCTAAGCGGCTCTGGCGCGCCCGGCTGGGGCGCTACCTGGGGTTGGACCTGGGGTTTCGGCATCGACTACCTGAGATTTGTCAGCGACCCCCTCGAAAGGGGCCTCTATCCGATTCGCGTGGAGATCGTCGACGCACACGGCAACGTCTCGCCGGCCTTCGAGGCGATCGCGGGAGTTGACGGCTACGCCGCGCCCGCCGCCGACCTGGCCGTGGCATCCTACGACCCGACAACCGACACACTGGTTCTTTCCATGACTCCTTCAAAGGACATCTGACCCATGAGCGAAATCCAACTGACCGACGCCGAGGCCAACGCCCTTCACGGGACGACCGACAGCGACACCGACTTCAAGTATCACTCGCCCGGAGATGCCGGATACTTCACCGAGGGCCAGCGGCAGCGCCACCGCATGCTGACCATCGCCAAGGCGATATCCAATGCCCTTCGCGTTTACCGAGATGGTTCGCTGACATTCGGCGTCCGCCCCGGAACCGCCGGCGACGGCGAGACCGCGTATTCATACGCCGGCTCCACGGCCAACGAGCTGACCGATGATGCGACAAACTACATTTACCTCGACATCGACTCGGCCGAGCTGCGACTGGTGTGCAACACGACCGGCCTGCCGGGTGCTTCGGCTACGCCGCATATCCCGCTGGCGACGATCATCACCGCCGACGGCGGCTACGGCTTCGACGACATTACCGACCTTCGCGCCTCGGCCGTGTTCGCTCTACTTTCAGCCATGACTGCCGCCAACGCCAACACGCTCGTAGCCGGGTCCGCCTCCAACGCCGATGCCCTGCACGTGCATTCGGCGGCGGGCTTGCAGGACGCCGTCCAGGACCTGATGCCCACCATCATGCTGACCGGCACAGACGAGGCCGATGGCACCGGCGGCATGAGTATTGAAGTCAAAGACGCCGCCGGCAACAACCTCACCCAGCGGTTTCGCGTGCGGACTTGGTTGAGCACGAGCGATTTCGGCGCGCCTGTGGCTGACAACAATTTTGGAGTCGGCGTTGCGGGGACTGAACTCCGCGAGATCACGGCCAACGCAGACTACGAGGCCATCACCGACGCGACGGGCCTGGTGGAAATGGCCATGAACGTTGCCGTCGACGGCACCTACTACGTCATGGCCGAGATCGATGGCCGAATCTACAGCGGCTCGGTCGCCATCACGGGGAATTGAGCATGAAAAACGAAACCCCCAAAATCTTCCTGCCGCGTACCGGGCAGACCACCAGCTACTCTGCCGGCGACGATGGCGACGTGCAAGCGGGCAACCCGCGAGCGACCCGGTTCGTCGATAACGGCAACGGCACCGTCACGGACCGGGCAACCGGCCTGCAATGGGTCCAGGACCCCACCGACTGCGGCGAAGCGTTCCACACCGCCGGTGCCCTTGTCACGATGAATTGGGCTGATGCCGCTGCAAACTGCCTGGCTCTCGAATACGCCGGGTTCGCCGACTGGCGACTGCCCAACCCGCTGGAGGCCCTGTCGTTGGTCGACTGGAGTTCGGCCGTCACGCGTGTCCAACTGGTGGGAACCGGCAACCTGTATTGGTCGAGCACGTCATATCAGCCGGACCCGACGAACAAGGCATACCACTACCGCGAATACACTGCGGCGTATTCCTGTTACACCGAATGGAAAACCGCACTGCGATACGTTCGCCCCGTCAGAGGAGGCCGCATCAATGGCTAACGAAATCCAGATCATCCACGACGATGTCGCCGAGACCATCTACGCGATTGTCCGCAACATGGCCGGGCAGTTTTTGGCGGCCGCGACCGCCGAGGCGTTCGAATCCGCCAACTGGGCAACCTATGACATCGCCCTTGCCCAGGTCGATGTCACCAGTCCGCCTGCATCCGGCAACGCGGCGCTCCAGGGGACCTTCCCGGCACTGGCTGCCGGGTTCTACTGGCTGGACATCTACATCCAGGCTGGTGGATCACCGGCACAAACAGATGCGCATTTGAGGAGTGTTCTCTACTACTGGGATGAAACGTCGCTGGTCCCCGCCGAGGATTGGATCGGCCGCATGATGCGTTCTGCCGTGGCTGTCATGGCTGGGAACACGACATTCAACGAAACCACCGGAGTGGCGTCCTTCAAGGATGTTGACGACGGCACCACAGAACGCGCCACATACACCGTTTCGCCAGTAGCCGTCGGGCGCAGCGAGGCGAGGATATCATGATGGGCGGCGCATCGTTTCCATTCTGTGCCTGGCCTCCGCGATCTCTGCCGGGTTGCCACTGGCCGGGAATCTCCCATGGCTATCGCGTCTATCGAGGCAGCGGCGGGATCTCATGCGTGGACTTCTCGACGCCCATCGCCTACGCCCAGTGCAATGCGGATGCGATCAGCCTGGCCGGTTTGGCCCACGGGCCGCTGGCGAGATACACCTATGTGGTTCGTCCAGTGGTTGGCGCGATGTGGCTGGAGACGCCCGACTTGTCCAACGCATGCGAAATCGAGATCGATGTCGGCGGAGACTGGGTCGGCAATCGTCCTGCGGGGGTCGAGCGAATCACGGCCTCGGTTGAAGCCGGCGGGCGAATCAATGTCCGCTGGTCCTACCGGACTCCGCCTGGTCTGGCCGCGCCTCAGGAGTATTGCATCTACTGCTCGACGAGCGCGCATATAGCCGTCGGCAATCCGTCTGCCGTGGTGGACTTCGCCTCCGATGGTCCGGTCGAGCACGGGTTCGACCTGGCCGACGGCGTGTCGTACTGGTTTGCTGTAACAGCGAAAAGCGACGGAATCGAGTCCCGCATGCCGGCTCCGGTGGGGCCGTTCGTGGCGGATGCTTCGGTACCCGAGGCTCCGAGCGTGGCTGTCACCTGCACGTTCTGACACTCCGCTTAGTGTTCGTTCCGGCGTCGAAGTATGAACATGACGCTAATCACCCAATGGCCTGCCAAGTGATGAATATCCACGGCAGCATTCCAGCAAACTTAACTCAAACCGTTTAGAGGGTTCTCGATATGACTGCAATCGTCTGGGCTTCCGCGCCGACCGGGTGCCAGTACCGACCGCCGAGTTTTCGCTTGTATGTCGCGTCCGCCGTGGCGCCGCCGATGGCGGATGTGCCCGGCAGGGCGGAATGGGTCGATGAGACCATCGCCGAGCATTGGATGCCTGTCCGCATGACATGGTCCACCGGAGGTCGGCCTGGCGCATTGACGTTGCGTCGCGTGCTTGGCTCGGGGCCAGGCAAGGCCTTCACCGATCGCGCCGACGATAGCCTGCTTGCCGGCGGCGCTTGCGTTCGTCTGACGGAGGTCACCGACGGTTCCGCCGCCGGCAGCGTCGAGCGCGAGTGGTTTAGAGGTTATGTCGGCCAGGGGCGACTGCTCGTGGACGCCTCGGATGACGGCGAAAGCTGCGAGGTCGTCGCATACGGGCCGGAGGTGCTCTTGCGAGGAAAGGTTGTGTCGGGCCAGTGGCACGCGGTGCCCGCCGTGGCTGATGCACTGGTGGAGGGTTCGTTCGACTCGGGCGATCTGCTGCGGGCCAACACGTTCCGCAGCCACCTCCCGGCGGTGTTCAACGCCGGCGGAATGCCCAATGCAGTTCCCGCCTCCTCGGGTGGTGTCGGCGCCCAATGGCGATTGGACAGCGAAGCTCTGGCTTCGTCGGCGGGGTCGCGAGTTTTTGACGCCCCAGGGCGGATCGTCCATGCCGAGGGTCTGACCTACCAGGCCGAGATGTGGGATGCCGCATCGGCGATCCGCTCAATAATCGAGATGGTCGACGACTACGCGGTTATCTCCCCGGCCTCGCTGGACCTGTTGCCTCCCGGCCTGGCGAACTGCGTTATGGGTGAGGTCTGCGTCGAGGGACTTAGCCTGACCGAAGCAATCGCCGCCGTGATCGAGCCCCTCGGCTACGGGTACTGCATCGAGCCGTGGGCGGACTCTCACGGACGGCACGCGCTGCGGGTGTTCGAACTTCGCGGAAGCGTCAGTGGCTCGCGTGTTCGCCGGCCGTTCATGGCACCCATCACCGGCCCGACCCTTCGCGCCACCGATTCCGAAGCTCAGCGCGCCGAGGTGCAGCGGATCGAGTTCATCCGCGACAACCGCAACGTATTCAACGACGTGACGGTTCTCGGCAGCCTCGTGCGCAAGCAGGTGTCGCTGGCCTTCACGGGTGCCGGCGGCGACCTTGGTCCGGCGTGGGATACCGACGAGCATGACCTTTCCGACTGGGCGACCGACGATGTTATCGACCCCCTCCAGTGGACTGTCTCGGGCAGCGTGACGGTGGGAGCCTTCGATGAAAAATACACCTACGGCGCGGCGAGCGCCATCGACAGTCGGCACGCATTTCGCAGTTTTGCCTGGAACGAGGACGGCTCGCTGCTGGGCGTTACCGGCAAGATGGGCGATTTGTCGAACTTCGGTATCGCCTCCGATGGTCAGTACATCCGACGCCCGCGTCCGGTCGGCCCGACGCTCTTGCGCGATGATGTCGCGAAGGTTCGCAATCTTACGCCGCAGGTGTTGCTGGGTATCGCGGGCGATGAGAGTTCGTGGATTCAAGTCCCGGCCGTTATATGGACCGATCGCGCGGGTTTCACACTGCCGGTGAATCCGTTGTGGCGGTGGTATCCATACGCGTGCGAGCAGGCCCGCAATCTCGTCAGCGGTGAACAGACGCTCTTCGAAAAATACGGTCGGTACGGCTATCTCACGCTGCTCAACAACGCTCTGGGCGGCGGCAGCCCGGCGCTGACGATGAAATTGGTTGGATCGATCGAATGCGACCAGGCTGTGATTGGCCGGGCACCGCGACGGGCGGGCAGTTCCTGGCCTGTTGTCGCGAGGAAGGTTGTCCGGGCCGGCGATCGATTCCGCCGGCTGGACGTTCCAGCCGGGGCCGACCCGTTCGCCCTGTCCGCCGACCGCCACGACACGCGCGACGACACCGCCGATGCCGAGGCGCGTGCCGGCGAGATTCGCGCAGCCAGCGAAGATGAGACCGGCCACGGCTCGATCGTGCTTCGCCACGTCACGCGGGCATACTCGCCCGGCGACGTGATTCCCGGCACTCGTGGCCGACGTATCGACCTGACCGTTTCCGGCAGCCAGGGTGCTCGCGCCCCGGTTGTGGCGGGGGTGAACTGGAACCTTCGGCCAGGGCTTTGCAAGACCGAATTGTTGCTGGACACGCCAATGCTGAGGGTTCTGCCATGAGAGACAGCGAAGCTTTTCTGCCGAGTGGTCCCACGTCGGCGCCGCGGGCCGTTTCCGTGTCGCCACAGCCCACGGGCCTTCGCGACGAGCCGATATCCCGCGCGGATCTGCTGGCCCGGGGCATCGCACGGATCGACGCCAACGACGGCGACGGCGCGTACACGATTACCGAATTATGGTGGGATCCGCAGGCCAGGGAGTGGACTGCGGCCGAGGGGGCGCCGGGGATTATCGAGGCCGAGGCGCTGGACTATTCGCTGAACGCTCACGGCCAGGCCGATCAGACGGTGCGTTTCTGGGAGGTCCGGACGCTCGGAGGCGAGGTCTGCCGCTTCATCGATGTTGGCGGCGGTTCCGACGGCAGACAAAAAGTCGCCGCCTTCTGCGCACACTACGCCGGCTCGGACGAGACTACCGAGGTCTTCTACAGCACAGGTAGTTGCCTGAACTCGCTGGTCCAGATCGCCTTGGATGTACGGTTATGTTCGGATAATGGCAGCTTCGGCGACCACCCGGGCAACACCGAGACCAATCTGAGCGGCAAGGCGGTCGGTTCGTATTGGGGCAACACAATCGCCACGTGGTCCGGCTCGCCCGACGGTGAATGGATAGACCTGGCCTACTGTGCCAGGGCTGAGAACGGCACGTTCATTGGCAGCGGCGCCGAGGCCATCGAGGACGTGTTCATACAGGCTCGCGTGACGGCTGCGGGAATGTTCGAGTTGCGGCTCGTCAACAACACCACGGCCATCAGCGGCGTTCTGTGCGTGATCGCCGGCGCTGTTTGGGTAACGCCCCACGGCAGCGAGCCGGGCACGATCGAGTTTGGCAACGGCGACTTCCACGA
>CAZMBZ010000049.1:10917-21029 GCA_964564285.1 uncultured Planctomycetaceae bacterium | reverse complement strand
GGGTGGAATGGGGTCAGCCCTTAAAAGATAAAAGAAGGCTATCGGATGGGCCGGTAGCATAGTCCAGGGCCGGTTGGGGCTCTGTGATGCCACGTTTCCCCGGCCGTTGGCGGAAGCATGTTCCCTCGGTGATTGTGGAGTCCCTGTGGCCTTGTCCTGCCAGGATCGCACTTGGAGCATGCTTCAAAAACAGCATTTGGAAGCATGAAGATGTGAAGAGATGGCATCCTTAGCACCACCTCCAAGTACGATGGGACCGTTGGCGCCAGCCTCAGGATCTGCGACGGCGCAGCAGGGCTAATCCGCCGAGAGCCAGGAGGCTCATCGTGGCCGGCTCGGGGATGGCAGAGCCCGCACCGCTGTTATAGAGTTCCGCGACTTCATCGATTGTGAGAGTACGGTTCCAGACGGCCACCTCATCGATGAGGCCGTTCCAGTTGCGGTTGTTCGATTCGGGATTGTCGCCGATGGTCATGACGCCGCTTCTGTCACCGGGGCCGGTGCCGGAGCCCGAAACAGCCAAGTCGCCGTCGATCCAGATATCCGTGGTGCTTCCAGCATCGTGGATTCCGACGAGGTGATGCCACGCACCGTCGTTAATATTGCCGGTTGCGGTATCGCCCTGCCCCATGTTAACGGCCAGGTTGGATGTACTGCTGTAACGAGCAATTCGCCAACCAGCGCCTTCGCCTTTGGCCATTAGCGCCTGCCATTGGCCAGTAAAATTGGTCACTTTGAACCAAGCCTGGATGGTGAAGTCGGAATTAACGAAGTCGAAATCCGATTCCAGAACCTGATCGATCACGACCTCACTACCACTGGCGCCGTTGAAGTCGAGCGCATTGCCAACCTTGCCGGTCACGGTGGTCAGGCCTCCGCCCACGGGACCCGTCCCATGGCGGTCGTTGCCGGAAATATCCAAAACACCGCCGGCGCCCGCACTGTTGCTTTCAAAGGGGTAATAGGCGTGCAATCCGTCAATCAAAGACGCCCCGGCCGGGCCGGTAAGCGCCAAGATCAAACCAAACGCCAGCAGTGCCGCGACCGTTGTGAGAAATCCTCTTGTCATGATAGTATGCCCTCCATTCAAAACGAATCCCAAACGCCAGCCACTGTCAGTCCTGATTCGTTCCATGTCACCAGACGAAGCCTCCGACGCTCAGATGACCTCATCGGATGCTGCTATGACTTGCCGTACACTACGTACACTAATTCCGATGTGGACTTGCCCAATTATACCCCCCTCCCCGATTATGTCAAGTCCAAAACGCCCTCAACCAAGGCAATCCGGCAACGCCAGGAATAGGAATCCGTCGCTGGGAACGTCGAAGACCCCCGATGAATATAGCGCCGGTGTGTTTTCGGCCATCTTGGGCTTATTGGCAATGGGGAACCTTGCATTCGCGGGCTGGTCTTGGGAAACTTTCATGCCGACATTGGGCGCGCGGTCCGGTGGGACTTGGTGCGGGTTCGGACGCGGCTGGACTGGTTTGGGCGCGGCTGGGCGGGCTTGGCGGCACTTGGCATGGAAAGGAAAGGGATGAACCGACGCGATCTTCTCAAGCGTATTGGTCTGGCGGCCGCGGGCGTGGCACTGGGGGCTCGCTGGCTGATGGAGGGCTTGGACAGGGAGTTGCTATGAAAAACCTGCCCGTGGTGTTTGAAGAGCATGAGATCCGTCGTCTTTACGACGAGAAGACCGACACATGGTTCTTTTCGGTGGTGGATATCATCCAAGTGCTGATTCAACAGCCGGACTACCAGGCGGCGAGGAATTACTGGAAAGTCCTGAAAAGCCGTCTTCGCAAGGAAGGAAGCGAGTCGGTTACAAATTGTAACCGACTGAAATTGCCCGCCGCCGACGGCAAGAACTACCTGACTGACGTCGCCAGCGCCGAGACCCTGTTGCGTCTGGTTCAGAGCGTTCCCAGCCCCAAGGCCGAGCCGATCAAACTCTGGCTCGCCAAAGTAGGCTACGAGCGGATGCAGGAGTTGGCCGACCCCGCCCGGGCGGTGGACCGCGCCCGCGAAACCTGGCAGAAACACGGTCGCCGCCAAGACCGGCGGCAACATCGCCCAAAAGGCCCGCCTGGAATTGGAACAGAAGACCGGCCAAAGTGTCATCACCGGGCAAAACTACCTGCCGCCCGCCAAGAGCAGGAAACCCAAAAAGCCGCAGCCATGACGCCCCGGCGGCTCCTGGGGCGGGTTGGATTTATTGTGCGAGTCTGGATGCCGCTGGGATGTTCTGGGCGGCCTGCGCGGGTTTTGCCTTATTTGGTATCGAAAGGAAACCGATGAACAGACGCGATCTTCTCAAGCGTATTGGTCTGGCGGCTGCGGGAGTTGCACTGGGTGCCCACCGGCTTATGGCGGCCTCGGACACCGACAAGCCGAACTTCCTGTTCATCTTCGCTGATGACCAGACCTACGAATCCATCTGCGCGCTGGGCTATGACGAGATCGAGACTCCCAATCTCGATCGCCTTGTTCGCGGCGGGACGACCTTCACGCACGCATACAACCAGGGTGCCTGGGGCGGGGCCGTCTGCGTCGCCAGCAGGTGCATGCTCAATACCGGGCGGTTCCTCTGGAACGCCCATAGCGTGTACAACTCCGCCGAGAAGGAGCGAGTGGCTGGGCGGTTCTGGTCGGAGCATCTCAAGGCGGCCGGGTATCAGACGTACATGACGGGCAAGTGGCACGTCAAGGCCGACCCCGCCAAGGCGTTCGACGTAGCGAAGGACGTCCGTAGCGGCATGCCGAGACAGACTCGCGAGGGCTACAACCGCCCCATCGAAGGCCAGAAGGATCCCTGGTCGCCGTACGACACGAGTTTCGGCGGCTATTGGAAAGGCGGCAAGCATTGGAGCGAGGTCGTCGGCGACAACTCGGTCGGGTTCATCAAGCAGGCGGCCGGCATCGACAAGCCGTTCTTCATGTACCTGGCGTTCAACGCCCCGCACGACCCGCGCCAGTCGCCCAAAGAATACGTGGACAAGTACCCGCTGGATAAGGTCAGGGTGCCGAGCAACTTCCTTCCCGAGTATCCTTACAAGGACAGCATCGGTTGCAGCAAGCGGCTGCGTGATGAGAGGCTCGCCCCCTTCCCGCGGACAAAGTACGCAGTGAAGGTCAACCGCCAGGAATACTACGCCATCATCACCCACATGGACGCCCAGGTCGGGCGGATTCTCGACGCATTGGAGGCGTCCGGCAAGGCGGACAACACGTACATATTCTTCAGCGCCGATCACGGCCTGGCCGTCGGGCACCACGGGCTCATCGGCAAGCAGAACCTATTCGACCACAGCGTCCGCGTACCCCTGATGGTCGTAGGGCCTGGCGTGCCCAAGGGCAAGCAGTTCGATACGCCCGTATACCTCCAGGACATCATGCCCTCGACGCTCGAGCTGGCGGGCATCGACAAGCCAAAGCACGTGCAGTTCCGCTCCCTCATGCCGATAATCAACGGCAAGCGTAAGCGAAACTACGACGCCATTTACGGCGCGTACATGGGCGTCCAGAGAATGGTGACCCAAGACGGGCACAAGTTGCTGTTGTACCCGGCCTGCAAAAAGGTCCTGCTATTCGACCTGGCCAGCAACCCTGCCGAAGTAAAAGACCTCGCCGAGAGCCCAGCCCACAAGGCGACGGTTCGCAAGCTCTTCGCCAAGCTGCTGGAGTTGCAAAAATTAACGGGCGACAAGCTGGACCTGACAAAGGTCTACCCGGAACTCTGCCCATAAACGCGGCGCGACAAAACCCGCCAAAACGCGAGGAAAGACGGGTGCGCTGACCAATGGCATTGAGATAAGCTTTCCTCTTCGTGCTTCTTGAGCCCGTTGGGCTTGAAAAACAAGAAGGGGAAGGCCTTATCTTGGGGCCTCAATCCGGCGTTATTGTTTTGACTCGCCCGGCGGGCATGTCAGTCAGTCGTGATGCTATTGCTCTTGTCGCCGTAGGCGCCTTCGTAGGGGGTTTTGTGGCCGTAGAAGTACTTGGCGATCCGGTCGGCGGTTTCTGCGGCGAGGGCCTTGCTGACAATTTCAGCCCGGGTCTGGGAGTTATCGGATACCGTCCGCGTCTTTGCCATGGGGCTCACCATGTGCCCCTCAGGCCGATCGGTCGGCCAGAGCCGCCCTTCCCTCACGTCCACAAGCCTAACGGTTGTCTGGAGCCTGCCCTTCCACAACTCTTGCGACGCGGCCTGGTCGCGCAGGCCGAACTCGTCGATCTGCACGTAGAGAACAATATCGGCGCCGAGCTTGTTGCCGACCTCGCTGACGGCCAGGGAATTGAAATCCGGCGTGGCGCCGACAAACTCCCCGATTCGGACGTAGGGGATGGTCTTTGCGGCGACCTTGTTGGCAGTCAGTTGCTCGTTGAGCATCTCGGTGAGATGAATTTTGATCGGTTCGTAATCGACGGGGCTGAGCATGTCGTCAACGAGCACGAGGACGACCTTGCCTTTTGGGGGCTTGAACTTGGCGGCAATCTTCTGTTTTGGTCCGAACTGGGAGGCGAACCACGCGGGGATGGCGCAACCGGCGGCACAGAGCATCATCGACACGAGCGTTGCGGCCAGGAGCGTACGGGCTGATTTGCTCATCTGGGTACTTCCTCCTTGTGAGCGTAGAACAGCTTGGTGAGCTTGTCGGCGAACATAGCCTCGGTCGTGATGCGGATCTGGCGGTCGTTTTCGTTGAGCGCCCCGGCCGGCTCGTGTTCGGGGTAGAGTATCCTGATCTTCTCGCCCTTGTACACGCGGGAATCTTTGGGGAGTTTTGTCACATCGTAGACTGCTGGCTCGCACGTAGCCCGGCCTTGATAGAGGTATGAGCTATCGGGCAATCGCGTGCCAAACTCCTCCATGGGCACGTAGAGCACGAAGTCGGCGCCTAACGCCTTGCCGAGATCGGCCTTGTCCATTTCCTCCCAGTAGATATTCTCATCCTGGTAGCGGACGACCCGGGCCGGCGGGACTACCTTGATATTCTTGACGTTCTTGTCGAGTCGTCCTGCGATTGCCGCCGAGAGCGTCAGGTTCAGGTCTGGAAACTCATACAGAGTGCGTCGATCGCTGTAGACCACCACCGCCACGGTCTTACCGGCCAGGCCCGCGAACTTGGCCTTGACCTTCTTGCCCCGACCTCCCCAGCCGAGATATGCCATGTGCCGCCACATCTCGGTCGAGCACCCGCTGGACATAGCCGTCGCCGCCAGCAGCCCGCATATGCATACCCATTTCCGAATACGTATTGTCATCTGTCGTCCTCGCTCGATATTGGCCGGGAAACGCTACTGAACCGGCAGGATGCCCGTCGCCAGGCCGTAAGCGATCTTGAAGCCCCATCCCAGCAGCATTGCCGACACCGCACCCACCACCCACCAGAGTCCCGGGTGTAGGTATCGGATCAGGTCTCGTCCAGTCGTAAGCTCGCCGAAGCCCACCGTCGCCATCACAACCACGGCCAGGAAAAGCAGCATTCCGCACGGCTGGGCCAGGAAGGCATCCACCAGATGTCCGTGCGCCATGGCGGCAAAGGAAGTAGTCATCCCGCAGCTCGGGCAGGGGTAGCCCGTCTGAGCGAGAAAGCCGCACGGCGGCAGGCCAAGTTCCCTGTGCGTGCCGTAACCCGCCGACTTCGGCGCCAGCCAGGCCGCCAAGACGATCACCGTCAGGCAAGGGCCCATGATGAGCGCACCGCGGAACCGGCGCCCAACCGCCGCCCGGGCGTCCACAACAGGCGCCAACACAACGGCTTGATCAGCGGCTTGTGACTGCATGAGTTCGTTTCCTAAGCAGGCGGGTATCTTAGTTGATACCGACCCACCGGGTCAACGTTTTCCCGAACAGCGCCCCCAGGCCACCAGGACAAAGTTTGGCGGGGAGCAGGGAACCTTGCTATGTCGCAGCCCGCCACGATAGATTAGACTCTCATCACATGGCGAGCGTTTCTCTACAATTTCAGGCCGGGCAAGACCCGGCACTGGCGATCGTGCTGCTGGCAGCCATTGCGGCAGTACTTGTCGGCTGGGGCATATGGCAACTTATCCAGCGGCGCACACGCTACGGACTCATCTGCCTGGCCGCAGCTGCCGGGCCGGTCGCGTTCGTGGGGTTCATGCTCATCGACGCCGCAGTAAGATCCTCCAAAGGCAACGCCAGGGCGGCGTTTGGATCGCTGCTCGCCGCCGGGGCAGCCATCGTCGGGTCCATGGCGGCCGGGGGAATCATCCTGGCCGACAGCGGCGGATTGTGGATGGCGCTGCTGGCGATGGAGATGGCCCTGGCGATCGGGGCGTTCTACTCCATGGTCTACGGATACCTTGGCCGGGCGAGGCTGACGGGGCTGATGGCGCTTCGCTGCGCGGCCATACTGGCGCTTATGTTGCTGCTGTTCAAGCCCGCCCTGTCCGTCTCGGCGGCGACGGAGGGCGACAAACCTTACCTGCCCATCCTCGTTGACCGGTCCGGGTCGATGGCGACGACGGATGATGTAAACCTGCCCAGCCGCTACCGCCAGTGTGTGCGAATGATCGAGGCCCAGCAAAAGCGTATCCGGCGGAACTTCACGCCGATGTGGTATCATTTCGCCCGCTCGGCCAGGCCGGCGGAGTCCATCGCCGACCTCGCCGAACTGGCCCCCGCAGGCGAAGGCACCGACGGCACGGACCTCGCCGCGGCCATCCGAGCCGCCGCCGGCTCACATGCCGGGCGGAGGCTCGCCGGTATCGTCGTGCTCACCGACGGCATCCACAATTCAGGCGACAGCGTTTTGGACGCCGGCATCGAAGCCCGCGTGCCGATATTCCCCGTGGCCGTCGGCTCGGATGGAGACCATCTCTCCGCCAGGCGCAACATCGAGCTTACCTCCGTGGATGCGCCGCTCGAAGCCGTCGTCAACAATGTGACCACCATCGCCGTCGAAGCTCGCCTGGCCGGGTTCGCCACGGTTCCGCTGGAGGTCCAGCTCTTCGCCGAAGGCAGCGACACGCCCGTCGATACCCAGCGCCTATGGACAGACCAGAACGTCGCCACCGTCAAGGCTGAGTTTAAATGGACGCCCCGCCAGAGCCCAGACCCCAATGCCAGCCAGGTCCGCAGCCTGCGCGTCGTAATCCCCGCGAGCCCGGCCGAGGCGACGCCCGATGACAACGCGGGCGAAGTCCACATCCTGCTGACCGAGCCTCGCCTTGGCGTGCTGTACGTCGAGGGCTCGATCAGGCCCGAGTACAAGTACCTCAAGCGTCTGCTGATGAGCGACCCGAACATCCGCTTCCTTAGCCTTGTGCGAATATCCGGCAACCGTTTCTGGGCACAGGGAGGACCGGATGCGGCCTCGCTGAAAGCCCTGCCGGAAACCGAGGCGGACTTCAAGCTCTTCGACGTGATCATACTCGGCGACCTCGATCGGACGTTCATGTCCAACGCACAGATGGCCCAGCTTCGCAAGTTCGTCAACGACGGCGGGGCTTTGCTGATGCTCGGCGGGCACAACAGCTTCGGACCCGGCGGTTACGCGGGCACGGACGTCGAGACCGTCCTGCCGGTGACCTGCGGGCCTCGAAGCCAGCCGCAGGAAACCACGCCCTTCATCCCCCAACTAACCGCCGCCGGGCAGGCACACCCGATATTCGAGGGCGCGGGCAAGTTCTTCTTCGGCCCGGGCGGGCAAAAACCGGACGCGGAATTGCCCAAGCTTACGGACCTGCTGGGATGCGTGACGGTCCCAGGTGCCAAGCCGGCGGCGACGGTGCTGGCAATCCACCCGACAAGACAGACCGAAGGCCAACCGCTCGTGGTCCTGGCCGTCCAACGCTTCGGCGCCGGCAGAAGCGCCGCCTTCACAGCCGACACGACATGGCAGTGGGATGCGCCCATGCGAGGTCTTGGGCGACAGAGCCCCTACCAACGCTTCTGGGGCCAATTCGTCCGCTGGCTCGCCAACGTCGAGACCAAGAGCCGCGACGCCGCCCCTGCCGTTATGATCCGCCCGGACAAGAGCTTCTTCCGCGTCGGCCCGGGCTCCGTGAAAGTTCTCGCACAGGTGCAGGACGACAAAGGCAAACCGGCGGAGAACGCCCAGGTCATGCTGACCGCCACACCCCAGGACCCCCAAGGCCGCGCCGAGACCCTGCCTCTTTCGCCCAGGCCCGGCGAGAGACTCTTCGAGGGGAGCTACACCCCCGCTCGCGACGGGAAGTACACGCTCGAAGTAACCGCCACCGACGCCGCGGGCCGCAAGATCGGCGCGGACTCCCAGCCGTTGATCGTCGCGGCGATGTCCAAGGAGACCGACCGCCTCGGCCGCGATGATGCGCTGCTGGAAATGCTCGCCGACAAGACCCGCGGCAGAAAGGTGGACATATCCGCCCTGCCGGACCTGATCGACCAAATAGTCCGGCGAATGACCGGCCTGGGCCAACTCCACCAGCCCCAGCCGCCCACCATAACTCCGCTGTTCAACTTCCCGATTCTCTTTCTCGCCTTCGTGGGCCTGCTGACCACGGAATGGCTGCTGCGAAGGCGATGGCATTTGCGATAGGGAACACTCGCAAAAATCGGGGGTTGAACCTATCGCGGGGATACCTACAGATAGTGATCGCACCTCGGCAGTACTGAAGATTGCATGGAGGATCCGACGAAGGCAATGGGACGACGCGGATTCATGAAGGCGATTGCCGGACTGGCTGGGCTCGCGCAGGCCCGGCAAAATGCTGTCGGCCCTCCGGGCCTGTCTCTTTAGCCTCAGGGCCTGAAAAGACTTTCCTCCAATATCCTCATCTCCAAGCTTGAAGGGCCAACATAGACGGACGCGGGTTCATGGAAGTGCGAACCGGCAAGGCAGCCAGGCACCGCGACTGCGTCTTCGGTACGCATACTGGCTAGGCGAGCGGCTACAACGGGCCTTGAAGTATTGACAGCCTCGCGATTGACCGGTAAGGTTCCTTTTCATAATTACATGTGCGCCCCGGGGACGTATCGCCCCGGGCTACCTTCGGTTTGGCGAAAGGCCCATTCATGACTCGCCGCGAGCGGTTAATGAGAACGCTGAGGGGCGAGTCTGTGGACCGCCCGCCGGTGTGTTTCTATGAACTCAACGGGCTCGACGAAAACCCCGCCGACCCGGACCCGTTCAATATCTACTCCCACCCGTCGTGGCGGCCGCTGATCGACCTGACGCGTGAGAAGACCGACCGCATCGTCATGCGCGGCGTGCCTTTTGTGGACACCGCACCCGACCCGGCCAGGGAACTCACGCGGCACGAGCAGCACATCGACGCCAACGGCAGTCGGATCTGTCACACCGCCATCGACGTCGGCAGCAGGACGCTAACGCGGACCGACCGCAGGGACCCTGATGTACAGACTGTCTGGACCACCGAGCACCTGCTGAAAGACGAGGACGACTTCGAGGCCTGGCTGGAACTGCCCCAAGCGCCCTTCTCAGGCCGGCCCAATGTTAAACGCGTCCTGGAAGCCGAACGAAAGATCGGCGATACGGGCATCGTGATGATCGACGTTTCCGACCCACTCTGCGAAGTGGCCGAGAAGTTCGACATGGGCCAATACACGGTAACCGCCCTGACCAGGCCGGACCTCATGCACCGGGCATTGGAAAAGGTCGCCGAGCTTCAGATGCCGCGAATCGAGGCAATCAGCAAAGCCCTCCCGGGCCGACTGTGGCGGATATACGGCCCCGAGTACGCCTCGCCGCCCTACCTGCCACCGAGACTGTTCGCTGAGTACGTCACGCGGTACGTCACGCCCATGGTCTGCGCGATACAGGCTCACGGCGGGTTCGCGCGGGTTCATTCCCATGGCCGACTGATGGACATCCTGGACCACATCGCCGCCACCGGCTGCGACGGCCTGGACCCCATCGAGCCATCGCCGCAGGGCGATGTGTCGCTATCTTACGTGCGAGAAAACTACGGTAGACAGATGGTGCTGTTCGGCAATATCGAGATAGCCGACATCGAAAACCTTCCCACCGAGCAGTTCGTAGCGAAGGTTCGCCAGGCCCTTGACGAAGGCACTGCCGGCGAGGGGCGCGGGTTCGTCCTCATGCCAAGCGCCTGCCCGTATGGCCGGGAACTGGCGG
>CAZMBZ010000049.1:0-10817 GCA_964564285.1 uncultured Planctomycetaceae bacterium | reverse complement strand
ACTGAGCGGCAAAATGGAGATACGCAATGCAGGTAACGCATTGGGACTGGGCCGTAGCGATCGGCATTATCGCTTTGCAGTTATTGGTCTGCCTGTTCTTCATCCGCCGGGCGGGCAAGGGCATTGCCCAGTTCTTCGTCTCCGGGCGGTCGCTGCCGTGGTGGCTTGTGGGCACGTCGATGGTGGCCACGACATTCAGCGCCGACACGCCAAACCTTGTCACGAACATCGTCCGCAAGGACGGCGTGGCGGGCAACTGGGTGTGGTGGGCATTCCTGCTTACTGGCATGATGACGGTGTTCTTCTACGCGCGCCTGTGGCGGCGGTCGGGCGTACTGACGGACCTGGAGTTCTACGAGATTCGCTACTCGGGCAAATCCGCGGCGGTCGTTCGCGGTTTCCGCGCGATATACCTCGGGCTGTTCTTCAACTGCGTTATAATGGCGTCGGTGACTCTGGCGGCCGTCAAGATCGCCAGCGTAATGCTCGGTTGGCCCGCATGGCAGACGATCCTCTGGTGTACGGGAATATCGATTGCGATGACAGTCTCGGCCGGGCTTTGGGGAGTCGTCGTAACCGACCTGATCCAGTTCTTCGTGGCGATGACGGGCGCCTTCCTGGCAGCGTACTACGCAGTCAACAACGACGTGGTCGGCGGCCTGTCTGGCCTGCTGGACAAGCTCGGCGACACCGGCAAACTGAATCTGCTGCCCAGCATGGACAACCCGGAAATCATGCTGAGCGTGCTGATTATTCCGCTGACGATCACGTGGTGGTCGGTATGGTACCCGGGGGCCGAACCGGGCGGCGGCAGCTACATCGCCCAGCGGATGCTGGCCGCCAAGAACGAGAAGCACTCGATGGGCGCCGTGCTGTGGTTCAACGTGGCGCACTACGCCCTTCGCCCCTGGCCTTGGATAATCGTGGGCCTGGCGAGCCTGCTGGTCTACCCGCAACTGTCGGACATCCAGGCCGCCTTCCCCGGCGTGGACCCGACCCTGATCGATCACGACATAGCCTATCCGGCCATGCTCAAGTTCCTACCGACCGGCGTGCTGGGCCTTATGCTAGGATCGCTGATGGCGGCCTACTTCTCGACAATGAGCACGCACCTGAACTGGGGAGCGTCGTATCTCGTCCACGACCTCTACCAGCGATTCATCAAGGCTGATGGATCGCAAAAACATTACGTGCTGGTCTCGCGAATAGTCACGATCGGCCTGATGCTCGTGGCGGCCGGGATCGTCCCGCTGCTGACCAGCGCCAAGGAGAGCTTCGACCTTATGCTCTCGATAGGCGCGGGCACGGGCCTGATATACCTGCTGCGATGGTTCTGGTGGCGCATCAACGCCTGGAGCGAGATTGCCGCCATGATCAGCTCGTTCACCATCTCACTGTGCCTGTTCTTCGGCAAGAAGTACGAGCTGGCCGGGATGGAAAACCTGTCCACGCATCTCACCCTTGCCGCCAGCGTGGGCTTTACGTCTCTGGTCTGGATTGCCGTAACGCTGCTGACACGCCCGACCGACCACGGCGTGCTCGTGAGTTTCTATCGCCTGACGCGCCCGTTCGGACCCGGCTGGCGGCACATCCAGCGGGAGACCGGCCTGGGACCATCGCCCGACAGCATGCCGCAGGCCCTGCTCGGCTGGGTGCTAGCGGTGATGATGGTCTACGCAGCCCTGTTCGGCACGGGAAACTTCATATACGGCAACGTGACGATGGGCAGCATCTTCGCGGCAATATCACTGGTAAGCGCCATCGGCGTGGCCATCATCCTCGGCAAGATATTCTCCGCGCCCCTGGTGGGAAGCGAGGAATCGGGCGACGAATAGACGTCCGACATGCTTGGCTTTTTGTTGGTCCGACCCGCCCGCGGCCGGTAACTGCGACAGTAGCTTGCGTGAGGCGAAAGGTGGGCTATATTGGTTTCGGTCGATCGCACGCGCCAGTGACGGGTGCTATGGCTAACTGAAATAGAGGCGAGCGAATGACGGTTCAGCTCAAATACGGCGGCACTCTTGGGACCCTTATGGCCGGCGAGTCGCTTGGGCGCTCCGAGGCTCACGCGGTATTTGGAGCCATCATGGAAGGGCAACTCCGCGACGCGCAAATCGCCGGGCTGCTCGTGGCGCTAGCGGTCAAGGGCGAAACGGTCGAGGAACTCGCCGGCGCCGCCCAGGCCATGCGGGACCACGTCGTGCCGATCGAAACCGGCGGGCGAGATGCGATCGACACCTGCGGTACGGGCGGAACGGGGCTGAACACTTTCAATATTTCCACGGCTGCGGCAATGGTGGCCGCAGGGGCCGGCGTTTGCGTGGCCAAGCACGGCAACCGCACGGTAACTCGCACCAGCGGCTCGGCCAACGTCCTGGCGGCCTTGGGGGTAAACATCGACGCCGACCCCGCCACAATCGCGCGATGCCTGGCAGAGGCGAACGTTTGCTTCTGCTTCGCGGTGCGGCATCACCCGGCCATGAAGTACGCCGCGCCCGTCCGCAAGGCTCTGGGCGTGCCGACGATCTTTAATCTTCTCGGCCCGCTGACCAACCCAGCCCGCGCGAAGTGTCAGGTGATGGGCGTCTTCGACGGAAAACTTACCGAGAAAATCGCCCAGGTGCTGGGCCTGCTCGGCACCGAGCGAGCCCTGGTAGTCCACGCCGAGGACGGCCTGGATGAGTTCTCGACCACCTCGCCTACCAGAGTTTCCCAATGGGCCGATGGCGAAGTAAGCACCAGCGTGGTCCGGCCTGAAGATTTCAACCTGCCGCGTGCGAACCTGGCCGACCTTCTGGTCGATTCGCCCGAGGCGTCGGCGGACGTCGTGCGTAGCGTGCTCGCCGGCCAGGCTGGCCCGGCTCGCGACATCGTCATTCTGAACGCCGCGGCAGCGATCTACGTCTCGGGCAAGGCCCCCACTGTCGCCGCCGCCATCGCCCCGGCCCGGGAGTCCATCGACACCGGCGCCGCCAGAGAAGCGCTGGCCAAACTTATTGAAATCAGCAACAAACAGGTTTCACCAAGTGTTGAATAATCAACGCCACATATTATTGGCATTCTTGACATTGATGATCATCTGGCATTGAGCATTAGGAAGTAATCCATGAATCAGCAAGTTCGTGTCACATTCGAGCCGCATGGGCGGGCAGTTTTCGTTCTTACGGGCACCAAGGTCATCGAGGCCGCCGGACGAGGCGGGCTTACCATAGACACCCCATGCGGCGGAGCGGCGACGTGCGGCAAGTGCCGCGTGCGAATCCGCGGCAAGGTTTGCGCCCCCACCACCGAAGAAAAAGCCATCCTCAGCGAGGCCGAACTCGCCGACGGCTGGCGACTCGCGTGCCAGTCGAGCATCTGCGGCGAGTGCGTTATCGAGGTGCCCGAGACCTCACTCTTCGCCGGCAGGCACCAGATCCTCCAAGACACCCATACCGACGGCGAAACCGACGTCCTCCCAGCCGTGCGAAAGCAGTACGTCCAACTGCCCGAACCGTCGCTCGACGAGGATGCGCCGGACCTTAT
Source organism: uncultured Planctomycetaceae bacterium (assembly GCA_964564285.1). Taxonomy (GTDB): domain Bacteria; phylum Planctomycetota; class Phycisphaerae; order SM23-33; family SM23-33; genus JAUWQU01. The sequence continues at coordinate 7,292 of CAZMBZ010000049.1, read as the reverse complement.
TCGACTCCAGGCCGCCGTCGGACCCGTCGATGCCGGACTCGATGTCATCCGCCAACTCGGACGGCGACTCCGCGAGGGCGGCTTCGCCGGCACGGCAGTGCTTACCGACCACCGACTCATCGACTTCGAGGCGGGCGATACTTCCGCCCGATGCCACGGTGCGGCGTTCGATATCGGCACAACCACTGTCGTTGGCTCACTGTTGGACCTCGTTACCGGGCAGGAAGTGGCGATCGACTCGGCGATGAACTCGCAGGTGCGATTCGGCGACGACGTGCTCAGCCGCATCGAACTCGGCAGCACCCCGGCCGGGCTCGAAGAACTCCGCACGGAGATCCTCAAGACTGTCGGCACAATCCTTGGCCGACTGTGCGAGCAGGCCCACGTGGGTCGGGAAGAAATCTACGAAATAGCCTTCGCCGGCAACACGACGATGCAGCACCTGCTGTGCGGCATCGACCCGGCGCAGCTCGGGCAGGTGCCCTTCGTGCCGGCCTACGGGCGCAGCCTGACCGTGTCGGCGGCCGATCTCGGCATCGCGATACACCCGCGAGCCCAGGCCGTGGTGTTCCCGGTTATCGGCGGGTTCGTCGGAGGCGATACGGTCGCGGGAATGGTGTCCACCCGCCTGATGGAGGGCAACGGCCCGGACCTCATGGTCGATATAGGCACCAACGGCGAGATCGTCCTGGCACTGGAAGACAAGCTCCTGGCCTCGTCAACTGCGGCAGGACCGGCGTTCGAGGGCGCGAGGATATCGTGCGGCATGCGAGCGACGGCCGGGGCAATTGAGAAGGTGGTTTTCGACGAAGACGACGTCAACTACAGCGTTATCGGGCACGTCGATCCGGCAGGGTTGTGCGGTAGCGGTCTGGTGGACCTGACGGCCGAACTCTTGCGCAGCGGCCTGGTCAACTCCGTCGGGCGAATGCTGCCGCCTGACGAACTGCCGGAAGGTATCCGCGAGGCGCTCCGAAACCGCGTCATCCTGGATGGTGGCCAGCCCGCATTCGTCCTGGCCAAGCCGAAGGGCGACTCGCAGGGCGTGGTGCTACGTCAGAAAGACATCCGCGAGCTTCAACTTGCCACCGGCGCGATCCGCGCGGGCATTACGATCCTGCTCAAGCAGGCGGGCATTGCCGTCGGCGACCTTAAACGAGTGCTGATCGCCGGCGGGTTCGGCAGCTTCATCCGCCGCAACAACGCACAGCGAATCGGCCTGCTTCCGCCGGGCATCGACCACAGCCGCATCCACTACGTCGGTAACGCGTCGCTTGCCGGCGCCAAATGGGCACTCGTCAGCACCAACGCCCGCAACCGAGGCGAGCATCTCGCCCGCCAGGCCAGGCACGTCGAACTATCCCGAGACATGGAATTCCAAATGGAATTCGCCGAAGCGATGATATTCCCGGACAAATGACAACGGGCGGCCCGGAAAGGGTCGCCCGTTGTCGGTCTTGCGATATGGTGCGGTCGCAACCTTCGTCAAATGCGGCTCAAACGGTGCGGCGTCTGCGGGACCTCTTCAGAATCAGCGGAAGGCCGATGAACAGGAGTCCCAGCGTGGCCGGCTCGGGCACGGAACCCGCGCCGCCAATCAGCAGGTCCTGCTTGCAGGGCGACTGCAGCACCGTCAGGTTCATCACGGACTCATAGTCGTCGGGCATGTTCAGCAGCATTGCGTTGGCAGCCAAGACCACGTCGTCGTTGCCGGTGATGTAAAGCCGCCCGCTGGTGGCGTCGAAGCCATTGTCCGAGTTTTCGTAGAGCACTTCCCACAGCGCCACACCGAGCCCGGCTGCCAGTTCTGAAGTCGTGGCAGAATCGACGTACGTTTCGTAGAGATACGCGACAGACGAACTGTTGTTGAGGAAGTCTATGCCCTTCTCTGTCACCAAGCCGCTGCCGGCGTACTGCTCGGCGTCAACGCAGAATGCCAGGAGATCCTCGTCCTGGTACGTAATGCTGAGCAGGCCGGCGGGCACAATCTTGCCATCGGCGAGCAGCCCCTCACCGTGGAACCCGACATTTTCGGTCAGGGACGCACCGTTGTAGGTCATCATGTCGGCGGAGGCGATCGAGAAGGTGACAAACAGCGAGAGGAGGATAGCGATGATGGTGGCGTTAGCGAGCTTCATTTTCGAGTCTCCTTTGGACCCTGTGCCGGTATGGCACGGTCTGGTTCTTGTCTTTGCGGCCCCGCGGCCCCGGGCGGCACGTTGCCTGCCCGGACACCGCAAGTTCGCGTTTTTTTCTTGCCGCCGGCGTCGAGCGATTGACTTCTCAGCAGCCGATTGCATGGGAAAACTAAGATTCGCCGAGCCCCCAGGCCAATTCGACGGGAAAAAATGAAACAAAAAAACGAAGCTTCCAGAACACCCTGACTGGACGATTTACACCTCGCGCGAACAAACGACCGCACCCGCCGCGTGCAAAGCGTATGGACACCGCCCCGTCAAAATGCGAAGATGCCCGGACTATGGATGTAAATCAGATTAGCGAATGGATATTGGCCGGGCAGACCGACGAAGTCGAGAGCGCCTGGATGACTGCCGCGGAGTCCCAGCCCGGCATTTCGGCCGCACAAGCCGGCAAGGTTCTCACTGCCTTTGCGGCAGCGAAGAAAGACGACCTCGCCGACGCGCTCGGCTGGACGCTACTGGAAGAACGCAAGGAACGCGACACGCCCGATCAGAGGCTCGATTTGGCCAAGACCATGGCCACGGCGGTGCCCCTCAGCGGCGACCTGCGCCAGCAGACCCTGGCGCTTTACCGCGAGGTATACGGCACTCACCCGCACTTCGACGGGCTGGTCCAAGCCTCCGATATCAACAACGCCCAGACGCCCAGGCGGGCATTCGCCACGCTGGACCTCTGCCTGCGCCTCACTGATGGCGGGTACGTCTCAAACCGATTCCAAAACCAGGTCGCACAGGTCAAACAATACGACGACGTGCTCGGCGAGTACGAACTCGAAGACCTCGCCGACGGGAAAATGGCAATCGACCCGCGGCGACTCGCGGATGAATTCGAGATCATCGACGAATCCGACTTCAGAGTACTGTCCAAACGCGACCCGTCCAGGCTTGGACAAATGTTCTTCGACGACCCGGCAACGGTCCTCATCGGGGTCTGCCAGGCACACGAGGGACGTATCGACTCCATCGATCTCAAGGAAATGCTGGTGCCCAGGCACATCCCCGCCAATAAGTGGTCCGGCTGGTGGAACAAGGCCCGCACCGCCGCCAAGAGATGCGAAAAACTCTCCGTCGAAGGCCGAAACCCCATAGCCCTCGTCTACCACCCCCAGGGACTGACTCTCGAGGATGAGCTGAAGAAGGAAGTCGAATCAGCGCGAACCCCCCAGGAGACGCTCGAACTTCTCCGCCGTTACGCCCGCGAGGCCCGTCAGCGGAAGGTGAACATCGACGCCGCCTTCGCTTCGACAATGGTGAACACTCTTGCCGAGCAGGCCCGCAGTTTCCAGAAGGCCAGGCCCACCGACGCCCTTACAGCAAGTCTGGGTATCGCCATCGCGGCGAAGCTGGGTATTGCGGCCCCCGAAGGGGAATTCCCATCGCCGACGGAAGTTCTCTCCGCCACCGCCGATGCCGTGAAGGTCGTCTCGGCACTGGAAGACGACACACTCTGGCTGCCCGCAATGAAGGCCATGAGCGAACTGCCCAACGGCGCGGACCTGCTGGAAAACCTGCTGACTGTCGCGCCGACCCGCCAACTCAACGCCTTGGCAAAACTGCTCACCAAGGCAGACCGACAGCAAGCCATAGCCGACGCAGCCGCCAAAGCCCTGGCCAATCCGCTGGGCAATCTGGACCTGATACTCTGGCTGTGGTCGGACCCCGCCGGCGGCGTGCCTGGCCCGGCCAGCAAACTGGAGATACTCTCCAAGCTGCTGAAAATCCTGCACGACCTGGACATCGATCTGCACCTGGCTGAATCGGTAAATCGCAAGGAGTTCCAGCTTCGCATCCGCACCGCCATCGGCGCGCGAGACCTCGCCGGCTTCCGCGAGATCGTCGCAGGAATGGACGAAGCAATGGCCAGCATCATCAAGAGCCGCATCGAACGAACCGACGGCCTGGCCGAGAGCGTCCGCGACGACATGATCGCCATCCTCCGCGAGAACTTCTACGGCCTGTTCGCCAAGAAACGCGTCGAGCCCTGGCTGGACGAGACCAAACTCTACACCACCCAGGCCGGGCTCAAGCTCCAGGAGGCCGAGCTGAAGGACCTCATCGAAAACCAGATTCTCGCCAACAGCAGGGCCATAGGCGCCGCCGCGGAACTGGGCGACCTCAGCGAAAACAGCGAATGGAAGTACGCCGTCGAGGAGCGAACCAAACTCCAGGGCAGGCAGGCGAAAATCCAGGACGACCTCACAAAGGCCCAAGTGATGCACCCGGAGGAAGTCTCGACGGGCATCGTCAATATCGGCACGAAGCTCACCTTGCGGCGAACTGCCGGCGACGGCCAGATAGACGTTACCATCCTGGGTCCGTGGGACACCGATCTTGCCCGCAAACGCTACAGCTACCAGACGACCATGGCCCAGAGCCTGCTGGGAAAATCCGTCGGCGATTCAGCCACCCTCCGCATCGAAGGCGATGAGACCGAGTACGAAATCACCGAAATCGGCGTGGGAGAATTCTAAGACGAAAGAGAAAGACATGAAACGGCGCGATTTTCTCAAAGTCACCGGCGCTGCCGCCACCGCCGCCGCCTTGCCACAACTCGCTCAAGGCGCCGACCGACCCGCCGCACCGGCCAAAAAGCCCAACATACTCTTCCTGTTCTCCGACCAGCAGCGATGGGATACCGTCGAATGCTACGGCCGACCCATATTCCCCGGCCTGACGCCGAACCTCGACCGCATGGCCGGCGAAGGCGTGCGGTTCCAGAACTCCTTCACCTGCCAGCCCGTCTGCGGACCGGCCCGGGCGGCACTGCAAACCGGCAAGTACGCCACGCAAACCACCTGCTTCAAGAACAATATCGCCCTGCCGCAAGACGAGAAGACCATGGCTCACCATCTCTCGGCGGCAGGCTACGACGTGGGCTACATCGGAAAGTGGCACCTCGCGTCAGACGGCAAGACCTACCCCGACGTCAAACCCTTCAACTGCCGCGCCGAACCCGTACCGCCCAACAGACGCGGCGGGTACAAAGACTACTGGCTGGCATCCGATGTGCTCGAATTCACCAGCCATGCATACGACGGACACATGTTCGACGCCGATGGCAAGAAGCGAGAGTTCCCGGCCGGGCGATACCGAGTGGACGCCCAGGCTGACTGGGTAATAGAGTACCTTCGCACCCGCAAGACCGGCGCGGATGCCGGCGCGGACAAGCCGTTCTTCCTGTTCGTCTCGTTCATCGAACCGCATCACCAGAACGACCACGACCACTTCGAGGGCCCTCACGGCTCGAAGGAAAAGTTCCGCAACTACCGAACGCCCGGCGACCTCCAGGGCGCCAAGGGCGACTGGAAGAGGGAACTGCCGGACTACCTCGGCTGCTGCCATGCACTCGACGCCAACGTCGGGCGAATCCGCGACGAGCTCGCCAAGCTCGGCCTGGCTGAGAACACGCTCGTTATCTACACCGACGATCACGGCTGTCACTTCCGCACGCGCAACGGCGAGTACAAGCGGTCCTGCCATGACAACTCGATCCGCACGCCGCTGATCGCCTGCGGACCCGGCTTTGCGGGAGGCAAGGTCGTCGATGACATGGTCAGCCTGCTCGACCTCACCCCCACCGTCCTGACCGCCGGCGGCGCCAAGCTGCCGGACCAACTCGCCGGACACCCGCTGCAAGGCCTCGTCGATGGCTCAGCCAGGGACTGGCCCAAGGATGTCTTCGTGCAGATCAGCGAGAGCGGTTGTGGCCGGGCCGTCAGAACCAAACGCTGGACCTACTGCGTCGAGGCCCCCAGGGGCAAGGCCCGCTACGGCACGTGCGACAGCGAGGTATACCAGGAAGCGTTCCTCTACGACCTCCAGGCCGACCCGCACCAACGGACCAACCTCATCGACAGCAAAGACCACGCCAAGGTCCGCAGCGAATTGCGAGAGTCGTTGCTGCGCCGCATGACCGCCGCCGGCGAAAAAGTGCCGAAGATACTGCTCACAACCAAGGCATAACCCGGATACAGGCTGGATCTCGTGTCCGGGCGGACAGCCCACGCAATTATTGCGTGGGCTTCATACGCATCCCTATTAGTATTCGTGAGTTGCCATTACGCGCGGCTCGTTCGCTTAAGCCCGCGACGCCACAGCGTCAGGAACAGTGCGCCCAGGGCGGCAACGAGACCCAGTATCTTGAAGGCGCTGAGGAACCACAAGTAGAGGCTCTGGATTTCTGCCCAGGTCACATCTCCGCCAAGCATTCCCAACACCCAGGCCGGGCGAACGTGCATAATCACCATGCTGCCGGCCCACGACAGCATCAGCAGCAGCCACCACACCGCGATAGTCCACCATGCCGCCCAAACTGCGGCGCCCAAACGCCGTTCGAATATATCACTCATGATTCACTCTTCCTTTCACCCATCCCGGCCAAGACGTTTGGCCCGCGGTCAGCTCGCATTTCATTCTAACATCAACCATCCCATACATCAGGACACCCGCCCCGGGAAATGGTTGGTTACCGCCATCAGTTACCCGGCCTGGCCGACACGAACTCACCAACAGCAGTGCCAATTTACCAATTGTTTTCTTGCCGACTGGAGAAATTTCCCCCAAGCGCGCCTAGAATAATTAAACGTTAGTCCTGTGGCTCAAAATCGCTTAGACTGCAATGCGTTACGACATGTCAGGCGCGGCGGCACTTGCGGTAAGTGCCGGGCGCAGCTTCGCGGAACAATGTTTCACGAAAGGAAGTCTAAATGAACACGAATCGACTCGCACTGGTATGCTTGGTCCTCGTCGGCTTGGGCGCGCTTACGCTGGCTGGCTGCGGCAGCAGCAAGGTAAGCAAGAGCAATCTCGACAAGATCACCAACGGAATGACCCTGGCCAAGGTAGAGGGGATACTCGGCAAGGGCACCGAGGCCACCGGCGCATCCGGAACGCTCGGTGACCTGGCCGGCTCGGCCAAGTCCGTCACCTGGAAAGACGGCGACAAGACCATCACCGTCAATTTCCTCAACGACAAGGTGGTCCTGAAAACCTCCACCGGACTCTAAACGCCTGCCTTCACACCAAGGCACAAAAGAAACATGCACCCTCCCCTCGGGTACTACCGCCCGCCAGGGGAGGTCTTTTTGCGCA
>CAZMBZ010000048.1:0-21198 GCA_964564285.1 uncultured Planctomycetaceae bacterium | reverse complement strand
GCCTGATAGTGGAAGGCGGAAGATTTCTCCTGCCTGGCGGAAGAAATTGTCGTAACTGGGTGGTGATAAGGCCTGCATCCTGAGACTGCACCTCAGGTGAGCGGCAGCGGAAATGCGCAATAGCAAGAAGATATGTAATGACTTAGCATCTATAGGTAAGAGACAATTGGAAAGAAAACGCTGGCATGAGATTCTGGTCTGCTATAGATTCTTTTAACCTTGATGCTTGTTTACGATGAGCTTAGGGTTGTTTTAGCCGCATCAAATGTCCGGCACACGCTTGCACTACGATCAGGGAAGGTCGAACATGCATGTTGAAGTAGACTGTCGATTCGAGGTTTCTGCGGGGTGCTCGCAAGTTGTGTTTACACTTGCGCCTTGCGGCAAGCTGGCAATTCTCGCAACCCAGGGATCATTGTCCCGGTTCACCGTGGTCAACTGTTCCCATTGTGCAGGCGATGTGGAACAGGGCAATTCCGCCTTCCTTTTGTCTTAACCTGTCTCTGAATTAAAGCGCGGCAATATGCAGAACGCAGCTTTGACCATACAGTCGATACTGATGGTGGGTAGTCTTCCCAAAAGACTTCCCCGCTTCAAGGCGTGTCTGGAAAGCGTTAGCGAGAGCCTTCTGCAAGCGAGCACAGCGGACGGGGCTGTCCCTATTGCCCGCGATCGGAATCCGTCGCTTGTGATCATCACGGGATCCATCCCGCGAGAGAAGGTGGTTGGGTTGCTGGGCCGACTTCAGGCATTGGCCCGCCCCGTGCCGGCGGTGGTTCTCAGCGAGAAACCCCTGACCGAATGGACGGTGAAGTACGTCAAGGCGGGGGCTTTCGATTGCCTTACCGGACCCAGCGACGAATGCTACGTCGATGGGCTCATACGCTGTGTCGAGGCGATCGGCGATAGCGATGAGATGGGGAGATACTTCTGCGAGGACTGCCCCCCCGGCGTGCCTTTTGTCGGCAAGAGCCCCGCGGCAGAGAGGCTCCTGCAAACCGTTCGCATGGTTGCCTTCAGCCGATGCAACCCGGTGCTGATACTCGGCGAGACTGGCGTGGGCAAGGAACTTGTCGCTCGCGCACTACACTGCTGGCGCTGTGGCGAGCACTCGCCAATGGTGGCCGTCAACTGTGCTGCCCTGACGGCCTCACTTATGGAAAGCGAGCTTTTCGGGCACGTTAAAGGCGCGTTCACTGGTGCCGACCGCGACAAGACGGGTCTGTTCGAGGTGGCCGGGGATGGCAGTATCTTCCTGGACGAGATAAGCGAGATGTCTTCCGAGTTGCAGGGCAAACTGCTTCGCGTGCTTCAGGATCGAACGTTTCGCAAAGTCGGCGGCACCAGCGACATTATCTGCAACGCCACCGTGATAGCCGCCAGCAATCGGGACCTATTGTCCGAGGCGAAGGCAGGGCGTTTCCGTCAGGACCTTTATTACAGGCTGGCGGTCTTCCCGATCCACGTCGCGCCGCTGCGTTCGGACGATCGTAAGGATGACATCCAACTCCTGGCAGAATACTTCGTCGAGCACAGTTCGTTGCGGCCCGGCGGCGAGGTGCAGGGCATTTCCGCCGCTGCCAAGCGAGCCCTCACGCAGCGCAATTGGCCCGGCAACGTGCGCGAGCTTCGCAACGTTATAGAACGAGCCACGCTTCTGGCGCGAGGTTCGGAGATCATGCCCGAGAGCATCGTCTTCGACGAATTCCTTGCTGCCTGCAACGTCGCCCCGGCGGATGTGCCCGCCGAAGCCGCCAAGGTCCAGGACCTTTCCCTCGAGACCGCCGAGCAAGAATTCATCCGCCGTGCCCTCAAGGAAACCGGCTGGCAGCGAACCCGCGCCGCCGCCTTGCTGGGCATAACCCGCGCAACGCTCCACGCCAAGATCAAACGCTACGGTATCGAGGCTACCTGAGCACCCAAGCCCGACCGGCGCGGTCGAAATCTGGGCGCGCTGCGTACATTTCTCAATCGTTTGCTCCGCAGCCTTTCGCCTGAGACACCCGAAAACCCCAGCAAAAACGGCTATTTTGCGTGTGGCATGGCAATTGCAAGTCGTGGGGTACCTTATGACAAAGCGTATCCCTATAGTTCCGATCCTGCTGGTGGTTAACACCGGGGCGATCGTGTTCGGCTTGACGTTGCTGCTGACACGCGGCGAGCCGACGCGCGAACTGGCCGTGCGCCTTGAGCCGGCTGGGACCCAGTCATCATCGCTCGACGTCACCACCAGGCCCGCAGCCATGATGCCGTCCGCCTCATGGACGGACGCCGAGAAGCTGCGCCAGACAGGCAAATCCACGATAGCACTTCTGCAGTACGCGGCGCTGGCCCAGAAGGAAACCAACCCGGCCGTTAGTGCGCTACTGACCCTGCGGCAGGGGCAATGCTATGTAACCCTTCGCCAGGCGGACGATGCCCGAAGCCACTTCAGTGTCGCCATCAAGGGGCCGTCGGAGACGGTTCGGGTCCTGGCCAACTTCCACGTTGCCCGGCTGGACGCCGCCGAGCGGCTCGGGCTCCAGGCCCGCATGCATGCCTACGAGGCCCTGGCGATCGACGCGACCTACTGGCCGGCGGGGTTGGAGCAGGCCTGCGACCTTATCGTCGCACGCAGCCTTGTCGACCAGGCGTTAATGCTGTGCAACTCGCCGGACTCCGCCAACGAGAAGGTGCAGGACTGCGCCGACCCGTTCGCCGACAAGCCCTCCGATGCGGTACACAAGGCCTTGATGGATTCATGCCCTGCTCGCAAGCCGAGCGCACTGGATGTTCCGATTGCCGAACTGAATATCAACGATTCCGGCCGGTTCCAGATCCGCTGCACCAAGGCCCCTTTGGCGGATTTCCTTGGTCGGCTCGCCACGGCGGCGAGTATTCGCCTTCGTTGGCATGACTCGGTCGCGCCGAGCGCCAGGCGGCGCTCCGTGAGCCTTTGTGCGGAGTTCCCCAACTCCATGCGGGCTGCGGAAATCGCCTGCGGACAGGCGGGCCTGGTCGCCCGGTTCACCGGCGAGGAAGTGGTCGTCTATGACCCCGGTTCATGCAAGACCGAGGTCGACAGGCGAGAGCTGGTCTGCCAGGAGGCCTTCTCGGCCTGGCGCCGAATGTTGCTTAGATCCCCCGCCCCAAAGACAGCCGCACCGGGGCACCTTCTGATCGGCATGCTTCACGAGGCCATGGGTCAAACTGCCTCGGCGCTGTCAGAATACCGCTATATTCCCCAGGCGTATCCTCATGAGGGGGCCTCCGCCGAGGCCCTGCTGCGTTGCGGAAGGTTGCGAATGGGTCTCCACGATTACGGTGGTGCCCGACGCGATCTGCTGGAGATGCTCGACCGATTCCCCGACCATTCCGAGACGGCCGGGGTTTATCTTTCCCTGGCCGAGTGCGAATTGCAGACCGACAAGGTGACCCGAGCGATCCAGTTGTACATGCGTCTGTACGACCTTGGTGTTTCGATCGAATCGCGCCAGGCCGCGAGCCTCGGCGCGGGGCGATGCTTCCACCGCCTGGGCAGATATCCCGAGGCGGTCACGTGGGTGGAGCGATATCTCGCCGGCCCGGTTATTACCGTTGCCGGTAAGGCCCAGGCTCATATCCTGCTCGCCCAGTGCCTTTCAGATATGGGCCAGACCGCCAAGGCAGTAGCGGGACTTCAGCAGGCTCTTGCCGGTGAGTTGCCCGATAACGCCCGGACCGAATTGATGCTGACGTTGAGTGAAGCGCTTTCTTCAGACGCCCAGTGCGCCCGGGCGCTGGTGGTTATGGGCAACATCGACGAGGAAAAACTCTCGCCGAACCAGCAATACAGATACGTGGTCATGTCCGCCAAGCTGCTTCAACTCAGCGGGCTCGATGAAAAGGCGGCTGGGTTGTTGCGAACGCATATGGAAAAGACGACCGACCCGGTTCGCTTCGCCAAACTCGAAGTGGATTTGGCTCGCTGCCGAAAGGCCGCGGGCGCACTTGAAGAGGCCCGTCAGCTTCTGGTCGCTGCCGTCGGTCAGCTACCGCCAGGCCCCGATGCCCGTTGGGCCATATGCCTGCTGGCCGAGGTCTGCCTGAGCGGTGGTCACCACGACCAGGCGATAGCGGTTTCCAGGCAAATTACCCAGGCCGACGAGCCGGCAATCCGCATCAAGGCCAACAAGCTGTTGGCTGAGGCGTACTTGGCTCGCAAGCAATATCAGCTTGCCGCAGCCAGTCTCGAAGCCGCCAGCCAGGTCAGAGGAACGGACAAATGAATCGGGCCATACTTACATGCCTGGCGTGCCTGGCGGTCACTGCGGTCGGCTTGGCCGATCCGCCGCCCGCGACCCAGCCCGCGAGTGTCCGCGAGACCATGCGAAGTATCTGGCACGACGACATCGCGCCGCCGGCAGACAAGCCCACTGGCGACCTCAGCCGGGCGGTGCAACGACTACAAGCGATGGTTCAACCGAAATCGAAAGCTCCAGCCAGGCAAACCCCCAAGCCCCTCGCTGGCGCTGTCAACAAAGCCGCCCCAGCAGCGCCGGTTGTGAGTCCGACGACCCAACCGACGACCCAGCCAACGACTCAACCGGCGAGCAAGACCGGTGTGTCGGCCAAGGATCTCGCGCTGCTCAAGTCCATGGCGGTCGAGAAGCTCGCAAACGCAGTCGGTGTGGCCAACGAGCTCTGCCGGGAAGGGCAGTACGAGGCGGCGCTGGCGATGTACATGCGGCTGCAAGAGCATCCGCCGAAGGACGTTCATGGCGATTGGCTTTTGCTTCAGTTGGCTAATTGTCATGACCGGTGCGGCAATTACGCACAGGCGGTGTCTTTCTACCAGAAGCTTATCTCCGGGTTTCCCAAGAGCCCCTGGGTTGCGGTGGCGAAGGTTCAGGTCCAATTGGCGGCGTGGCATCAGGAAACCAAGCCGGCAGAATTGTTGAAGTTGAGCGTTACGGACGAGTGATTCCGGGCGGTTTTTCCGTCGGCGCTCGCAAGAAGAACGAGAATGGCAGAACAGACAATACAGGACGTGTTGATCGTCACCAGCGATGCCAAGCTTGCTCGCCAGGCGCTTCGTCTGCTGGCGTCGCGCGGGCTTCGGGGGACTGTCCGTAGTGCGGTTTCCGCCGCTAAGCCGGCGACCGCCCGCCGGTGGGACCTCGCCCTGATCGACCTTCAGTCCACGGGTTCGGCCGGCTATGCCCTCGCATCCGACCTGCGTGCCGACAGCCCGGAGCTGCCGGTTGTGATGGTCAGCGCAGAAGAATCATCCGTCCAGGCAGGCCGGGCCGCGAAGTGCGGCTGCGTCGAGTTCCTGGCCAAGCCTGTCAGCGAAACTCACCTTGGCGAGGTGTTTTGTTCGATGCTGCCGAACCACAAGGTTGCCTTGGCGGCCGGTCGGGCCGACTCGGCGAGCGATTACCAGATGGTTGGCAAGAGTCCACGCCTGCTGGAGACGATTCATCACGCCGTGCGAGTTGCGCCGACTTCCGTGCCGGTGCTGATCTGCGGCGAGTCCGGCACGGGCAAGGAGCTTTTCGCCAGCCTGCTTCACGCCGACAGCCGGCGGGCCGATGGACCGTGCATCCGCGTTAACTGTGCTGCCCTGAGTGAGTCGTTGCTGGAGAGCGAGCTTTTCGGCCACGAGCGCGGCGCGTTCACCGGTGCGGTGATGCAGCGCAAGGGCAAGTTCGAGCAGGCCCACGGCGGCACGTTGCTGCTGGACGAGATCGCCGAGACGGGCCCGCGTCTCCAGGCTGAACTGCTGCGAGTGCTGGAGCAGCAGGATTTCGAGCGCGTCGGCGGCAGCGAGACCGTCCACGTAAACGTGCGGGTAATCAGCACATCCAATCGCGACCTTGTCGCGGAAGTCGCGGCAGGGCGGTTCCGTCGCGATCTGTACTACCGTATCGGTGGTGTGAAGCTGTTCGTGCCTCCGCTTCGCGAGAGGACCGAGGACATCGAGCTGCTGGTCTGGCACTTCATCAATCTGTACGCCCGGGAGGTCGGGCGAAGAATCACCGAACTGGACCCGGAGATGCTCGATCTGTTCGCCGCATGCTCCTGGCCAGGAAATGTCCGCCAGCTTCGCAATGTGGTTCGCACGGCCTTGATTCTCGGCGAGGGTCCGGTGTTGTCCCTGGACGCCACTGAGACGCTGGTAGACGAACTGTCAGGGCGGAGACCCGATGGCCCGCTGGATTCGGGCGACCTTTCCCTGCGGGAGGTCGAACGTGTGGCCATCCTCGAAGCCCTGCGCCGCACCCAGCGAAACCAGGCCAAGGCTGCACGTATTCTCGGCATTACGGACCGCACCCTCCGCGAGAAGCTCCGCAGGTACGACAAGGAAGACAAGACTCTTGAGCTCACGGGAGACAAACGATGGTGAATAAGTCTCAGATGGTGGACATGCTGACGGCTGGGATGAGAGGCGCCTCCGCCCGGCAGAGAGTGATCGCCGACAACATCGCCAACGTTCAGACGCCTGGCTATCGCCGCAAGACGATTCCGTTCGAGCAGGCTTTGGCAAGGGCAATGGCAAGTGGCGAAGTTCCGACGTCGCTGCAAACAAAGATCATGATGCCCAACACGACGCCGGTCGACGAAACGGGCAACAACGTGGATATCGAAATGGAGGTCGGCGAGCTCGTCAAGAACAGCTCGGCCTACAAGACCTACCTTCGAATGCTAAGTAAGGTTTACCGGCAGATGGAACTTGCCATGACCGTGCAATAACCCGGGAGTCTGACCATGGCGTCAATACAGGGAACATCCCCGATAAACATAGCGATCTCGGGCATGCGGGCCGAGAACAGGCGGATGAAGGTGATCTCGACCAACATCGCCAACTCGGCCACAACGCGCGGTCCGGACGGCAAGCCGTACCGTCGGCAGATGGTGCAGCTTTCAACCGATCCCGGCGGCGGGGTGACGATTCACGGCGTTGCGAGCGATCTCGCCACTCCGCTTCAGAAGGTATACGAGCCCGGCAACCCGGACGCCGCCGAGGATGGATACGTCGAGATGCCCAACGTGCAATTGCCCGTCGAGATGATAAGCCTCACTGAGGCAAGCCGCTCCTACCAGGCCAACGTCGCCGTTATGAAACGCTACCTGGAGATGGTGGACCTTACCGTGGAACTGCTTAAGTAGCGAGGTGCGACAATGCCGCCTATCAATCCGATATCTCCGAACATTCAGCCGGTAAACACGCCCGTCGCCAAACCTGCGGTGCCGGCGAGCGACGATGGGATCGATTTTGCCTCGACGCTGCGCCGTTGCGTCGAGCAGGCCGACGGAGACCAGCAGGCCTCCGCCCAGGCGGTCCAGGACCTCCTGTCAGGCCGGACCGAGGACGTGGTGCCGGTTGTGGCTGCCGTTGCGAAGGCGGACATGAGCTTCAAACTGTTAATGGGCGTGCGGAACAAGGTCATCGAGGCCTACCGCCAGACAATGAACATGCAGATCTAGCTATTCGAATAAGACCGCGTAATGGCGAGTATATCTAAAAACATGGGCGATCTCTGGCAGCGAACCGGTTTGGTTCAGCGAGCGCTGCTGCTGGGTATCCTGATGGGCGGTTTGGGCGCGGCGTATTTTGTCGTGGACTGGGCACGCCAGCCCTCGCTGGCCATGCTCTACTGCCGGCTTTCGCCTGAGGAGGCTTCGCAGATCGTCGAGAAACTCCGCGATGCTGGCGTGGCCTACGAACTCAAGGATGGCGGGACGACCATCTATGCCGATGACGACAAAATATACTCCCTTCGCTTGAACATGGCCTCGGAGGGCCTGCCGGCGGGTGAGCAGGCGGGATACCGAATCCTGGACGACGAGAAGATCGGTGCCAGCCCGTTCACTCAGCATGTCAACTACATCCGCGCCGTCGAGGGGGAGATTGCCAAGAGCATCCAGGTTATCGAGGACGTGATCAGCGCCCGCGTCCACGTAGCCAAGCCGGAGGGTTCGATTTTCGCCGCCGCCAAGCAGCAGGCCTCCGCCACGGTCGTGCTGCGGGTAAAGGCAGGCAGGCGGCTTTCGGGAACCAGCGTCGCAGCCATTGTTCACCTTCTTGCCGGCAGCGTTGAGGGGCTCTCGCCTGACAAGGTTGTTGTCGTCGACGCCCAGGGCAATTTGCTGAGCGGCAATGACAGCGAGCTTGCCGGCGGCGTGGAAAACATTCTGGATTACAAGGCCAGCGTGGAGCAGTACCTCTCGCAGAAGGTAGTGGGGATGCTGACGAAGGTGCTGGGTCCGGAGAAAGTCTCCGTCGAGGTAGACGCCGTTCTCGAGACGAATAGGCTCAGTTCCACCAAGGAGACCTACGACCCGAGCGTTCGCGCGATTTCGAAAGAGAAGACCCGAAGCCACAGCAGCCCGGCACCGGATGGCGGGACGACGGGTACGAAGGAAGAAGAGATCGAGTCCACCTACATGGTCAGCAAGACCGTGGAGGAAACGACGGATCTTCCGGGCGACATCAAGTCGATCTCGGTCGCGGCGTTCGTGGACCTTTCCGCACCGGACAAAGAAGGCGAGGCTGGCGCCGCCCCGACGAAGCTCACAGTTAAAGACGTCGAGGACATGATCCGCAGCGCCGTAGGCCTCGGCGAGCAGGACACGCTCACGGTTGTGGACGTTCCGTTCCATCCGCCCGTCGCCGCGCAGGCCGAGGTGGCGCCCGAGGGGTTCTTCACCAAGGACTTCCTGCTGGAGATCGCCCGTCGCGGATCGTTGGGTATTCTCGTTATCGGGGTGTTGGTGATGCTTCGGATATTCTCCCGGCCTCGGGTCAAGCCCGAGGCCGCCCAGGCTGCACTGGCGGGCGGTGACGGCGCGGGCAACCTGCTTGCCAGCGACCGCGCGGATGCGGATCCCGACCGCCTGCGGGCACACATAACCCGGGCGCTGCGGGATAATCCTGACGAGGTCAAGCGGCTGTTCCTGGCTTGGGTAGACAGCGAGAAGGAGAGGTTGTAATGGTTGCCTGCGGAGCAAGAAAGGCGGCGCTTCTCCTTATGAGCCTGGACTCGGGCAGTGCGGCTGAACTGCTGCGAAACGCGCCCCGGGCGGTCGTCAGCGACATTGCCGTCGAGATGGCGCACATTGAGGCCGCCGGCCATGGCACCAAGGCAGAGAGAGTAGAGCCCGCCAAGGAATTCTTCACACTGCTGCGCGGGCGCAAGGCCAGGGCGGCGGGTTCGTCCAAGCTTCCGATGCTTCTGGAAAAGGCCATCGGGTCCGACCAGGCAAAGGAGGTCCTCGTGCGAGCCCAGGCCGCGGTGCGGCAGCGCGACCCGTTTCTGGAAATCAGGTTGGCGGACGTAGACGACCTCGCCCGGGTGCTTCAGGGCGAGTCCGGGCAGGTTGCCGCAATGGTCCTGAGCGAGTTGAAATCTTCCAAGGCAGGACGATTGATGCCTCTGCTGGATGAGCGAGTTCGCGCCGAGGCCGTTCGCGGTATGACAAGCGGCGAGGGCGCGTCTCCTGCCGTGCGGGTGCGGGTGGCTGAGCAACTGCTCGAACGCATGCGCGTGGTGAGCACAACCACTGTCGCCGTAAGCCCCGAACAGAGCGATAAGCTTCGCAAGGTCGCGATGCTGCTTCGCGGACTGGATGCGGCTACTCGCGAGGCGTTGCTCAAGGCGATCGACGCCAGCGATCCCGAAGCCGGCAAGGGCGTGAGAGACCTCATGGTGGTCTGGGATGACGTCGCCTCTGTGGTGGACCGGTCGCTCCAGAACATCCTGCGGCTGATAGACGCCAAGAACATGGCGCTGGCGCTTTACGAGGCGGACGCAGCCATCGCGGCGAAGATTAACGCCAACATCTCCGAGCGGGCGCGGGCGCTAGTCGAGGAAGAGACATCGTTGATGCCCAACCCCAAGGCCGAAGATGTTACCAAGGCTCGCGACGAGGTACTGAAGGCGATGCGCGAACTCAACGCCTCGGGTCAACTGGAATTCGAGGAGCAGGATTAGCATGGTCGACGCGACGGTCCAGGTCGACGCCCCGATCGCCTCGGTGAGGCTGATCGATTCGCCGGGAAACCAAGGCGCGGGTTGTTCCCCGGCCGATGGTGGTGCCGCGCAGGCGCCGGGCTCGGCCGCGAACGATCAGGCCCGGCGGGCACTTCAGGCCGACCGCGAGGCCCTTGCCAGCACAAAGGCCTCTCTGCTCAGTGCGATTCAGCAAACCGCGGAGCTGAGGGAATCCGTAGTCAGTTCCGCCGAGCAGGAGATAGTTCAACTTGCAATCGACGTCGCCCGGAAGGTGCTCATGCAGGAAATACAGGCCGGGCGGTACGAAATAGACCCGATCGTCCAGGCCGCCCTTGGGCAGGTGTCAGGGTGGCAGGATGTAGTGGTGCATCTTAATCCCGACGACTTCGGGCGTTGTGCCCAGGCCGGCAATTGCGAAAACGGCGATTCTTCGTCAGGAGTTCGTTTCGTTGCCGACCCGTCGGTCAGGCTTGCCGAGTGTCTGCTTGAGACACCCAAGGGAATCGTGCAGTCTGCCATTGAGGAGCACCTCGGCGAGATCGCCGCGGCGCTTAGAGAACCGGAGTAGTCGTGTCATGGCTTTGGACCTGACAAAATACCGAACCCGCCTGGGCCGGATGAACCTGCTGCCCTGCCGCGGGTCAGTGGTCAAGGTTGCGGGTATCGCGATCGAGTCCAAGGGTCCGCCGGTCGGCATAGGGCAGTTGTGCGAAATACGCCTTACAGATGGTCGGCGAGTGCCAGCCGAGGTCGTGGCGTTCAACGGCGAGAACCGCGTTCTGCTCCCGCTTGAGAGCATTGATGGGATAGCCCCCGGCGATTCGGTGACTCGTCACCCATCGCCTGGCCATATGATGCTGGGTCCAGACATTCTAGGTCGGGTCATCGATGGCCTTGGCAGGCCAATCGACGGGCGCGGCCCCGTAACCGGCCCGGACCGATGTCCGTTGAGCAACCCATCGCCGCCGCCGCTGAGTCGGCCTCGGATAACCGAACCGCTTGCGTTCGGCGTTCGGTCGTTCGATGGGCTCATTACCTGCGGGCGAGGCCAGCGGTTGGGTATTTTCGCCGGCAGCGGCGTTGGCAAGAGCACTCTGCTGGGCGAGATAGCTCGTTCCAGCGAGGCCGACGTCAACGTACTGGCGCTGGTCGGCGAGCGTGGGCGCGAGGTACGGGCGTTCCTGGAAGAATCGCTTGGTCCCAAGGGCCTGGCTCGCAGCGTGGTTGCGGTTGCTACCTCCGACGCCTCGGCCATTCAGCGGGTGCGGGTTGCGTTTACCGCGACAACCATCGCTGAATACTTTCGCGACCGCGGGAGAAACGTTCTGTTCATGATGGACTCGCTGACTCGCTTTGCCCAGGCCCAACGAGAGATTGGCCTGGCCGCGGGCGAGCCGCCTGCCACGAAGGGCTATTGTCCAAGCGTTTTCACGCTTCTGCCAAAACTCACCGAACGCCTCGGCTGCTCCGATCGCGGCAGCATCACGGGTATTTACACCATCCTCGTCGAGGGTGACGACATGTCCGACCCCGTTGCCGACAGCGTGCGGAGCCTGCTGGACGGGCACGTCGTGCTCTCGCGGAAGCTGGCGGAGATGGGTCATTACCCAGCCGTGGATATACTCCAGAGCGTCAGTCGTCTCATGGACTCGATCGTTACGCCCGAACACGCACTGGCGGCCCGGCGGTTGCGGGCGGCGTGTTCGACGTACCGCATGGCTGAGGATCTTATCAACATTGGCGCGTATGCCCCGGGCAGCAATCCGAAGATCGACAAGGCCATAGCGATGATCGACCGTATCAACGCTTTCCTCTGCCAGTCTTCCGGCACGAGATCCAGCTTCGAACAGACGCGTAAGCAACTCCTGGAAATCGCCGCTCCGTGGGAGTTCCTGGGCGACAACCAGTTGCTTCAGTCCAATGACGAGGTGGCTGTATGAAAAGGTTTGACTGGTCATTGCAGCGATACCTGGACGTGGTCAACCAGCGAGAAGCCGCATTGCGAGCCGAGGTACTCGCCGAGGCCCGGAAGGCATCGGGCGTGCGGCGGAAGATCAAGCGTCGCCAAGATGCGCTCGATGCGATGCTCATGGGTTTGTCAGCCGAGCCGGTGGAATCCCGCCTTCCGAGGCAACATATTGCGGCGGAATGCTTTGGCGCCGAGCGTCTGGCAATGCAGTCGCTAGGGAAAGAACTGGCCCGGATCGAGACGTTGCACAAGGAATTGCTAGCAAGGCTGAAGGACATTCGCGCACGCCGCAAGACACTGGAGAAACTTCGCGAGGAAGCCCTCGCCGATTACCTTCGCCAAGTGGCGGTGGCAGAGCAGAAACATCATGACGAGATATCGCAGGTGGCCTTCGTCCGCAATTCCACAGTCAAGCAGGCGGATTGCAGGAGCATGACGGCATGAACAAGAAAAAGATAATCATCGTGGCGGGTTTGGCGGTTGTCAGTTTCGCGTTGGCGACGGGTTCTTCGTTCCTGTGGCCCGGCGGCGGGGCGCAGGGGCCTTCCACGAAGCGGGCGGCTTCGGCGGACACGGACCCCAACCTGCTCGCTCCGGTCAAGCTCAGCCTTCAGGAGCGTGACCTCGATGAACTCGTCCGCAACCTTCGCCATCGTATCGTCGACTACCGGGCCCAGACCCAGCAGTTAAACGAACGTGAGAAGCAGATTCGCATCGTCCAGGACCAACTTGCCAGCCAGGCCCAGGAGCTGGAGGACCTTCGCGTCAAGGCTGCCGCGGCGCTGGCGACACTTCGCCAGGAGAAGGAGGCGATGCAGTCCGAGAGGGTGAAGATCGCCGCGGAGAACCGCGTGAACCTCAAAAAGACTGCCGCCATCTACGAAAAAATGGACGCGGTCGCCGGCGGGAAAATCATGGCCGACATGTGTCTTCAGAACAACGAGGAGTCGGTAGTACGGATCCTTTACTACATGTCCGAGCGTGGCGCCGCCAAGACTATCGAGGCCTTGGAAGACAAGAAACTCGCCGCACGTTTGTGCGACAAGATCAAACTCGTACACGAGCAAGTGCAGTAGAGCAGCAGAGAGGAATTACAAGTGGACATCGCAACGGCATTCGGTCTCTTGTTTGGACTGGCCTGTGTGGTCTGGTCGATCTCATCGGCGCCCGGGGGGATTGTGTTCATCAACGCGTCCGCGATGGCCATCGTAGTCGGAGGGATGATTGCGGCCACGTTCATACATTTCTCGGTCAAGCAGGTGCTGTCAGTTGGTTCGGTAGTGAAGAAGACCATGTTCTGTCGCGTGCCGGTCGAGGCGGACCTTATCCAGAAGATGATCAATTTTAGCGCGATCTGCCGGCGCGACGGGGCGCTTGCGTTGGAGAAACATTTGCCAGACGCCGGCGACTCTTTTTTGGTCAAGGCGATGCGCCTGGTTATCGACGGCCAGACCCCCGAGGTGATCGAGGACCAGTTGGGTATCGAGATCCAGTACCTCCAGGAGCGTCACTCCGACGGCAAGAATCTGATGGAGTTTATGGGTGCCTCGGCCCCGGCTTGGGGAATGATCGGCACGCTCATCGGCCTGATCCAGATGCTCGGCGCCCTCGACGATCCCAGCAAGATCGGCAGCGGCATGGCTACCGCACTGATAACGACGTTTTACGGCGCGTTCCTGGCAAACCTGGTATTCCTGCCGCTGGCCGGCAAGCTGGGCACGCGATCCAAGAAGGAAGCTCGCCTCAGGCAGATGATGGTCGAAGGCGCGATGGGCATTTCGCGGGGCGAGAGTCCCACGGCCATTCGCGAACGACTCCAATCGTTCATATCGGTAAAGCACCGCGAGGAAGTTCGTCCGAACGTATAGTCAATGGCCAAAAAGGATAACAGTCCGCCTCCCGAACCGGGTCCCCCCGGCAATGCGTGGGTCATCAGCTTCACGGATTGCATGACGAATATGTTATGCTTCTTCGTGCTGCTGGTGAGCTTCTCGTCTTTCGATCCGGGCGCCCAGGGCAGAATCCAGGGCGCGTTCACTTCGATGACCGCGTCGGGGTTATCGGACCGAACCACCGATCCTACCGATTCGGTGGTCCCGCCCCAGCAGAGACCGTTCGACCCGACGGTCGAGGGGGCCGAAAAACCGTCTGATGCGCCTCCCGAGCCGCTCCGCAAGACCCACCACGACGCCGTCCCGAACGTCAAGGCGTTCCACGACCAGGTTACGATACGCATCCCGGCCAGCAAGTTGTTCTGGGGTTCCGGTGAACTGTTGACCCCGGCCGGCCGAACGAACCTCAAGTTCATCGGCTCGTACATGCGACTGCTGCCTGTCCGGGCGATTGTGCGTCAGAAGGGAACTGCCGAAGGCGGGGCGAAGGATTTGGAGCTCAAGCGGGCGTGGGCGGTGGTCTCTTGTATCAGCGAGGACGCCCATGTGGCTCGGGACCGATTTTGCATAACCGACGATCAGACCGGCAAGGGCGTTCGTTCGCCGGTTATTGAGATTCTTCTTCTTCGCAAGGAGGTAATCCGATGAGTCGTCGCAGCGCCAAGAAGGAACTCGAACCCAACAGCATTCCGGGCTGGGTGGTTTCCTTCGGCGACATGATAACGAACCTGCTGGCATGCTTTGTGATGATGCAGGCGTTCGCGACCACTCAGGACAAGACCCTTTTCAACGCCGGCATGGGTTCATATCGCCGGGCTGTCTCGCAGTGCGGCCTGCCGGACTGGTTGTTCGGAAAACCCAAAGGGGCCGAGTTCGACTACCGCAAGATCAAGTACCCCACCCCCAATGACGATACCAAAGACGACGAGAATCGGGAACGCATCATTGACGATCAGGAAGATCAGATCCGCCAGGCGTTCGCCGAGATGACCGAGGCGATGGAGACCCGTGGCGAAGATGCTAGCGGTAACCTGCTTGGATTGCGGCGATTGGATGTGAAGTACCCTCTCGAAGGGGTGGAACTGGATGCGTCAGGCCGCAGCGCCCTCAGTCAACTGACGGCCGAGCTGCGACAGGGCTTGGCTGGCCGAAAGGCAAAACTCTGCGTGATAGCCGTTGTTGCTCATGCGGGCACGGACAAGCAGCGGTGGGTTCTGTCGGCCAGGCGTGCCAGGCGTGCGTCGGAGTATCTTCGTCAGGAGTTGGCCTCGGACATACAAGCGGGCAGTCTTGAGGTGATGTCCTGGGGCGCTGGAGAAGGAAGTCAGTGGTGCAAGCGAGTGGGTTTGGCAAAGCCGGTCGACTCGATCATCCTTGCGATAATGGGTAATGGTGAAAAACGTGGCTGAACAAGAACAAACCAACGCCGCCGATGCGCTCATTGGCGGGACCAAGAAGAAGTCGAGCCCTGGCGGAGGCGGTAACAGTATCGTCTGGCTGGTGCTGCTGGTCTTGACGGTAGCGCTGTGTGCTGCCGGCGGCATCTACGCCGGCAATGCCATTAAGACCGCCAATGCCTCCGATCCTCAGACGGGGCCCGGATCCGACCCGGCCCTGGCCGGGGCGCCTTCCAGCGCGGGTGGTGCGTACCAATATCTTGACATCGAACCGATCACCATCAACCTGGACGAGCCCCGGCTGGCCCGATACGTTCGGGCTACGATCACTTTGGCCTTCGACGCCAAGCAGGAGTTGGAGGTGAGCAAGCAGGTCGAGCAGCGTATGCCGGAGCTCAAGAACTGGCTGGCGGTATACCTGGCCGGGCGAACGCTGGATGAGGTCCGCGGCGCTCAGAGCCTCAATCGCGTCCGCCGGGAAATCTGCGAGGCGTTCAACGAGCAGATCTGGCCCCAACAGCCTCCACGCATTCACCACGTGCTATTCAAGGAGTTCGCGGTGCAATGATCTCCTCGCCTCGGGACATAACCAAAGACCTTGTCGAACGGTTGACCAGCGCTGCCAGAAGTCGGCCCGTGCGAACCCCGCAGGCCGAGGCGGTGGATTATCCATTCGACAAGCCCAACCGCTTTACCCGTGGCCAATTGGAGAGACTGGACGAGTTCGCTGGGCAGATAGCCCACTGCGCTGGCCTGAAGGCCCAGCAGATGCTTCAGACGTCGGTGGACTTCCTGCCGGCGTCGTGGGAGCAGCACTATGCAGGCGAGTTGCGGCAGGCCTCTGCAGAGAACTTCCGTTACGTCGTGCCCATATCCGTCGAGGCCGGCGACGCCGTCGTCGGCATGATAGGCCTGTCGGATGCGACGGCTGCGCAATGGCTGGCCAAGCTGTTGGGCGGTTGCGGCCCGAGCGAGGCCGACGACGATGGCGACGGTGAGGCAAGGGAACTGTCCGCCCTGGAGCGAGACCTTTTGCTGGATATTGCCGCTGGTTTCGTCGAGGCCTTGCGGACCGCGGCTGGGAGCTTCGGTGGCGCGGCGTTTCAGGCGACGCGTAAGCTGGAAACCTTTGCCGAAGTGCTCGACCCACAGGACGCCGCAGAATACTGCCTGCTGGAGCTTGCCGCCAAGGAACCCGGCCAGGGCGATCTAGCCATTTTGCTGACGGGGCCGACCGCGGCGCTGCTGGCTGGCGAGCCGGCACCCCGTGCGAACCGCGCCGAGGCAAGCGCCGCCTTGCGAGGTCACGTCGATCAGATGCCCGTCGAAGCCCAGGCAATGCTCTCAGCCACGCTGTCGGTTCGGGAGGTAATGGCACTTGCGCCGGGCGACGTGGTCGTGCTGAACCAGTCAATAGACGAACCTCTCGACCTGGACGTAGACGGCAAGCTCGTACTTCGCGGCCATCCAGCCAGGCAGGATGGGCAATTCGCCCTTCAGTTCGCCGAGTTCTGCCCCATGCAGCAAGAGAAGTAGAAACCGCAAACATGAATCCGACATCAGGACACCAAGGACGGTACCGATGAGCCAGACCGAATCCGAAACCACAGCAGAAGATACGCCCGAGCCCACGGAGGCTGCCCAGCCCAGCGAAGCTGCCGACCCCGCCGAGTCAGCCGAGCCCACCGAGCCCACCGAGCCCGCCGAGCCCGCCGAGCCCGCCGAGCCCGCCGGGACTGGCCCACTGGTTCAGGAGGCGGACCTCCCAGAGGTTCGGGATACCTGTCAGACGCCGGGCGGAGGGCAGATAGACATTCTGCTGGACAGTCCGATGTCCGTGACCGTATGTCTCGGCCAGGCCCGTCCGGCCGTTCGCGATCTGCTGGAGATGGGGCCGGGCTCCGTACTGAAGCTGGACCGCCAGGTGGGCGAGCCGATCGATCTCTTCCTGCGTGGAGTGCGCTTCGCCACCGGGCATCTGGTGGTGGTAGGCGATCACCTTGGCGTGCGGATAAAGGAAATCCTGGCCACCGACCCGGAAGCGGAGGATGGAGGCGGCGTCTAACAGTCCCGGCCAAGGCCCTCCGACGGTTATGTGTATGCTTTTGCTACAAGGCGTCTAATTTTTCCACGCGCGCTGGCCTTATGTCGGGCCAGAACCCCCTTGGATTGGCTGAATCCCGGTTTGGCATGATATATGCATGCGTTAGGGCATGAGTTCTTCTCTGGCATACGCAATGCGCGGCCGGCGCTGGGGCCTGGTACTGTTGGTGGGAGTATTATTCCTGCTGACGGTATGCGTTCAACTGGGCGTCGGCTCGCCGCCAGCGGGTTTGGCGGCGGTTCCGTCTGGTGGTTCTGCTGCCACGACGTCGCAGCCTGCCTCGGCTGGTGGTGTTAAGGCTGCGAGCAAGCCGTCGAGTTGGGGCAAGTTCAGCCAGCAGACGGGCGCGTTCGATGATGGCGGCCTGGGCGGCCCGCTCTGGCAGATGATCGGTATCGTAGTGGTCATTGCCGTTCTGGGCGTGGTCGGGCTTTGGATGGTCCGCAGGTATGGTCCGCGTATTCAGCAGCGTCGAGGCCGGCATATCTCGGTGTTGGAAACCGCCTGTCTTGGCCCCAACAAGAACGTTCACCTGCTTCGCGTCGGCAAGAGGGAACTGCTGGTATCCAGCACTCGCGAGCACGTGTCGATGCTGGCCGATGTTACGGGGGCCGTCGGAGAATCGTTCGAGGAAACCATCGCGCGGGAGGGCATACGGTGATGGCCCGGGCCGCGTTTATAGCGATTGTATGCTTGGCGTTAGCTGCCGTCGCCGCGGCCCAGCCAACGACCGCGCCGACGACCGCTCCGGCGACCACTACTTCGACAACCCAGCCGACGACCGCGCCTTCGCCGGCCGGGCCGCCAGGGGTGGGCGACGTGGTCAACCTGATCGACCGCGCCACATCACCGACCCCGGGCGAGGACCCCAGCGGCTGGTCTGCGCCGATCAAGATGGCCATTGTCTTCGCCGCGTTGGCCCTGCTGCCGAGCCTGCTGGTGATGATGACCTCGTTCACCCGGATCGTGATCGTCCTGGCGTTTGTCCGCCGGGCGCTGACCACCCAGAACATTCCGCCGACCGTTGCCCTGATCGGGCTGTCGCTGTTCCTTACCATCTTCACGATGTCGCCAACGTTCGCGCTTGTGGACCGGGATGCGATTCAGCCGTACCTGGCAGGGGAGGTGGAGTTCGACCAGGCGTGCAGCCAGACCATGGACCATCTCAAGGGCTTCATGGTCCGCCAGACTCGCGCTTCCGACATGGGGCTGTTCGCCGGGATGGCTGAGATACCTGTTCCGGAGAATCTCCAGGATATTCCCACGCACGTGGTCGTGCCTGCGTTCGCGATGAGCGAGTTCCGCACCGCGTTCGAGATGGGATGTCTGCTGTTCATCCCGTTCTTGCTGGTGGATCTGGTCATATCCAGCATTCTGCTCAGCGCGGGCATGATGATGTTGCCGCCGGCGATAGTCTCCTTGCCTTTCAAGATAATCCTGTTCGTACTGGTGGATGGCTGGCAGTTGCTGGCCAAGACGCTCGTGACGAGTTTTCACTGAGGACTGCCATGGATAGCGCTCAGATTTTATACATCGGCAAGCGAACGCTGGAGGTCGGGCTGATGGTCTCGATGCCGGTGCTCGTCGTTACGCTGGTGGTGGGCTTTGTGGTTTCGATTCTCCAGGCGGTCACGAGTATCAGAGACATGACCATCGCGCTGGTGCTCAAGCTGGCGGCCGTGGCGATCACACTGCTGGTCTGCGGCAACTGGATGATTCAACTGGTGATGAACCTGACGTACGAGATTTTTGGTCACATGAAGAACATCACACAATGAACATGGACCCGCTTTTACAACTGATTTTGCCGTACCTGTTGCTTCTGGCGCGGGTGTCGGCGTTTCTGACCGTGCTGCCGGTATTCGGCTGGAAGTCGTTGCCGATGGTTGTCAGGGCGGGTATGGCGATGACGATGACGTTGTTCTTCGCGATGGCGGGAGTCGGCAGGGTTGAGCTTGTGGAACTATCGTCTGTCACTTCGCTGGGGATAGGTTTGCTGGTCGTCAGGGAGATTGCCTGCGGGGTGGGGCTGGGCCTTGCGGTGCAGTTTGTTTTCCTGGCCGTCCAGCAGGCGGGGAGCATAATGGCGATGCAGATGGGTCATGGTGACGCCGGCATAGTCGATCCGTCCATGGGTGGTCAGAAGGCGGCGATCACGATACTCATAGAGATGTCGTTCGTGTTGTTGTTTCTGGCGGCGGGTGGCCATTTGCTGCTCATGCGGATACTCCAGCGGAGCCTGGTTGTTTTTCCGCTGGGCGGGCAGGTGGATTTTGGTGCTCTTGCCGAGGGGCTCGTACGGGCGGGCTCGGCCATGCTGCTGTTTGCGCTGAAACTGGCCGGGCCTGTGCTGGCTGGATTCCTGGTGCTGTCGGTTGTGCTAGGCGTGCTGGCGAGGGTCCTGCCGGAAATGAACGTGCTTACCCAGAGTTTTCCGCTTCGCGTGGGCCTGGGGCTGTTGTTGGCAGCGGTCACGTTGCCGAGCCTGGAGCGTTTCGGAGCACAGTTGGGCGGATGGCTCAACAGATTTTTGATCCAGTGAGAAACCATATTGGCGGACAAACCGGCGTCAGATCGGACCGAGAAGGCCACCCCCGAGCGCATCCGGCGTGCGCGCGAGGAAGGGCAGATGCCCCAGACCCAGGAATTGCCCTCGGCTTTCATGTTCATAATGCTGCTGGTGCTGCTGGCGTTTACGGCGCCGAGTCTATACGCCTGGATGACCTCCCTGGCCCGGGACGGACTGACGCTGAGCTACTCGGTGAATATGGACCTCGAGGGTCTTACCAGTTTGTTCCGTTCGGTTGGTATACGGGCGCTGGGTGTGATATCCCCGTTGCTGTTAGGCGCTATCGCGGTGTCGGTGTTCTCCGGGCTGGTTACCGGTGGGTGGGTGTTTTCTCCCAAGGCGATTACAATCCGCTGGGAGAATCTCTCGCCCGTTCGCGGTATGCAGAACCTGTTTTCCGGTCGGGCTGTGGTGCAGACGCTTGTGGGCATTGCCAAGACGGTCCTGATCCTTTGGATAGTCTGGCGATATCTCGGCGACAAGCTGGGGGTTTGCCTCCAACTGGAATTCCTGACGCCCGAGGCACAGGTCGATGCGCTGGCTCGGCTGGTCTTCGGCCTGCTTGTGCGAGTGACGGTGGGGATGGTGGTGATCGCTGGGGTGGATTTGCTGTATCAGAAGTGGCATTACTACAAACAAATGCGAATGACCAAGCAGGAGATAAGGGAGGAGCAGCGGCAGTACGAGGCCTCGCCGGAGTTGAAAGGGCGCATACGTCGCGTGCAGTACGATATAGCGCATCGGCGGATGCTTCAGGATGTCCCGGAAGCGGATGTGGTGCTTGCCAACCCCACGCACGTCGCGGTGGCTTTGCGGTACGATCGCAAGGCCGGAGGCGCGCCCGTTGTAGTGGCCAAGGGGGCGGACCTGATGTCCGAAAAGATCAAGGAAATCGCTCGTGCGCACAATGTGCCCGTTATGACGCGTCCGTCATTGGCGCGAGCGATATACGGCAGCACGGATGTGGGCGATCCGATCGCCCCGGACCTGTTCGTGGCAGTGGCCGAGGTGTTGGCGATGATCTACCGCATGCGGCGCGGGGCGCTGCGATGAACGGCGAAGGCATGGGATTTACATGTCCCATGGTTCCTATAGGATCTATGGAAACAGCAGGAATGCTTTTAGTTAGCTAATGGCCGAGTCACAGAACAAATCGTTGGACCCAGGCATCGAGGCGGCAGGGCCTCTGCACCGCCTGATGGCCCACAACGATATTCTCCTGGCCGCTGGCGTGGCGATGGTGCTGGCGACACTGCTGGTGCCGCTGCCGAGTTACCTGCTGGACCTGCT
>CAZMBZ010000047.1:18075-21210 GCA_964564285.1 uncultured Planctomycetaceae bacterium | reverse complement strand
GTGAAATAGAGCAGCACGCCCTGCAAGTGGGTGATTGCAGTGGTCCCGTCGTTGTTCAGGGTGCGGTTTGGGTTGAACTGGTCCAAGGCGAAGATGCCGCTTTGGCCAGTTAGAAGGTCTCCGAATACCACCGTGTGCGTGTCGGCGAAGAAGTCTTCCGGTTGCGGAGGAACCGGCTTGTCGTTCGAGTGAGCACCGGACACAGCGACTGACGTACCTTGTATCTGGTTGGTAAGTGTTTGTTCCGAAGTGGGTTGGCCCGATGGATGGTAGAGAACATCGGCGTTTTCGTTGATAAGTTTAGCCTGGCATGGAGAAGCCAACATCATGCCGACAACCGCTAGTCCTAATACAAACGTGTGCTTGAGCATTGAGCACTCTCCTCTCTTAAAATATGTCTCCCTGTCCGACCGCGGGCTGAGCGGCCCGTTCTTGTCGTCAAGGGCATCTTGAGCAACTGCATTGTACTTCAAATCGCCGATTCGTCAAGCCTCAAAATTGCCTCAAGGGCGACCTTATCGTATATTTCGCCCCAATTCCCGGCAGGCGGGGCCGGCCGATTATCGCACTTCAATATTCCTGTGCGCGGGTGTGTGGCGCAAGGTCATAATCAAGCAAAAGTTATGCGAAAGATGCCAGTGGGACACTTTCCGGTGTAAACAAGTTGTCCGCCAGGGAAAAAGCCGCCACGATCCAGAAGAATTTGCCTGACGGCTGTTTTTTGGGAGATGATTTTAGTGATTCTTAAAAAAAGTCTGCCAGTGGCATAACCGATTCTCCCGCAGGCAGGCGGTCAGAAAATGCGGAACCGCTGCTGGGCCATCTGCCTGACCGACCGCCACCACTGGGCGATGACAGGCCGGGGCGGGAGTTCTATTCGGACCACGACGGACTGCCCGGGCATGATTCGTGATGTGTCCGGGCCGTGCGGAGTTACGCGAAGCTCGAAGGCTGCGCCGTCGGGACCTGGTCCGTCGGTGGCATCGGGGTTTATTGACGAAGCAAGGATGGGCGGATCATCTTCGCCTCTTGCCCCGGCCGGGCGAATTTCCCATTTGCCGCGCAATACGGTCGACGGCTCACCGACGAGGCGGATCTCGACCTCAACCTCGGGTTTTACCTCGGCCAGCAACATGCCCGCAAGACGATGGGGGCATGGGGCGATTATGACGATGCGGTCGATGGTAACGACCTTTCCAACCTTTTGTCCCTTTTTGAGATACACTCCGTCGAGGTGATCTGCCTCGGTGGATATCCATCGCCCGGTCAGCGGTGTGCGGACTGTCAGGCTCGCCAGTTCCTTACTCAGGAGCCTCTGCTGGGTTTTCAGGCTGGCCATCGCGGTGTCGAGCACCTGCACCAGGGCGAGGTCGTGGGGGTCTTTGGCGCTTTCTAGTTGGGCGATTCGTCGCCTCGCGGCGGTGATTTCCATCTCGGCCTTCAGGTCGTTGGCGTCCTGGGCGAGTTGGCGATTCCTGGCCGACAGCAGCACATCTCCGGCGTTTTCGTTGGCGTCGGGGCCTTGCACGCACACCGAATTGGGCAGAGCGCTGGTGATGAATCCGTCGGCCCCGGCGTGAATGTATGCCACGCGTAGCGGTTCGGCGACGCCCTCGAACCGCCATCGGTCCGGCGCGTCTGGCAGTGCCAGTGCCACCGCAATTGGCCCTGCGGCCAGGGCTGTCAGGGCCAGGGCTCGCGCCCGCGTTCGGGCCAGTTCGCCCCCGACGGCGAGGTACTTGAGGAAGCGCCCCAGCGGCATTACCAGCCAGGCGATTGCCATCACGGCTGCGACGGCGGCGCCGATCACTGGATACCGTTCGGCCAGCATCAGCAGAATCCGGACGGAGATGTACAATCGAAATGCCGTGGACGCCAGGCCGTAGCCCACCAGCCAGGCCTTCTCGCCGCGGCCTGCGCCGGGGTTTGTCGCTCCTCGCACTCCGTAGGCGTATCGCTTGACGAGGTACAGAACGTACTGCCGCGACCGCTCGGCGAGGTTG
This sequence comes from uncultured Planctomycetaceae bacterium, assembly GCA_964564285.1. Lineage (GTDB taxonomy): Bacteria > Planctomycetota > Phycisphaerae > SM23-33 > SM23-33 > JAUWQU01. Next base: position 19,207 of record CAZMBZ010000047.1, on the reverse strand, counting down.
GGAATCTCCAGCAGGTCCGAGAGAATGTAGTAGCCGTCGAACCGAAGTAGCGGGTTGGCGTTGAAGACGATCGTCGCGACGCTGGATATGAACATCACATAATAACACGCCGCGTGCAGGCTTTGCTGCCAGGGGCTTGTGGCGTCGGCGGTCCATACCCACGTCACGGCTGCAACGGCAGCGAGGGCGAGTTCGGTCATCATCCCAGCCGCCCCGACGATCGTGCGGTGGAGCTTGCTCCGCAGCCCCCACGCGCTGGAGGCGTCCACGTATGGCATGGGCGCGAAGATCAGGAACATTACACCCATTATGTGAACTTCGCCGCCGCCACGCGAAAGCTGCCCGAATCGCTTGCACGCCAGGCCGTGGCCTAGCTCGTGCAAGACTTTCGTCAGCACAAACGCTCCGTACAGGGCTGGAAGATTTCGCAGGAGGCGATCAGCCTGGAACATCTGCGCCGCGCGCCCGGACAGCTCGCTCCACGCCCCGACCGCCATGTAAACGCCCGCGATCAACATCGCAATCCACAGCACAAAACCCACCGGCGAGAAGAGCCACCCCGCCACGGACCCAAGCACGCCCAGCAGTCGGTCAGGGTCGAAAATCGGTACGCGGAGGAAGAGAACGTTGGTCAGCCAACTGCGAATCTCACGCCCGCGGCGCTTCTGATGACGCCGAAAAAGCCCTTCGGCATCCGGGGGCAGTTCCGCCTGGATTAGATTGGCGGAGTAAAGCTGCCCAAGTACCCGCACGGCCTCGGGTTGGGTAAGTGCGTCGTCGCCCATCGTCGCCGTGCAGGCCCGCCATGCGTCGGCGACACTTCGCCGGCCATCCAGCATCGCAATGAACCGATACGCCGCCGGGTGAAGCCGGAAGAAACTGTTGTTGACCGGGTCCTGGACGATGTGCCATATCCGCCCGCGAAAGTGCTGGCGGCGAGTCTGCACGGTGGCTCGAAGCCGCGGCCGAAGGTGAGCCACGCGATACCACGATTCGCTGAATGTAGGATTAGTTCCAGCCATTATCTGCCGCAAACAAAAGGATTACCACAGAGCCGCAGAGGCGCAGAGGTCAAAAAGAAACAGACCTTATCTGTTCGTCTCCGTATCCTGTTTCCGCTTCTTCTTCATTT